>REEE01000046.1 GCA_007695245.1 Candidatus Competibacteraceae bacterium | reverse complement strand
ACTTGGCCAACTGGTCTACCGGTGAGCCCGGCGCGGTCCCGTCCGTCGGCGGCGCCATGGACCTGGTGGCCGGCGTGAAGCGCGTGCTGGTGCTAACGTTTCACCAAACCCGGGACGGCGCGCCGAAACTGGTCTCCACCTGCACCTATCCCCTGACCGGACAAGCCGTGGTGGAGCGGGTCTACACGGATCTGGCGGTGCTGGATACGTCACCCGACGGTTTCATCGTGCGGGAAATGGTGCCGGGCCTGACCCCCGATGCGCTCCAGGCACGCACCGATGCGCCGCTGATCTTCCCGAACCGATGAAGGCGCGTTTTCTTTCCAGTCTGCACGAACGCCCCTTGGTCTTCGACGGCGGCATGGGCACCCTGCTCTACACCCAGGGGGTGTTCGTCAACGTCTGTTACGATGAACTGTGCCGCACCCAGCCGGACCTCGTGCTCAAGCTGCACCAGGCCTATGTTGTGGCCGGCGTTGATGTCATCGAGACCAACAGCTTCGGTGCCAATCGCTACAAACTGCAACCGTACGGGCTGGCCGCCGACGTCGCGCCGATCAATCGCGCCGCAGCCGAACTGGCCCGCCGCGCAGTCGGCCCCGAAGGGCTGGTGGCCGGTTCGGTGGGGCCCCTTTTCACCCCCGGCGAGGTGACCGAATCCGAGCCCATTCCCACTGCCGACGTGGCGGCCGCCTTTGGCGAGCAAATCGAGGCGCTGGTGGACGGCGGCGTCGATGTCATCCTGCTGGAGACGTTTACGGATATCGACCACTTGATCCAGGCCGCTGCGGCGGCCCGCCGCAGCGGGTGCCCGGTGATCGCGTCCTTTACCCTCCGTGGCCGCGCGCAGTCCGCCTCAGGCCCCGACGCGCCGGAAGTCGTCTATACGCGAAAGCTGAACGACTGCCCGGATGTGGACGTGATCGGCCTGAACTGTGGCGTCGGTCCCGCCGGCATGCTTGAACGGTTGCGCAACGTCATGCCGGTGGCGCAAAAGCCTGTGCTGGTCATGCCCAACGCCGGCGGCCCGTCCGAGGTCGGCGGGCGGATGCTCTATTTCAACAGTCCGGAATATTTTACCGAATACGCCAAGCGCTATATTGAACTGGGCGCACGCGCCATCGGCGGTTGCTGTGGCACGACGCCCGATGACATGCGCTGCGCCGCGCGAGCGCTCTCGGGACTCAGCGGCGTGCGACGCCATCTGGAGATTCACGTCGCCGGCGACCGCCAGGACGCCCCTCCCCTGCCCGACCCGGTGCCGCTGGCACAAAAGTCGGCCTTTGGCGCCGCGCTGGCCGCCGGACGGCGTGTGACCTCCGTTGAATTGCTGCCGCCGCGCCAGGTCGATCGGCTCGAGGGCTTCATCGAGGCGGGCCGTCAATGCCGCGAGGCCGGTGTCGACGCGATCAACATTCCCGACGGCCCCCGCGCCTGCGCGCGCCTCTCCGTGCTGGTTGCCGCCATGACGCTCGAGCGCGAGGCGGGGATCGAAGCCATTCCGCACCTTTGTTGCCGCGACCGCAACCTCATCGCCCTGCAGTCCGACCTGCTCGGCGCGGTTTCGCTGGGCTTGCGCAATTGGCTGCTAATTACCGGCGACCCGCCCAAACTCGGCGATTATCCCGATGCAACCGGCGTTTTCGATATCGACGCCATCGGCCTGTGCCGCTTGGTCAACAATCTCAACCGGGGATGCGACGCCGTGGGCAAGGCCATCGGGCCGCCCGCCGGCCTGGTACTGGGCGTCGGCGCCAATCCGGTTGCGATCGATATCGACCGTGAGGTCGACCGCTTTGCCGCCAAGATCGATGCCGGCGCCGAGTTCGCGATCACGCAACCGGTTTTCGACCCCGATGCCTTGCTCCGCTTTTTGGACCGGGTCAACCGGTTTCCGCGGACAATCCCGATCCTGGCCGGGCTCTACCCCTTGATTTCATTGCGCAATGCCGAGTTCATGAACGCCCACGTGCCGGGCGTGGACGTGCCACAAGCGATCCTCAAACGCATGGCGGTCTGTCGCGACCGCGCGGAAGGCATTGCCGCCGGGATCGAGATTGCCCGCGACATGCAAACCCGCATCGCCGATGCCGTCGCGGGCATCCAGGTGTCCGCCCCGCTCGGTAAACTCGAAATTGCCCTGGCCGTACTGGCGTAGCGCGACAGTGATTCTAAATAGAGCCCATCCGAAAAGGGTTTCGGATGGGGTGTTCAGGGTTCGGAGTTCAGAGTTCAGGAACGAATCGGTGTGAATTTGCTGCGTTCTTGTCTTTTTTGCTGTCATCCGTCACCAAAACACCTTCCCTGGGCAGTATTTTGGCGTACCGGTTCTGTGATCGGCGTTTTCATTCGTGCAGATCGGCTTTTACGCCGCTTGTTCGAGGTTTTCTCGTTTTCTTTGCTGAATCAGGATGCTGCGGCAGCAATTATAGGCAAGTACTTTTTCCAGCAATTCGTCCCGTACGGCTTCGATGCCGCGGCGGCCGAGCTCGCCGAAAGTGAATCTGTTCTTGATTGTGAACATCAACGATTCCACCGCGGAGCGACAGCGGCGAGCATCACGGTAGGGTTCACTTTCCCAATCCTCAAGTGCTGTCAACCGCTTGCCTTTGGCTCCGCTGATACTTACCGTTGCAACGCCCATCGCATGCAGGGCATCCCGTCCTTGCGCAGAAGCATATCCATCGTCGGTGCTGACCAGCCCGGCAGTCACGCCGGTACGCTTAATCGCATCACTGATCGCCGGAACCAGATTGATCGAATCGGCTGCGTTACCCTCGGGAACCAGCAGGCTGGCAACAAATCCGTTTTCGCTGCGAACCAGTTGAGGCTTGTAGCCGATCACCGCGGTTCGGCTGCCTTTGGTGATGTAGGCGGCTGATCCGTCCGACAGGCTCAGGACCTTCTCCGTGGATGGTAGCGTCTTCTCGTGAAACACGCGGTCCCTGGCGTATTCAATGACCCGGCCCGCATCGGAGAGATCGCTTCTGATTTGTTCAGTTATACGCAGCAGAATCGCTCTGCGGCTGGGCGCGAGCGCGTCGAGTTGAATCTCCTTTTCAACGCGCTCAAACTGCGTTCCCAGTGCCGCAAACGCGCTTTTCCCTTTTCGGAGCAACTGGCGGTAATGCTGCTTGAGCTTGATTTTGGAATTCGCTTTCCCGGCCACCAGGCAAATCTGAAATTCCAGCTTGTCCATCTCCTCCAGCCAACGGGGAACCCAGCCCTGCCGGAAATTTTCCAACCCGAAGGCGTCGAGTTGCTGACCCAGGCGATTCACCCGAGCTAACAGGCCCGTGAGAATCCTCGCATCGGTCGGCCAACTGCTGTTGGCCTTTACCGAGGTGCTGTCCAGCGTCAGACTCCTGAAATCCTCAAGTCCATCGCCCAGAACGCGCGCGATCTGCCGATCGAAGATCAACTGCCGTGTCTGGTGGCGGATTACGTTTAAGTTGTCCAGAATCGTACTGATTCCGGGCATTTGAAGCCCACGGCTCTGAAGCCATGTGTACAAATTCATCGACTCGCTCAGAAACCGCCGGGACTGCTGGCTGCTCAACGAACCGAGAAATCCGCGTAACATCAGAAACATATACACAGCCTCGGCTGGCATCCGGGGGCGACCCACGCCAAGGGGCAACGCCGCACTCGAAATCTCGGAGCTTTCAACCTCCAGAACGGGCAGGTCCGCCGTGCGGCTCTCGAAAAACTTACGGTCTTCCAATCGAAGCTTCTTCTTTTCGCGGGCGTGCGCATCCAGATCGCTCTCGATCGCCGCAATGATTTCTGGCGCGAAACGGGACAACTCGGCCACTTCGTCAAGAAAATCGCGAAAGTCAGTGTCGGGAGCCGGTAAAAACAGGTTGCAGACCATGGGTTGCTCGGCTATCGTAACAGGTGTCGCACAAACTGGCATGTTCAAGTCCTTTTCGCTTTAACTTGTTTAAGCATAGCATATTGGACGACAAAAGTCAAGCTTGTAATCCTGAACTCTGAACACTGAACCCCTGAACACGCCTGTCCGAAAAGGACCTTTTCGGACAGGCT
>REEE01000307.1 GCA_007695245.1 Candidatus Competibacteraceae bacterium | reverse complement strand
CTTCGGCTTCGGCTTCACCTTCGGCTTCGGCTTCACCTTCGGCTTCGGCTTCACCCTCGGCTTCGGCTTCGCCCACAGCCGTCATTACATAGCCGCGTTCACTAAAGGCATCCGAATAAATGGCGTGGAGTGCGGCGCCACCGGCAATCATCGCGAGCACCGGTGCGGTGTAAGCGATTCCTCGGGATAACTTATCGAGCAACTTTCGCCGCTGTTCATCCGACATAAGACCTCCTTCCCAGTTTTTGAGATTGGTTCAGCAGGAGAGCCATCGATCAAATAGCTCGTGGTTTGAGAGGGCTTACGCCTCATTGCCTCGGAGCAACAGGTACAGCGCCAACATGACCAGTGTGACCTGAAACATCATACCCCCCAGTGGATGGGTGGGAGTGGCCATAAAATGCCATTGGCCCCAGTGCATCATAAAAATGGCGCCCAACAGCACGGGAAGGGCTGCCAAGGCCCCAAGGCGGGTGATCCAGGTACCAAGGACGGCACCGGCGATGATGAACGCGCCCGCACCGATTTCAGCCAGAGCGACCAGGACTGCTATGAGGTAGGGCAGGGCCATGATGTCGGCGAATTCGCGGATGCCGCCACCCATGAATTTATCGATGCCCATGTAAAGAAAGACACTGGCCAAGGCGAAGCGTAACAGCCAGTGGGCGTGCCGGCTGACCTGAGCCAGGGGATCGTTTTCAACAGAACGGGTGGTGGTCATATCGTTACCTCTTGGTCCAGTGGATCAGGTGGCTGAAGTCAATTCCAGTTCGACGGGGAGGGCCTCCAGATAATGCATCAGCGCCTCGATTGCGGTTTCGTAGTCGGAGATATCAACCGAATACCGTGGTCGCCGTGATAGCCAGTCCGCGAAACCCAGCAATGTTTCGGCATCCAGTGGCTCACCGCCGGCCAGAAAACAGGCTGGTAGTAATTCACCCAGCGCCTCGCCCACCGAGAGGGGTTGAATGATGTTTTCCCGAGGAGAGTGCGCATGGCGGGGAATAATGACTGCTTCCACGATGTGGGATCCGGACCGGCCTGTCCGGCTTGCCGGGATGAGGCCGCTGTCACTCCGGCCTGGAAGTCCGATGACGCTGGCGCGGTCGAAACTCCGCGTGTCGAATCGGAGCCCTCTGATGAAACCCCGGCCACAACGATCGGCGAAGTGCAGGGCGAAACCGTCTTCCGGAGCGGACTGGGCGCCGGCGAAAAGCACCGACCCCACCTTTTCATCCAGCCGCGGCACAACGCCCGCATCCAGAACCATTTCCCCGTCCGCGGCGGCTCGCCGGGCCAAACAGTCGCACAAGGTGGGCCCGACCGCCGCCAGAGTGAGTCGGGAAGCGATGACTTCACCGTTAAAAATAAGGGCATAACCGGGGGTATCCCGCACCACCTCCAGGCGGAGAGCGGCCGGGGAACCGGGTTCGGCTTGCAGGGAAGACAGCACCGCTTGCAACCGGGCGACGACCGGCCGGCTGTCGGTATGGAATTCCAGGCGCCGCGCGCCGCATGTGAGAGGGGCCTGGAAGGGGAGGGTATCGAGTCCCGGTTGGTAAGCGGGCTTTGCGACCTGGGTCCGCTGGGAGATTGCATCGGGCATCGAGCCGGCATCCCCCTGCTGGATCAGCAGGCCGGCATGGGCCCAGTCGGCCAGGCAGTTCCAGACATCATTGCGAATGGCCCACCGATCCGGCACAACCCCGGCATTGGCCGCCGATACCGCCAATTCCCCGGCAATGCCATCCGGATCGACCCCTTCCATGGCCAGCAACCAGATCAACGACGCGGTTTCATTCAGCCGGTAAAGCCGGCCGCTCCGTTCATCGTAAAGGGCCAGCCGATCGTCGGTCATCACCTCGACCGCGTGGCGACGTCGCAGTCGCGGACGCTTGACCGGGGCTCCCCTGACGGCATCCGCCAGCACGAGGTCGGCAAGCCGTGGCAAGGAGAAAAACGGCAGATAACGCTCGACATCCGCGTCGGGGTAAAGACGTTGAAAGCCCCCCGCACGGGCGTATTCACTCTCCGCCTCCCGGCGGATGCGTTCGACCGGATCAGGTGCGGCCGGCGCGGACGCCGAACCATTGAGGTCCACCAGGGACACCAGGTCAGCCACCAGGTCAGCCTTGACTTGCTCCTCCATCAGGCCACCGCTTTCAGGGCCGGCGCACACGCCCAGGGAAGGACTCAGATTGCACTCCAATATCCAGGGGTTGAGTTCCTCATCAATCAGACAGTCAACGCCCAGTAATTCGTAACAGCCCCGAGGATCGGCGCCGTATTCCGCGGTTCGCCGGCGCAGGGGCTCAACTGCGGCTATGACGGTCAGCGTCACCAGATCGCGGATGCGTTCGAACAGCATTTCATCGTCATGACCAAGGTCGCGCAGCCACTGGCGATAGCGGTCGAGATCCACGAATTCCACGGGCGCCTCCGCGCTGGTATTCAGGGCGTTGATGTCCGGGTTCGTCAGTTGGCTGTAGAGGTTATCGATGTCGTTGACGTCATAGGGGGCTGATGCGAGCTTGGCGAAACCCTGTCGGTAGAGATAAACCCGCAACGGTTCAATGCCAGCCACCAGTACATACAGCCGCAGGACGTATTTGCGCTGGCGCATGGTATGGGGTTTTGGCAGATACTCCTGGACCATCCAGGATTCTTCCATGGGGACGCCGGCCACATCGCGAATGACCCGCACCCCCTTACCTCGGGCCGCGTTCTTGGGTTTCAGGATCCAGCGCTGGCCCGGATCGTCCAGAGCCGCCTGCTGCAGGGCATGGTAGTCCTGGGGCATGGCATAGACCTTGGGGAGAAAACCCAGACGCAAGACCGTTTCATGATCGGGGCCGAACTGTTCGCACATGCGCTCGCGCAGGGCTGAAACCGTATCATGCAGGCGGTCTTTCACGGTCAGGGAATTGTTCCCTGGAATGTGGTTGATCTTGCGTTCGGGTCCGGCCTTGCGGAACTGAGCGGCCTTCGGCATGCCGGTAAACCAACAGGCCTGCCAGTCTTCGGCGTCACCCGCCTCCCACGCTGAAGCATCCAAGGCCTGTTTGAAAAAACGGTCCTGTTCCGGCTTGCGCTTGCCCCCCAGCCAGTAATACCGGGGTCCTGAATTTAACGGTTCCATCCCAGAGGGCTCCTGTCGAAGAAGGTTAAGGAGTGATTGCTCGGCCATCAACTCGGCATCGGGCGTCCAAGAGATGGCAGATCAAAAATCCGATCGCAATAACGATGGTTACGGACAATGTTTCGGCTTGGATGCAGGGCAAGAGTATTTTTTTCGGCAGCGATTCGGACATGAATATTATAACAAATCATAATCAATGACTTATGGGTCTTTATATCCATATCGATAACACCATCCCCCGCTGCTTCAGACTCGCGCTTCAACCCTCGCCTGCCGCCGGTCCGCCACCAACCACACGGCCAAGCCGATGACCGCGAGGGGATAGAAAGCCGAAAGTCGATAGATCTGCTCCAGCGCCAGCCATTCCCGTAACGGGCCGATCACAAACGAACCCAGACCCACGCCCACCATCAACGCGGCGATCAACATGGACGATATCCAAGGTACGTGTTCGGGGAACCGTTCCGACGCCAGGCTGATGGTCAGCGGAAAGAAGGCCGAACAGGCCAAACCCGCCAGCGCGAACAGGCTCAGCCCCAGCGCCGGCGTGTCGGCGGCGGGCAGCAGCAGAAACGCCGCGATCATCAGCGCCGGCAGCGTCAGCCAAATTTTCAGCGGCGCAACCCGCGCCACCAAGACCGCGACCAGCAAGCGACCCATCACTATGGCCGCCCAGAATACCGACAATGCCAGAGCCGCCACTCCCGCCGGCAGCGCCTTGGCCTCACTCAAGTACAGCACCGCCCAGTTGCTGAACGTTCCCTCGGCGAAGGCGTACAGCACCGCGATGGCAGCGAATACCCAGAACGCGCTGGAAGCCAGCGGTGGGTTCGTTGCGGCGCGACGTTCTGCCTCTTCATCCGCGCCTCGCGGTAGCCAGACGGTCGCGGCGGCCGCCGTCAGCGTCCCGCTCAAACCCAGCAAC
>REEE01000341.1 GCA_007695245.1 Candidatus Competibacteraceae bacterium | reverse complement strand
GCGCTGCTTTCCCCGATCAGGGTAAACGCCGCCCAGAAGATCGGATGCGCCATGCCCGGCTGCTCCATCAACGCGATTTGCGCCTGTCGCAGCGCCTCCGCTCGCCCCATGCCGGGCGAGCGCTGGTATGCCTCAAACGTGCGCGTCGTCAAAAACACTGTCGGCTCCGACACCACATACCAGTGCGACGCCAGGAGCGCCCGGCTGCCCGCGTAGAAAAACGCCGTCGCCAATCCAGACAACCCTTCGCCGCGCAGGCGCTCGCCCCCTTCGCCCGCCGTGTTGCAGGCCGACAGCAACACCCATTCGGCATCCAGCCGCAGCTCGGCGATGGCACCGGCATCCAACAAACCGTTATCCCCCCCGGCATCGAGCCACCGTGGCGTCAGCGCCAGCGCCGGCTCGGTCAGGCAGTCCAACTCGCCGGGCAGCAGCGCATGAGTGGCGAACGCGATGATGCGGTAATCCCGCAAATTGCTGGCCTGTACCGCCGGAATTGTCGCCTGCCGACCCAGCACGACCGTCCGAGCCGGATCGGCACCCAGAATCCGGGCCAGCGTCCGCAGCTCGGTCGCCGTTTCCGGCAGTTGCACCAACTGGCCGATCGCCCGCTCGTCGATCTCGCACTCCTGAACGACCCGGTCGATGCCGCCGGGAGCGCCGCGCAACGTCGTCGCGCCGGCCGGCGCGGCGGCGGCGAACACCGGATCGCCAAAACCGATAAACGGCTGGCGGGCTTGCGACGAACCCACCAGTTCGCGGAACTGCGCCAGCGCCACGACCGAAGGCAGCATGCTGAATGCCATGTCGCGCATCAACCAGGCGGCTTGCCGATAATCGCCCGGATCGGCCGGCACCCGCCGCACCAGCAGGGTAGGCGGCAGGCTGAGCAGCACCCCAGACGGGGCGACCATCAAGTGCCGAACTCCAGCCAGCGCCGGCTCCAGCGGATCGAGCAACTGTTGGTAAAGCTGGTGCGCCAGCGCCAGATCAAACTCGGGCAGATGGCCCGCACTGGCGTCCACCCCGGCACGCAGCTGTTCGATCTGCGCGGTCAGGCGTTGCTCCGGCGCGTCCACGGCGACCCCGTGCAACGCACCATCCGCCCTCACCACAAACACCCAGGTTTCCCGTTCGCCGGGCAGCACCCGCAGCAACGCCTCGTTGCGCCGCAGCAATGTCGCCACATCCGCCGCGCTCAGCGGCGTCGGTGTGACCAGGCGGCCGTAGCGGGGGAACTGCGCTTGCAGTTGCTGTTCGAGACGCTGGTATTCGTCCGCCGCCGTCCGCAGGCGGGCCTTGAGCGCCTCCTCCCGACCAGCGTCCCGCGCCAGAAACGGCTTGCTCTGCTCCACACCCAACTCGTATTGAAGATCCTGCCGGATTCGCAGCGCGTCTTGCAGCGCCCGTGCGGTTTCCCGCACCTCCGGGTCGGTTTCGGCCAGACGCGCCGCGACCTGCGTCACCGCGCGTCCCGCCGCCGGGGTCTGGCCGAGTTGCGAGACGATGAAGGCTTCATCGAGCAATGCGGTTCTCTGATCCGTGGGAACGCGGGCGGCGAGTTCGAACAGTAATTCCAGGTACCCTTCGAGGTCTCGAGTCTGCAATTGCGCCAGCGCGGTCTGGTCGGCGAGTAAAATCCGTCGCGTCTCGCGCCACAGGGCCAGGGCGCGCTCGGGTTGGCCGGCGGATCGTTCGACGCGGGCCTGGGTCATCAGTGCCTCGGCCAGCGCCCGGCCCTCGCCGAACAGGGCGCGATTCAGATCGACCGCTGCCTGGGCGTGCATGCGCGCTTGTGTGTAGTTCTGGCGACGGCGCTGCACTTCCGCTAACCGTTGGTGGCTTTCGCCCACCCAGTGATAATCGCCGCCCCGCACGGTATCGAAGATCTTCAGGGCCTGCTGGTAGGCGGTTTCCGCTTCAGTCAGATTGTCGAGTTCGACATAAACATCCCCGACACCGATCAGCGAATGCGCGATGCGGGGATTCATTTCGCCTTGCCGGGAACGCGCCGCGGCGGACCGACTCGCTTCCCAGGATTGCTGGACGTATTGTTCGGCCTGCGCGCGTTCGCCCCGGTCCAAAGCATACCAGGCCCGATAGACCAGGAACTCCGGCCAGTCCGACGCATCCCCCGACGCTTTGACCAGAGGTTCGGCGCGCTGAAACATGGCTTCCGCCGCGCCGGGTTGCAAGCGGGTGAGTTCGCGGGCCATCCGCGCGGCCAGGTAGCCGCCGCTGGGATGGTTGACCCCTTTGATGCGCTCGTGAATTTCGAGCGCCCGTTGGGCCATTTCCAACGCCCGCTGGTGGTTTTTAGCGGAGTTGTACAGCGTGCTCAGTTCGTCCAGCGCGGTGAACTGCCCCATATCCTCCAGGCCGATGAACCGGCCTTCGGGGGTCACGGACTGTTCGGCCAGCGCGATCAATTGCGAGCGGCTGCCGGGGAGGATTTCCAGCGCCGTGCCCCGCACGGAGGTTTGGATAAAGCTCTCGAACAGCGGCGCCAGATGGGCCGGACCCCAGAGCACGAAGGCGCGCTGGTCGACGCCGGCCGCGATCAGCAGGTAGGGAAAGCCGCCGTTGTAGCTGGTGCAACGGCGTAGAACCGCCGGCTGCTCGTCCAAAATGCCGGCGGATTCCAGATCGCCGCAGTCCGCCTCGCTCTGGACGGTTTGGGCCAGGTCACCTTCGTTTAAGAGCCGTGTTTCCCACTGAGCCGCCGGACGGGGCAGACTCCCTCGCCAGACCACTCCGGTGGCGCGCTCCCAACCCGGACAGCGGATTTCGAACTGCTCCAAACCTCGGCCGCCGCTCGCCTTATAGAACTCGCAAACGACATCGCCCAACGCTTTGGTGTCTTCGGGCAAGGCCAGTCGGGTTCCGATGGGCAAGCCTTCGGCCGGCGTCGCCGGATCGCTTCCCGTGGCGCATCCCCATAACGTCAGCATCCCAACCAGCAGCAATAAAATGCCACATCTGCGTTTGCCCTGAGCCATACCCCTTACTCCCCAGCAACAGCTTGATTACGTCCGATTCGTTACGGTGTCCTGACCCTCGAAGTCTTTTGGCCGGGATCGAGTTAACCGCGCTATGGGTTGACCGTTGTCGATACATCCACTCGAATAAATTCGCTCCGGCGATTCAAATCGCGACCGGCGACCGTGGTGTTGGACGCCACGGGGTAGTCTGGTCCGTAACCCCTGACAATTAATCGGTTAGGGGCGATCCCTCGTGTGGTCAGATAATCTTTCACCGATTGCGCCCGTTCTCTCGATAATCTTAGGTTATATTCCCTGGGACCGGTAGAGTCGGTATGCCCCGCGATGACCAGTACGGAATCCGCGAGCGTCGGGCTATTCAGCGCCTTGACGTATTCATTGAGGAGTTGGTGCGCTTCGCCGCGAATGCGCGCGGAGTTGACGTCGAAATGAACGAGAGCGGCAACCTTGGGCCGATCCCGGATCAGGGTTGGGTAATCCAGGGTTTCCACGGGACCGATGGGCCGAGGAGGCGGGGAAACCACGGGGTCGGCGATCTGGTGGGGGGGACGCGCCACCGGGTCGGTGGTCCGGGGTGGTGGGGCGGCCGCGGGGCTTTGAGGGGAGGGCGGCGCGGGATCGCTGACGATTTCGCCCAGGCCCCGCAATCTCGGAACCCCCGAACCGTCGGGGGCGGGCGCGCCGCGCAATCGTAAAGGGGGTTGCGCGGCGGGAACGCTCAAGGCGCGTTCGATTTCCGCGGCGGTTTCAGGATGTGAAGGAGGAGCCGCGACGATGATGGCGCTCCAGGCCAGACCGAGCGCCAGACCGATGATCCAGCCATATAAAGCGCGATGTCCGCCTTGAAAAACTTTGCAAGCAATTGGGGTCGGGATCATCGCGGGTTTTTTACCAAAGAGATCGGGTTTCATACGATGGTGTTCCTGCGGTTTGCAAAAAAGGGCGGACCCCGTGCTCTACCCGTAAGGCTGGCTTAAACCGGTCGGCCGCCAGTTCCACGTTGGGGTCTCCGATCGAACACCGTATTAGACTTTAATTTAGAATTGCCGTTGCTGCGCCCGGATTTCAACGATCGACGAAGAAGCCGCAATC
>REEE01000247.1 GCA_007695245.1 Candidatus Competibacteraceae bacterium | reverse complement strand
AGCCAGTCCTTGTTGAAGCACCTTAACCCGAGGAGACTTTGCCATGCCCCCATACTTTCCATACGCCCCTGGCGTCGCCGCGCCGCGCCGGGTCCCGGCGCATTTCCGGTGGTGCGCCATCACCACCCTCATGAGCGGCGCGATTCTGGCTCCCATCCTGGCGCTGGCCGAAGAAACCCAACGCCTGTCGCCCATCGTGGTCACCGCCGGCGGCTTCGAGCAGGCCATCGAACAAGCGCCGGCCAGCATCACCGTCATCACCCGGGAAGAACTCGAAACCCGGGCGGTCACGAATCTCGCCGATGCGCTGCGCGGCATCGAGGGCGTGAACGTGCGGTCCCTGGACGCCCGCAGTGGCAAGACCGGCAACCAAACCATCAGCCTGCGCGGGCTGCCGTCCGAGTACACCCTGATCCTGATCGATGGGGTGCGTCAGAACGTCTCGGGCACCGTGGCCCCGAACGCCTTCACCGACTCGGCGTCGGTGTTCTTCCCGCCGGTGGCCGCCATCGACCGCATCGAGGTGATCCGCGGCCCGATGGCGACGCTCTACGGATCGGACGCGGTCGGCGGCGTGGTCAACATCATCACCCGGCGTCCCAGCACCGACCGGTGGGAAGGCACGGTCGCGCTGGATTCCACCTTTCAGTCCGACTCCGATTTCGGTGGTTACACCACGCTCGAGGGCTATGCCTCCGGGCCGCTGGTGAACGAGCGTCTTGCCCTGCAAGTCTACGGTCGCCTGTTCGATCGCGCGGCGTCGAGCATCGACATTCCCGGAACCACGCCCAGCCTGACCGACAACCGGACCATGGGGCAGAATCCGGTCGACGCGGAGGTCGGGACCTTCGGCGGTCGCTTGTCGTTCACGCCGGATGCCCGCAACGAGTTGAGCCTGCGGCTGGACAGCACGCGCCAGACCTACGACAACTCGATGGGGCAACTGGGGCGACTCACGGGTACCGGCGAGGGTCCGGAGAATTTCGAACGCGGCTATTCGCGCGAGCTGAAATTCGAGCGCGACCAGGTCCGCTTGGGGCACGTCGGCCGCTTCGACTTCGGAACCTGGGAGACCACGCTGACCTTCGACCAGGTCGAAACCAAGGGCCGCACGATCAACGCCGGTGCCGTGCCGGATGAAACCCGCTTCGGCACGCCGCGCCAACTGGAGCTGGACACCACCATTCTGGATACAAAACTGGTGACGAACGTCGGCGACCATGCGATCACGGTCGGGGGCCAGTACCTGCGCCCCGAACTGAAGGATGGCTTTTTTCCCGAGTCCCTCAAAGGACGCCAGTTCAGCCTCTTCGCCGAGGATGAATGGTTCATCGTCGACAATTTCGCGCTGACCGGCGGCCTGCGCTACGACAACAACCAGGATTTTGACGGCCAGTTCTCGCCGCGGCTGTACGGGGTCTGGACCGCCACGGAAACCGTGACGGTGAAAGGAGGCGTGGGGCGCGGCTTCCGCGCGCCGTTCCTCGAACAGATCACCTCGGGCATCATCGGCTTCGGCGACGGGGGGTCCAGGCCCTTGTTCGGCAACCCGGACCTGAATCCCGAACGGAGCACGAACGTGGAGTTCACGGTGCTCTACGACGACCGCCGGGCTCTGCAAGCCCAGGCGACCGTCTTTCGCAACGAACTCACGGACAAGATCGAGCGCGGTACCGGGGCCAATCGGGGGATCGACGTCAACATCGGGGAATCGGTCATTCAGGGTCTGGAACTGGCGGCGCGCTACCAGTTCACACCGGACTGGAGCCTCTCTGGGAACTATACCTACACGGACAGCGAGCTGAAAGAGGGACCGACGACGGCCAGCTTCGTGGGCGATCCGCTCGTCAGCGTCCCGGAGCACATGCTGAACGCCCGCCTGGAATGGCGGGCGATGCCCCGACTCGATACGTTTTTCGAGATCGAATATCGCAGCAGCGCCTTCCGGCCCCGGGACTTCCACGAACCGCAGAACGGCGGCCGGGCGCAGGGCGCATTCGACGCGCTCGGCGATTTCGAGGGCTTCACGCTCTTCAATCTGGGCGCGTCTTACCAGTTCGCGGACAACGTCCGGCTGAGCGGCGTGATTTACAACCTGTTCGACAAGGATTTCAAGGACTACCGGCCGTACCTTCGGGAAGATAACGGGCAGGTGGCGTTCAGCAACGTCTACAACAACATCTACGAGCCGCGGCGGCTGTTCCTGTCGTTGATCGTGGATTTCTGAGGCGGTTCGCGCCGTCGCGGACCACCCGCGCGGTCGTGGAGATCCACGGTTCGCGCGGGATGCGTCCACCGCGCTGGCGATTCCCGCTACCGCCCCACTGCCCTGGAGATCTGATCCGGTCCTGTCGCGCGACAGAATCGCCGCGCGAACCAGTCCCGGAGCATGGCCCGTTCGTAAGGGAGTGGCACCGTTTCAAAGCGCATGCGGGCGCTACGTTGCAAATAGTTCATGTCCGTCACCCGCTCGCGGCCCTCTTGAAGCACCGTTCCCGCCGCGTCGCGCCAGACATACCCGACATCCAGCCGCGGCCAAGTGATCGCGCGCATCACCCGTAGATCGTGACCGGCGCGGTGCCACCATTCGTTGCGCCCCGCCAGATCCACATCCAGGACCTCGATCGCCAGCGTCTCGCCCTCGGCGAGGCACCGCGCGCCCAGTTGTTCGAGGTGGCCTTGCAAGACGCGCAGGTTGCGCTCCCTATCGCGCCCGAAATGACCGCTATCGACATGGCGCTCCGGCTCCACGAAACGCACCGTCACTTCCGCCCCCGTGGGGGAGGTCGTCGCCGCGATCAGCAGCAGGCAAAGACTGGCGATCCGCAATGATCCGCTCATGATGATTCTCCACGGCTTGGATTACAAAGGCGGGCTTGCTGGTCCGCGGCCCACCGGAGCAGAATGGCCTCATGCGTGTCATCACCTTCAACGCCAACGGGATTCGTTCCGCCGCCCGCAAGGGTTTCTTCACCTGGCTGGCCGAACAGAACGCCGACGTGGTCTGCATCCAGGAAACCAAGGCGCAGGCCCGTCAATTACCGCCTGATCTCTTTCATCCCGTCGGCTATTCCTGCCATTACCACGACGCCGAGCGCAAGGGCTACAGTGGAGTCGCGCTGTACGCCCGGCGCGAACCGGACGAGGTGCGCGCTGGACTGGGCTGGCCGGCGTGCGATGCGGAAGGCCGCTGGCTGGAAGCGCGGTTCGGATCGCTCAGTGTAGTGTCGTTATACCTGCCATCCGGTTCTTCCAGTCCGGAACGCCAAGCGGTGAAGTTCGATTTCCTGGCGCGGCTGGTCGAACCGCTGCAAGCGATGCGCGCCAGCGGCCGGGAGTTCATCTTGTGCGGCGACTGGAACATCGCACACAGGGAAATCGACCTGAAAAACTGGCGGGCCAATCGCGACCATTCCGGGTTTCTCCCGGAGGAACGCGCCTGGATGGATCATCTGTTTGGACCCTGGGGCTGGGTGGACGCCTTTCGGGTCGTGAATCCCGAACCGGAACAATACACCTGGTGGTCGAATCGCGGCCAGGCGTGGTCGAAGAACGTCGGCTGGCGGATCGATTATCAAGTGATCACGCCCGCGCTGGCCGACCGGGTGAGCGCCGCCGCGATTTATCGGGACCAGCGTTTTTCCGATCATGCCCCCCTGGTCCTGGATTACGACCAAACATTCTCACCCAAATAGGGTTTAAAACCTTCACCTCTTGGCAAGCGTCGGGTTTGGAACTATCCTAGCTATAAATAGTACTAATCCCGTACTGATTAAATGCTTCATGTGGAGCGCCCATGATCCGAATCACCCGGGAAGCCGATTACGGTATCGTCTTGATGACTTATCTGGCTCAGGCCGAGGGTCACCCGCGCAGCGCCGCCACTTTGGCCCAACAGCGCCAATTACCGCTGCCGATGGTGAGTAAAATCCTCAAGAGCTTGGCGAGGGCCGGACTCTTGACCTCGCAGCGTGGCGCGCAGGGGGGGTACAGTCTGGCGCGGCCGGCTACCGAGATTTCGGCGGCCGACATCGTCGGTGCGTTGGAAGGCCCCATCGCCATCACCGAATGCAGCACCGGTGACCACGACGGTTGCTCGCGGCTGGAACATTGCGAGGTCAGCGGTCACTGGAGCCGCATCAACCAGGCCATCCAGACCGCACTGCAAAGCATCAGCCTGCTGGAAATGAGCCGTCCCGATCCGCCCAAGCCGGTGCGCTTCCATGCATCGCACCGAACTACGACGCTTCACGCCAGCCATTCCCTCTGAATCGCCGAATTCCGCAACAGGACTCCCAAGCCATGACCGACAGCACCTCCACCCTCGAACGTCTCGCCGCCAGCGATTACAAGTACGGCTTTATCACCGACATCGAACAGGATACCGTGCCACCCGGGCTGAACGAGGACGTCGTCCGACTGATCTCGGCCAAGAAGCAGGAGCCGGACTGGCTCCTGGAATGGCGGCTGCAGGCCTATCGCCATTGGCTGACCCTGAAGCAGCCGGAGTGGGCGCGGGTGGAGTATCCGCCCATCGACTATCAGGCGCTTTCCTATTACTCGGCACCCAAGCAGAAAGGCGACGGACCCAAGAGTCTGGACGAGGTCGATCCGGAGCTGCGCCGCACTTACGAAAAGCTCGGGATCCCGCTGGCGGAACAGGCCATTCTGGCCGGCGTGGCGGTGGACGCGGTGTTCGACTCGGTGTCGGTGGCGACCAGCTACAAGGGCCGACTGGCGGAACAGGGCATCGTGTTCTGCTCGTTCTCCGAGGCGGTGCACGAGCACCCCGAACTGGTGCGCCAGTACCTGGGTTCCGTGGTCCCCTATCGCGACAACTACTATGCCACCCTGAATTCAGCGGTGTTCTCCGACGGCTCCTTCGTCTACATCCCGCCGGGGGTGCGCTGCCCGATGGAGTTGTCCACCTATTTCCGCATCAACGCCAGCAATACCGGGCAATTCGAGCGAACGCTGATCATCGCCGATGAAGGTGCCTACGTTTCTTATCTTGAAGGCTGCACCGCGCCGATGCGCGACGAAAACCAACTGCACGCCGCCGTCGTGGAGCTGGTGGCGCTGGACAACGCCACCATTAAATATTCCACGGTGCAGAACTGGTATCCGGGCGACGCCGAGGGCCGGGGCGGCATCTACAACTTCGTAACCAAGCGCGGGTTGTGCAAGGGTCGTGATTCGAAGATTTCCTGGACCCAAGTCGAGACCGGCTCGGCCATCACCTGGAAATATCCCAGTTGCGTGCTGCGCGGCGATAATTCAGTCGGCGAGTTCTACTCGGTCGCCCTGACCCGCGATTACCAGCAGGCCGACACCGGCACCAAGATGATCCACATCGGCAAGAATACCCGCAGCACCATCGTCTCCAAGGGCATTTCCGCCGGTCACGGTCAGAACGCCTACCGGGGGCTGGTCAAGGTGCTGCCGACCGCCGAGAACGCCCGCAATTACTCGCAGTGCGACTCGCTGCTGATGGGCGATCAGTGCGGCGCGCACACCTTCCCCTACCTCCAGATTCAGAACCCGACCGCTCAGGTGGAGCACGAAGCCAGCACCTCAAAAATCAGCGAGGACCAGATTTTCTACTGCCAGCAGCGCGGCATCAGCACCGAGGACGCCGTCAGCCTGATCGTCAACGGCTTCTGCAAGGAGGTGTTCAAGGAACTGCCCATGGAATTCGCCGTGGAAGCGCAGAAGTTGATCGAGTTGAAGCTGGAAGGCAGCGTTGGGTAACCCCAAGGTCACCGGTCAAAGGAAATCACAAGTCATGCTAGAAATTCGCAACTTGCACGTCACCGTCGAGGATCGGGAGATTCTCCAGGGCATCGACCTCACCATTCGTCCTGGTGAGACTCACGCCATCATGGGACCGAACGGTTCCGGCAAGAGCACGCTGGCCAACGTGATCGCCGGCCGTGAAGGCTACACGGTCACCGCCGGGGAAATTCTGTTCGATGGCAAGGATCTGCTGGAGATGACCCCGGAAACCCGGGCCTGCGAGGGCTTGTTCCTGGCCTTCCAGTATCCGGTGGAAATCCCCGGCGTCGCCAATCTGTATTTCCTCAAGGCCGCCGTCAACGCCGTGCGCAAGTACCGTAACGAGCCGCCGGTGGATGCCATGGACTTCTGGGAACTGGTTCAAGAGCGCATGAAACTGGTCAAAATGGATGAATCCATGCTCAAGCGCTCGGTCAATGAAGGCTTCTCCGGCGGCGAGAAAAAGCGTAACGAGGTCTTCCAGATGGCGGTGCTACAACCGCGCTTCGCGGTGATGGACGAGACCGATTCCGGGCTGGATATCGACGCTCTGAAAGTGGTCGCCGACGGCGTCAACGCCCTGCGCGGCCCGGAGCGCGGCTTCCTGGTGATCACTCACTACCAGCGCTTGTTGGACTATATCGTGCCCGACCACGTGCATGTGTTGTTCAACGGTCGCATCGTCCGGTCCGGCGGTAAGGAACTGGCGGTGGAACTGGAAGAACAGGGCTATGCGCTGTACAACGAGGAGCCCGGTCGGGCTCGCCGCGCGGCCTGAGAGGTGATGCCATGACCGCCGTCGCTCCCCTCTTTGCCGATCCGTACCGCCAGCGCTTCGCCACCTTCATGGCGGACCGCCGCGAACCGGAGGCGCTCACCCGCCTGCGGCGCGCGGCGTTCGCCCGTTTTGAGGCGTTGGGCTGGCCGACCCGCCAGCAGGAAGCCTGGCGGTTGACCGATCTGAGCGCCCTGCAGGCCCTCACGCTGCAACCGCCCGCCGAGGCGTTGATCGAAGCGGGAATCCTGCCGACCTTGGAGGATGTGCCGGCGCACCGTCTGGCGTTCGTCAACGGCCGTTTCATGCCAGGCTTGTCCCACGAGTGCGTGTTGCCGGATCAGGCATCAATCGCCAGTCTTCGCGAAGCGTTGACCTTGCACCCCGAACGGGTCATGGCCCACCTGGACCGAGTGCCGGGACTGGAACAGCAGCCGTTCGCCGCACTGAACACCGCGTTCCTCGACGATGGCGTGTTCGTCCATCTCCCGCGCGGGACCGCGCTGGAAACCCCGATCCATCTGATCCTGCACGCCACCGGCGGCGACATGGCGCTGCATCCCCGCCTGCTGTTGGTGCTGGAGGAGGGTGCGCGGGCGACGGTGGTGGTCGAATATCGCGGAGCGGGCCGCTATCTGAACGCGCCGGTGACCGAACTGACGCTCGGCGCGGGTGCGGCGCTGGATTTCCACCAGATTCAGGAAGAGTCGCCACAAGCCTTTCATCTCGGCGGGATTCGGGTCCAGCAGGATCGCGACAGCCAGTTGAACTTGCACCTGCTCGCTTTCGGCGGCCAACTGGCCCGCGTCGATCTGGACGCATTGCTGGACGGGGAAGGCGCCAACTGCCTGCTCAACGGCCTGACCCTGGTGCGCGACCGGCAGTACAGCGACGCCCACGTCCGGGTCGAGCACGCCCGCCCGCACGGCACGAGCCAGCAATCCTTCAAGAACGTGTTGGACGGTCAGGCCCGCACCGTGTTCGACGGCATGATCCACGTCCGGCCGCACGCCCAGAAGACCGACGCCCGCCAGAGCAATCGCAACCTGCTGCTGTCGAAACAGGCCCAGGCCAACGCCAACCCGCGGCTGGAAATTCTGGCCGACGACGTGAAATGCGGCCACGGCTCCACCACCGGCTTTCTCGATCCCGACGCCTGGTTTTACCTGCGTTCCCGGGGCATTCCGGCCGGACAGGCCCGGGCGCTATTGGTCCACGCCTTCGCCAACGACAGCCTCACCCCGATTCGCCTGACCCCGTTGCGCGAGCGCCTGGCGCACCTGCTCGCCGCCCGTCTGGCCCTTGACCCCGCCGAGGGAGAACGAACGCCATGAGCGCCCTACCCGCGCTATCCACCGTACCGATCGACCGCTGCGCCGATCTGGACCTCGCCCGCATTCGCGCCGAGTTTCCGATCCTGCGCCAGCGGGTCCACGGCAAGCCCCTGGTTTACCTGGACAACGCCGCTTCGGTGCAACGGCCGAAAGCGGTGATCGACGCCATCAGCGACTGCTACAGCAGTTACTACGGCAACATCCATCGCGGCGTCCACCTGCTGTCGGAACGCTCCACCACCGCGTATGAAGGGGCGCGGGAGAAGGTGCGCGCCTTCCTGAACGCGGCCAGCGTCCAGGAGATCATTTTCACCCGCAATACCACCGAGAGCATCAACCTGGTGGCCAGCAGCTTCGGCGGCAGCGTGGTGAAGGCCGGCGACGAGATCGTCATCACCGGCATGGAGCATCATTCCAACATCGTGCCCTGGCAAATGTTGTGCGAGCGGACCGGCGCGGCGCTCAAGGTCGTGCCGTTCACCGACGCCGGCGAGCTGATTTTGGAGGAGTACGAGCGCTTGCTGGACAGCGGGCGGGTGAAACTGGTGGGGGTCGTCCATCTGTCCAACGCCCTCGGCACCCTCAACCCGGTCAAGGCGATGATCGAGATGGCCCACGCCCGCGGGGTCCCGGTGCTGGTGGACGGCGCTCAGTCGGTCCCGCATCTGGCGGTGGACGTGCGGGAACTCGATTGCGAGTTCTACGCCTTCTCCAGCCACAAGATCTATGGGCCAGCCGGGGTCGGCGTGCTCTATGGCAAAAAAGCGCTGCTGGAAGCGATGCCGCCGTATCAGGGCGGCGGCGACATGATCAGCCTGGTCACCTTTGAAAAAACCACCTACGCCGATCTGCCCAACAAGTTCGAAGCCGGCACCCCCAGCATCGCCGACGTGATCGGGCTGGGCGCGGCGCTGGACTGGCTGAACGCCATCGGCCTGGACGCGGTCGCCGCCCACGAGCACGCGCTGCTGGAATACACCACCGCCCGGCTCAGCGAAATTCCCGGCCTGCGCCTGATCGGCACGGCGCGCGACAAGGCGGCGCTGGCGTCGTTCACCATGCAGGGCATCCATCCGCACGATATCGGCACCATCCTCGACCGCGAGGGCGTGGCGATCCGCGCCGGTCATCACTGCGCCCAACCGGTGATGCAACGCTACGGCGTCCCGGCCACCGCCCGGGCTTCGTTCGCCGTCTACAACACCCATGACGAGGCCGATGTCCTGGTCAAGGCCCTCTGGAAAGTGAAGGAGTTGTTTGCATGAATGACTTACGCGATCTCTACCAGGAAGTGATTCTGGACCACAACAAGCGGCCCCGGAACTTTCGGATCATCGAACAGCCGACCCATCGGGCCGAGGGCGTCAACCCGCTGTGCGGCGACCGGATCAACGTCTATCTGAACATCGAGGACGAGGTCATCAAGGACATCACTTTCCAAGGAGCGGGCTGCGCGATTTCCAGCGCCTCAGCGTCGCTGATGACTGAAGCGCTCAAAGGCAAGCCCATCGGTGAAATCGAACATTTGTTCGAAGCGTTTCACAACGTCGTGACCAGCGACTGCGAATGTCCGCACGGCTTGGGCAAGCTCAGCGTGCTGGCCGGGGTGCGCGATTATCCCAGTCGGGTCAAATGCGCGACCCTGGCCTGGCACGCGGTGCGCGCCGCGCTGGAGGAGCATAAGGAACCGGTGGCGACCGAATAATATTTATTCCCTGTCACTTTTTTCAGGAGAATCACCGTATGAACGCGACGACCACGGGTTTGCCCGACGCCGATGAAATGGAAGCCAAAATCATCGACGCGCTGAAGACTGTCTACGATCCGGAAATCCCGGTGAACATCTACGAACTGGGGTTGATCTACGGCATTGATGTCGATCCGTTGGGCAATCATGCGGATATCCAGATGACCCTGACCGCGCCCGGCTGTCCGGTGGCCGGGTCGATGCCGGAATGGGTGGAAAACGCCGTCCGCCATACCGCCGGGGTGGAATCGGTCAACGTCGAACTGGTGTGGGACCCCCCGTGGACCCAGGAGCTGATGTCCATGCGCGCCAAGCTGGAGTTGAACATGGTATGAGCAGGCTCGTTTCGGCTTACGAGACCGATTTTCACGCCTGGGCGCTGGCCAACGCCGCGCTGTTGCGGGCGGGACGGGTCGCGGAAGCCGATGCCGAGCATATCGCCGAGGAACTGGAAAGCATGGCGGGTAAGGATCGGAAGGAACTGACCAGCCGTCTTTTGCAACTGCTCTGGCATTTGCTGAAGTGGCAATACCAACCGGAACGAGCCGGGGGCAGTTGGGCCAACACGATCAACATTCAGCGGGCGGAGATCGAGGTGTTACTGGACGAGAACCCCAGCCTTCACGCCATCCTGCCGGAACGTTTCGCCGTCGCCTACGCCAAGGCCCGGCGTTTCGCCAGCAGCGAGACCCGGTTGCCGTCGGCGACCTTTCCCGATACCTGCCCGTTCACCATCGAGCAAACCCTGGACCCTGGTTTTTGGCCGGGATTGCCATCGAATCAGGCACCCGACGGCGGGCGCTAAAAACCCCGTTTGAATCCTGTTGCAGGATGCCCAATTTCTGGGTTTCTGCTACCATGCGCCGCATTTCAGTACGGCCATGAAGGATTTGAAGATGTCACGCCCCTACAACTTTAGCGCGGGTCCCGCCGTGCTGCCCGAAGCGGTTCTGGAACAAGCCAAGGCCGAACTGCTCGACTGGCGCGGTTCCGGCATGTCGGTGATGGAAATGAGCCATCGCGGCAAGGAATTCGTCGCCATCGCCGAACAGGCCGAAGCCGATCTGCGCGAACTGCTGAACGTCCCAGCAAATTATAAGGTGCTGTTCCTGCAAGGTGGTGCCTCCGCCCAGTTCGCTATGGTTCCGATGAACCTGCTGCGCGGCAAGACCAGGGCGGATTATCTCAACACCGGGCAATGGTCGAAGAAGGCGATTTCGGAGGCCAAAAAATTCTGTCAGGTCAATGTCGTCGCCAGTTCCGAGGCGGTCAATTTCACCACCGTGCCGGCGCGCGCGAGCTGGACTTGCGACCCCGAAGCCGCCTATCTGCACTACACGCCGAACGAAACCATCAACGGCGTCGAGCTGCACGCGATTCCCGAGGTCGGCATCCCGCTGGCGGCGGATTTTTCCTCCACCCTGCTGTCGCGCCCGCTGGAGGTGAGCCGATTTGGGGTGATCTACGCCGGCGCTCAGAAGAATATCGGTCCCGCCGGGCTGACCATCGTCATCGTCCGCGAAGACCTCATGGGTCAGACCGTCGTCGGTACGCCGACCCTGCTCGACTACGCGGCCATGGCCAAGGAAGGGTCCATGTACAACACTCCGCCGACCTATGCCTGGTACATCGCCGGGCTGGTGTTCCAATGGCTTAAGGCGCAGGGCGGGCTGACGGCGATGGGCGCGCGAAATCAGGCCAAGGCCGAGTTGCTGTACACCGCCATCGACGAATCCGGCTTCTACAAAAATCCGGTTGATCCCGCCTATCGCTCGTGGATGAACGTGCCGTTTACCCTGCCCGACGAGGCCTTGGACAAGCCGTTCCTGGCCGAGGCCAAGAGCGCCGGCCTGTTGACCCTGGCCGGCCATCGTTCGGTCGGCGGGATGCGCGCCAGCATTTACAACGCCATGCCGCTGGACGGTGTCAAGGCGCTGGTGGCGTTCATGGCCGATTTCCAGAAGCGGCACGGCTGATTCCTTGCGCTCTCTTCATCCCCGCCCTCTTCCCGCCAAGGGCGAGGGCGGGTTTTTTACCCAACCCGAATTTGTAAGGCTAATGCATAAGATTCTGACTCTGAACAATATCAGCGTTTCCGGTTTGGAACGCTTGCCCCGCGACCGCTACGAGATCGCGTCCGAAATTCAGAACCCCGACGCCGTGCTGCTGCGTTCCTACAGCATGCACGACTGGTCGGTCCCGGCCACGCTGAGGGCGGTGGGTCGCGCCGGTGCTGGCGTCAACAATATCCCGGTGGCGCAGATGACCGCCAAGGGGATCTGCGTGTTCAACGCGCCCGGGGCCAACGCCAACGCCGTCAAGGAACTGGTCATCGCCGGGATGCTGCTGGCGGCCCGCAACATCTGCCCGGCGTGGGACTACGCCCGCAAGCTGCAAGGGACCGACGCCGAACTCTCCAAACAGGTCGAATCCGGCAAGAAGCAGTTCGTCGGTATTGAATTGCCCAATCGCACGTTGGGTGTGATCGGCTTGGGCGCGATCGGCGTCAAGGTCGCCAACGCCGCTCGCGCCTTGGGAATGCGGGTCATCGGCTACGATCCCCACATCACCGTCGGCAATGCCTGGCAGTTATCCTCGCAGGTCGAGCAGGTGTTGAGCGTCAACGAAATGGCCGGGCAAGCCGACTTTGTGACCCTGCACGTACCCATGAACGACGCGACCCGCCACCTGATCGGCGCCCAGTTCCTGAAGCACGTCCGGCCGGGATTGACGCTGCTGAACTTCTCGCGCGAGGGGGTGGTGGATGAGGAGGCGCTGTTTGAAGCGTTACAAGCGGGCAAGCTCAGGAGCTACGTCGGCGATTTCCCCACCAACCGACTGAAGGATCACCCGCGCGTGATCATGTTGCCGCATCTGGGGGCCTCCACCGCGGAGGCCGAGGAGAACTGCGCGATCATGGTGGCCGATCAGGTGCGCGAGTACCTGGAAAACGGCACGGTCCACAACTCGGTCAATTTCCCGGAGATGATGATGCCGCGTAACGGCGGGCCGCGTCTGGTGATCGTGAACGCCAACGTCCCGCATATGATCGAGCGGATTTCCAAAGCGATTTCCAGCGCGGGCATCAACATCCTGGACATGCTCAACAAATCGCGTGGTGACATCGCCTGCACCCTGGTGGATACCGCCGCGCCCGTCTCGGCGGAGGTGGTGGCGCAAATCGCCGACGTGCAAGGGGTGCTGAGCGCGCGGGTGCTGTAGGCGCTATCGGCCAGCATGAAGTTCGGATTATCCGGCCACGGCCGGCGCGCGGCGCCGGCCGAATTCACGGGTTTTTTATGACCGCTCGCTGGCGATGTCGAGATACGCCAGCCAATAGCGGGAGAGTTCGCTCATGCATTCGATCCGGATCAGCAACGTGGCGAGATCGGCTTTGAGCCGCTCGGCATCGCCCAGAAGCCCGGCCAGATCGGCGGAGAAATCGCCCAGTTGCTTGCTGCGGTTGGCGGCGATGGTGGCGATGCGGGTCGTCAGCAGGCGGATGCGCAGATACAGCAGGTCGCTGGGCGCGGTGGTATGGCGCTTGTAGTGCAGGTCGTAAGCTTCCGGCGTCACGTCCTTCTTGCCCAGCAAATAGGCCTCCAGTCCCTCGATCCGGGCCAGCATCATATTGATATGGTTCTGGGTGGAGGTGCGATGCGCCAACGTTTCCAGCAAGGCGATTTTATCCTCCAGCATCCGTCGGCCTTCGCGAAGATGCGCCCGTAGTCGGTCGATTTCGCAATCCGCTTCCACCGACTGTTGGCTGAGCCCCTGGATTTCTGTATCGATCTCGTCGAGAAACTCGCGGATTTGCTCGGACAGAATCCGTTCCAGCGTCAGGGTGACGAATCGCTCCCAGATCGTGTCGACCCGGGAGCGCATCCGGTCGAGGCTCCGACCCAGGCTGCCGATCTGGGTGAGAATTTTCTGCGTGTTTCGCTCGTGCTCGGCGCGATCCTGGGTGCTCCACACCTGACTCAGTTGCGCTTCTTCCCTTAACACATAAGACATACCGAGCGTCGAACCGTCGTTGGTCTCGGGGGCTTGGATCTCCACGTGGAGCGTCTCCAGGATCGGCGGTGAGCGCCGCTGGCGGAGCGAGCAAGCTCCGCCAGCCAGCGGCTGATGGCGGGTTTGATTCAGTCCAGGTGCGTCCAGCCATCGGGATAATCGCGGCCCAACTCATGAACGTCGTACAAGCAGAGATCCTCGCTGGGTAAATCGGGAAACAGTTGTTGGGCTTTGGTTTCCGCCTGCGGTTCGTTCTCGGCCTGAACGAGCGCAACGTTAAATAGCTTGTCGGAACCGGGGTCTTCAGCGATAACGAGATAGGGTTTCATCGGGCAGGCTCCTCATAATGGTTTTCACGGACGTTAGGGAGAGGTTTTTTGCGCGGCCTGTGAATATAACCTCTAGCAGACAGCGATTGATGGCGGCGGGTTACGAGGGAAAATTCGTCTTTTCAGGCCGGTCCTGGATAACGATGGACCTGGAATTCCCGATCCGACCCGCGAATGATATCACCGACGTGGAGGGTGAATACGCCATTCCGACGATCGGTGAAATACTGGCGTAACGTCTCATGGACTACGGTGAAGGCGAGCTGCTCCCAGGGGATCTCGTGCTCGGCGAACAAGGCCACTTCCAGGCTTTCCTCGCCAGCGCTGGCGATGCCATCCTTGAGTTGGCCACGGAACATCAGATAAACCTGGCTGACGTGAAGCAACGAGTATAGACCGTACAGGGTCAGATGTTCGACGACGGCGTTGGCCTCCTCCAACGTCTCGCGCGCCGCCGCCGTGACCGCCGATTCAGCATTCTCCATGAACCCCGCCGGCAGCGTCCATAATCCGTAGCGCGGTTCGATGGCCCGGCGACACAGCAAAATCCGATCCTGCCATTCGGGGATGCAGCCAGCGACGATTTTCGGGTTTTGATAGTGAACGAGGTCACAGGCTTCGCAAACATACCGGGACCTCTGATCGCCCGGAGGGACGCGCGAAGTGACGGGGCCGCCGCACTGGCTACAGAATTTCATGGAGGAAAATCCTTGCAAACAGGTTTTCGAGGTTGGCAAAGCGCATATTTGACCACGTTCGACGCAAATGCCCTATCCCCATCTTTCTCCTGAATTCCGGTCCGCCGCCGAAAGATTTTCATCGCATGCTCGCGATCGCCGTCCGGACCGTGGTTCGCGCCGACGGGATTTCAGCACGCCCGACATTCTCCCGAGTCGGGGGCAGGACGCAGGCCGTGCGGCGAACCCCGTCTTGTGCTTCAGGTCTCACCAGCGTCCTCTCACCCCTCGGGCCACCTCCTTCCTCCTTCGACCGCCGAACCTCATGACTGTCCTGCTGGAAACTCGTGATCTCATCAAGCATTTCCGCGGTGTGCAGGCCGTGAATGGCCTCGATCTCGCCATCACCGCCGGCCGCTGTTTCGGTCTGCTCGGCCCGAACGGCGCCGGCAAGACCACCACGGTCGAGATCCTGGAAGGCATTCAGGACCCCACCCACGGCACGATCCGTTATCGGGGCGAACCGCTCGGTCCGCGATTTCGCCAGGATATCGGCATCATGTTCCAGTCCACCGCCTTGCAGGATCACGTCACCGGCCGCGAGAACCTGCGGATGTTCGCCAGTTTTTACCCGCGCAGCCTGCCGCTGGACGAACTGGTCGAGGCGTGCGCCTTGGGCGATTTCCTGGACCGTGACACCCGCAAGCTGTCCGGCGGCCAACGGCAGCGGCTGTTGCTGGCCATCGCGCTGGTCAATGATCCGGAACTGCTGTTTCTGGACGAGCCGACCACCGGTCTCGACCCTCAGGCGCGGCGCAACTTCTGGGAGCTGATCCATCGGATCAAGGCGCGCGGTAAAACCATCCTGCTGACCACGCATTACATGGAAGAGGCGTATCATCTGTGCGATGAGATCGCCATCATGGACCACGGGCGGATCATCGCCCAAGGCACGCCCCGCGCGTTGCTGGCGGCGCACTTCGATGATGTCGTGTTGCAACTGCCGCTGGCCGATTTCCCCGATCCCCTGCCTCCGCTGGCGCATCCGGTGATGGTCCATCGGGACATGGTGGAGATTCTCACCGACGATGTGGGTGCCACCGTCCAGGAACTGCTGGCGCAGCACATCCCGCTGGCGCGGCTGCTCATCCGCCCGCGCACGCTGGAGGATCTCTTTCTGGAACTGACCGGCCGGGAGCTGCGGACATGAATGTTCGGCGGTTCTGGGCGGTCTTTCTCTGTCGTAATTGGGAGTTTCTGCGCGACCGATCCACACTGACTTGGAACCTGTTATTTCCGATCGCGCTGATCGCTGGGTTCGCCGTCGCCTTTTCCGGCTCGGGCCTGAGCTTCTATAAAGTCGGGGTGCTGGGCGCGGTCGAGGAGACCGATGGCGGCGCTTTTTTCCAAACCCGCCATGTCCAGTTCATCCCGGTCGCCGACCTGGCCGCGAGCCTGGTCAAGGTCGAGCGCCACCAACTCGACATGCTGATCGATCCCGCCGAGCGACGTTATTGGGTCAACGAGGAGTCGTCGAAGGGCTATCTGCTGGAGCGCGTGTTGCGCGGTGCGGAGGCCGAAACCGATTTCCACAAGCAAACCGTCTCCGGCCAGATCATCCGCTACGTGGATTGGGTGGCGCCGGGGATTCTGGCGATGAACATGATGTTCAGTTGTCTGTTCGGGGTTGGGTACGTGATCGTCCGCTACCGCAAGACGGGGATGTTGAAGCGCTTGAAAGCGACGCCCCTGACCCCGCTGGAATTTCTGTCCGCCCAGGTCATCTCGCGGCTGTGGCTGATTCTGGCCACCACCGCGCTGGTGTTCGCCGGTGCCCACTTCTTCATCGGCTTCCCCATGCATGGCTCCTACTTCGATCTCTTTCTGGTGTTCGTGCTCGGGGCGATCAGCCTGATCAGCCTGGGATTGATCGTCGCCGCGCGCGCTACCAGCGAGGAACTGGCCGCCGGCTTGTTGAATGCCCTCAGTTGGCCGATGACCTTTTTGTCGGGCGTGTGGTTCTCGCTGGAAGGCGTCCATCCCTGGCTGCAACAGCTCGCGCAACTGGCACCGCTGACCCACATCATCGACGCCGCGCGGGCCATCATGATCGACGGCGCCGGGCTGGCGGCGATTTCCGGGCATCTGCTGGCGCTGGTCGCCATGAGCGTCGGCTTCATGGTCGTGGGCGCGCGGCTGTTTCGCTGGGAGTAAAGGATCGTTTGGAGTTGTGCCGCGCCGCGCGTTTTGCCGGATGGCTCAGGCCGCGATCCCGCTCAACCGCAACAGCGGTTCGATTTGCGGTTCCCGCCCCCGGAAGGCGACGAAACTGGCCAGCGCCGGCCGCGAGCCGCCGACTTCCAGAATGTTCTCGCGGAAACGGGCGCCGGTCGCGGCGTCGAAAATCCCCTGTTCCTCGAAGGCGCTGAACGCATCCGCCGACAGCACTTCCGCCCATTTGTAGCTGTAATAGCCCGCCGCGTAACCGCCAGAAAAAATATGCGTAAAGGTATTGGCGAAGCGGTTGTAGTCCGGCGGAATGATGACCGCGACCTGCTGGCGGACCTTATCCAGGATCTCCCGGACCCGACCGCCGCGCGCCGGATCGTAGTCTCGATGCAGGCGAAAGTCGAATAACCCGAACTCCAATTGCCGCGCCAGGAAGATCCCGGCCTGAAAATGCTTGGCCGCCAGCATCCGTTGATACAGATCCTCCGGCAGCGGTTCGCCGGTCCGGTAATGACCCGTCAGCAGATCCAGCGCCTCCCGCGACCAGCACCAGTTTTCCAGGAACTGGCTCGGCAGCTCGACCGCGTCCCATTCCACCCCGTGAATCCCCGCCACCGGCAGGTAGTCGACCTGGGTCAGCAAATGGTGCAGACCGTGGCCGAACTCGTGGAACATCGTCAGGACTTCCTGATGGGTCAGCAGGGCCGGGTCGTCGCCCACCGGCGGGGTGAAATTGCCCACCAGGTAGGCCACTGGCCGGCGGACCCCGCTCTCCAGCCGCCGCCGCGCCAGACAGCCGTCCATCCATGCCCCGCCGCGCTTGTGGGGTCGGGCGTACAGATCCAGATAGAATCGACCGCGCGGCTGGCCGGCGGCGTCCAGGATTTCGTAAACCCGCACGTCGGGATGCCAGACCTCGACCTCCTCCAGCGGGTGGACGGTCACGCCGAACAGCCGTTCCGCGACCGAGAACAAGCCCGGCAGGACCCGGGTGATCGGGAAATAGGGCCGCAATTCTTCCTGGGAAAGCTGGTAGCGGTGCTGGCGCAGTTTTTCCGCGTAATAGCCGATATCCCACGCCGCCAGCTCGTCCGCACCGAACTGTTCGCGAGCGAAGGCCCGCAGTTCCTCCAACTCCCGTTGCGCCTGGGGCTTGACGCGGCGGGCGAGGTCGCCGAGAAAGTCCAGCACCTGCGCCGGCGAGTCGGCCATCTTGGTGGCCAGCGAATATTCGGTGTAATCGTGAAAGCCGAGCAGTTGGGCCAATTCGTGGCGCAGCGCCAGAATTTGCTCCATCAGTGGCTCGTTGTCCCATTGCCCGGCCCTGGGTCCCTGGTCGGAGGCGCGAGTGCAAAAGGCGTCGTACAGTTCCCGGCGCAACTCGCGGTCGTCGGCGTAGTTCAGCACCGGCAGGTAGGACGGCAGTTCCAGGGTCAGCAACCAGCCGTCCAACCCGCGCTGCCGGGCGGTCTGCCGGGCCAGGGCGCGCGCCGAATCCGGCAGGCCAGCCAGATCCGCTTCATCGTTCAACAGCTTGGTCCACGCTTGGGTGGCATCCAGCACGTTTTCCGAGAACCGGGCTTGTAGTTGCGCCAGTTCCCGCATGATGTCCTGATAGCGAGTCTGTTGTTCCGGCGGCAGGGCGATGCCGGACAGCTTGAAATCGCGCAGGGCGTTGTCGATGACCTTGCGCTGCGCCGGATCGAGCCGGGGGTATTCCGGCCCCTCGGCGATGTGTCGATAGGCGCGGTACAAACCCTCATGCTGGCCGAGCGCGCTGTAGTAGGCACTGAGCTTGGGCAGGCAGGCGTTGTAGGCGGCGCGCAAGGCTTCGGAGTCCCGCACCGAGTGCAGGTGATTGACCGGCGACCATGCCTTGTGCAGTCGGTCCTCCAGATCCTCCAACGGCCGGGGCAGGTTATCCCAAGTGTAATCGGTGGTAGCGGCCAGCAGCCTCTCGATCTCGGCGCGGTTGTCGGCCAGCACCCGGTCGATGGCGGGTTCGACGTGTTCCGGTTGGATGGCGGCGTAGGAGGGTAGATCGGCGGTGGTGAGCAGCGGATGGGTCATCGATGGGAAGTCTCGGGTTGGGAATTCGGGTGGACAAAAAACGCGCTTGAGTATAGCCGTTCGACCCGATTTGACGGGAAGGATCGTAATCTTGGGACTACCGGACAAAACCTGATGAAATCCGCGTTCCACTCCTCCCTGTGACTTTCCCCGAAGCCGGTCCGTCCATGACAAGGTAGCCTATACTTCCAAGGCTCATCATGTCTTGGAACCCGCCATGCGCCCCACCACCCGCGACCTGCTGACCCGTGAAGTCATCGACTGGCACCAGCAGGGCTTGATCGACCGGCCACTGCTGGAAACGCTGCTGCCGCGCTACGAAACGCACGGCCGGTTTCTGGCGGCGCTGCTGAAGTGGCTCGGTCTGTTCGCCATTTTCCAGCTCGGGCTGGCGGTGCTCGCCTTCATCGCCCTGATGACGGAATCGGCCGGGGTGGCGGCGGTGTTGTTGGGCGGTGTCGGCGTGGGTCTGTGGATCTTCGGGGTCCGGATGACCACCGACCCCCGGCAAGCGCATCCCTTCACCGGCGCGGTGCTGGTCACCGCCAGCCTGGCGGCGGCGTTCGGAACCTTCGTGCTGCTGCATCTCGCCTTGGGCGGCTCCGCCGAGGGCCGGATCGTGCCCACGCTCCTGCTGCTGACCGGTGTGCTGGGAGCGCTGACCGCCTACCGCTACCATTTACGCTGGCCGCTGCTGCTGGCCCTGCTGCTGTTCTTCCACGGGCTCGGGTCCTGGCACGCCTACCGCGGGCACGGGGCCTATTTCGCCGACATTCAGGACCCCCAGTTGATGGCGGTCGTGGCGCTGCTCGCCATCGGCCTGGGCGTCTGGCACGAGCGGCGCGCGGAGACTGGACCCCTGCGGCGCTGCGCCGGCTTCGGCGCGCTGTATCTGATCTTCGGTTTGCTGTATCTGAATCTGTCGCTGTGGTTTCTGACCCTGTTCGGCCAACCGCTGGGCTGGGTGCTGGCCTTCACCGCCGCCGGCATCGCCCAGCTCGTCGCCGGCGCCCGGCTGCACGATGCCCGCTTCACCGGGTTCGTCATTGTGTTCCTGGCCATCAACCTGTACACCCGCTTTTTCGAGCACTTCTGGGATCGCCTCTCGCTCGGAACGCTGTTCCTGCTCGGAGGCGCATTGGCGATGCTCTTCGGTTTCGCTTGCGAACGCTGGGGCCGGACGACCCTGGAACGGCGGCCATGAACCCGGCATCCCGCAACCGGCGCGTCCGCCGCGAACTGGACGCTCTGCTGCGCGAGGGCTTGTTGGACCCGGCCACGCACGAGGCGCTGAGCGCGTGTTATCCCACCGAGGGTTGGGACTGGCGCTCGCTGGGCCGCTGGTTTCTGATCTTCGGCGCGGTCGGGGTCATGGCCGGACTGGTCATTCTCGGCCGGCCCCTGTTTGAATTCACCCTGGAAAAGCTGACGGTGCTGCTCGGGATCGCGCTGCTCGCCAGTTTCGGCGGCGGCCAATGGCTCCA
>REEE01000047.1 GCA_007695245.1 Candidatus Competibacteraceae bacterium | reverse complement strand
CGGCGCGCCGATCCACGGGCAATTTCATGTACTGAATCATTGGCGGTAAGGACGGGCTATTCCCCCCGACTGATCCACACCTCGGCGCTGGCGCTCTGACCCACCTGATCCAGCACCGTGATCCGCGCCAGCCCCACGCCGTCCGGCGGCCAGAACGCATCGCGCCGCCACGGATCGGCCGCCAAGGGCCGACCGTTCACCAGCCAGCGCAGCGGCCGGACCCCGCCCCGCGCTGTCAGCGGCAGATCGACCAGCTTTCCCTCCCGCTCCGGCAATTCCACGGTCGAGCCCGCCACCGGAAAGGTGAGCGCCAGCGGCGGCGCGTCGACCGTCTCCAGCGCCGGTCGGGTGCGGAAATAGCGCAACCGTTCCGGTAACTGCGCGCGGTTGACCACTCGTAACACGCCGGCTGGCGGCGTGGCTGGACGCCCCGCGGGCGCGGGCAGCAGATCGAAAATCCGAAACAGCAACGGCGCTGCGGTATTGCGCCCGTAATGACCGGGATTGGGCGAGCCGTCCGGCCGGCCGATCCATACGCCGACGGTGTAATCGGCGTCGAAACCCAGCGCCCAGGCATCGCGGAACCCGTAGGAGGTGCCGGTCTTGTGGGCGATGAGCCGCGGACGGGCGATGTTGCCCGGCGCGACTACGTTGGACGGAACCGGCGCATCGCGCAAAATCTCGCCGAGATACCAGCAGGCCACCTCCGAAAGCAGCCGGTGGCCCGGTGGCTCGGGATCGGCGGGACCGAACCGCAGCGGTGCCACTTGGCCGCCGTTGGCGAAACCCGCATATAGCGTGACCAGCGCCTCCAGGGTCGTGCCCACTCCGCCCAGCACCAGCGGCAAGCCCGGTTGCGGGCGCGCCGCGTTCCAGTGCAACGGCAGACCCGCCTCGCGCAGCCGCGCCGCCACCCGCGCGGAGCCGACCTGCTCCAACACCGCCACCGCCGGAATATTCAACGACTGTTGCAACGCCTCGCGCACGGCCAGTTGCCCGGCGTAGGTGTTGCGGAAATTGGTGGGGCTATAGTCGCCAAACCGGGTCGGTACGTCGTCGATCAACGTCTCGGGATGAATCCGCAGATCGTCGAACCCCAGCCCGTAGACCAGCGGTTTCAGGGTCGAACCCGGCGAGCGCACCGCCCGGATCATGTCGACCTGGCCGGCCCGGCGCGGGTCGAAGAATTCACTGGCACCGACGTAGGCCAATACCCGCCGGTCGCGGTGGGCGACGACCAGGATCGCCACGCTGGCGTCCGGTTGTTCCCGCACGATCCGCTGCCGGCGGGCCAGCGTTTCCAGCGTCCGTTGCAAATCCCGATCGATGAAGGTGGGGTGAAGCGTGACAGCGGACTGCCCCTGACGCAGCCGGTCGGCGAGGTGCGGGGCCAGGAAGGGCAGGGGACGCCGGCGGACGGGCAACGGTTCCTGTTGCGCTTCGGCGACCTGACGCTCGGTCAGCACCCCGAGTTGCCCCATGCGCGCCAGCACCTTGTCGCGCGCCGCTCTGGCCCGCTCGGGAAAGCGATCCGGACGCAAGCGCGACGGTGCCTGCGGCAGCACCACCAGCAGCGCCGCTTCTCCCGCCGTCAACCGACTCGGCTCCTTGCCGAACCAGGCCAGGGCCGCGGCGCGCACGCCTTCCAGATTGCCGCCGTAGGGCGCCAGCGTCAGGTAGAAACGCAGAATTTCATCCTTGTTGTAGCGTCGCTCCAGTTGCAGGGCGCGGCCCATCTCCTGGAACTTGCCGAGCAGGTCGCGTTGGTGGGGTTCCAGCAAGCGGGCGGTCTGCATGGTCAGGGTCGAAGCGCCCGACACCACCCGGCCGTGCCGCAACCCCTGCCCCAGCGCTCGCGCCACCGCCAGGACATCGACGCCCGGATGGGAAGCAAACCGCCGGTCTTCATAAGCCACCAGCATCCGCAGGTAGAGCGGATCGACGTCTTCCGGCCGCGCCGGCAAGCGCCAGACGCCCGGCGGCGTGGTGAAGGCGCGCAACAGGCGACCCTGGGCATCCAGCACCCGCACCGAGGTTTGTTCGGCGCGCGCGGTCGACGGCGGTGCCCAGCGGTCCAAGGCCAGCAGCACGACTCCGACCGCCAGAACCCCCAGGACCCCCAACGTCAGCCAAGGCGCGGCGCGCCCGAGTTGACGTTCGTTGCTAAAACGGCGGCTTGAGGGATTTTTTGGCGCGGACATTCTCTAAAGCGGCAGATTGTCTGCAAACACCATCGGGAGCGTCATCATGCCTCATTCTCCAAGATTCTGGCGCGGTCTCTCAACGATCCTGGCCCTGGCCTGGCTGCTGGGTTGGAGCACGGCGCTGCACGCGGATGAAGCTGAAGAAGCGCTCTGGACCGCGCTCCGCACCGGAGAGGCCGTGGCGCTGATCCGCCATGCCCTGGCTCCCGGCACGGGCGATCCGGCCGGATTCAAGCTGGAGGATTGCGCGACCCAGCGCAACCTGTCGGCAGAGGGCCGGCGTCAGGCTCGCCAGATCGGTGCGGCGTTCCGCGAGAACGGCATGACCAACGCCCAAGTGCGGTCGAGCCGCTGGTGTCGGTGTCTGGAAACCGCTCGGTTGCTGGATCTGGGACCGGTGGAGCCCTTGCCGTCGCTGGACTCCTTCTTCAACCAGGCCGGACGCGGTCCCGCGCAGACTACCGCGCTGCGGGAGTGGCTCAGCCGTCCCCATGATGGGTCGCCACGGGTGCTGGTCACCCACCAGGTCAATATCACCGGCTTGACGGGCGTCGTGCCGCGTTCCGGAGAAATGATCGTGGTCCAGCCGATGGCGAACGGTGACATGCGTGTCATGGGGCGGTTGGAGCCGGGCCGATAGCGGATGGAGCGATGCGCGACCGCTCCAAATGGAAAAACCAATGGCTGAGGCGGTTTTTCAATCCATCAACGGGTCAGACGCCGTACCCATCTCATCGCGGGACGATGCCGTCCGCCGCGCCGGGCGGGCGGCGACCCCGATGCGCCGGCACCAGAGGGTAATCGGACAAGCGGCGCAGTTCGGGTTGCGCGCCGTGCAGATTTCGCGGCCGAGCGAGATCAGGTTGACGTGCAGCGAGAACCGTAATTCGGGAGGGATTTTGGCCTGCAGGCGGTCCGCGTCGCGCGGGACGCACCGCCCGTCCTTCTGCGTGGGGCGCACCCACCCCAACCGGCAGGCGATGCGCCAGCAATGCGTGTCGACCGGGAATACCTGCCGTCCGAGCGCGTACAGCAACACGCAGCGCGCCACCTTGTTGCCGACATTGGGGAGCGCGGTCAGGAACGCTTCGGCGTCGCGGTCGTTCATGTCGCGCAACGGCTCCAGGGTGGGAGCGCCGAAGTGGACGACGAGGGCGTCGAGCAGCGCGCGGATGGCGCGGGATTTTGTACCGGACAATCCGCCGGCGACGAGGGGCCGTGCGATGTATTCCGCCGGTGCCTCCGCCAAATCGCGGGGAGTCGGAAACGCGGCCTTGAGTTGGTCGAACGTGGCGCGGTAGCTGGTTTCGGCGGTTTTGGTGCTGCACATGATGAACAGCAATTCGTCCAGCGGATCCTTGAGGTTGTAGTGATCGAAGTCGGCGTAGCGCGCCACGAGCGCCGCGGCGACTTCGCGAACGGTTGCTGGGTAGCGGGATGAAGCGGCCATGCTCGATCTTTCTTTTTTGGGGAGAACGGTCGTGGCGTGGATGGAGAAAGCGTTCCAAAACGATCGGAGTTGTGCGGTTTCTTTTAGTCAAGCATCGCCAACTGCCGTTGCTCCGCGCGTTCGGGCCGCGCGGTGTGGCGCGTCCGTTGCGCGATGGTGTCCGCCGGTACCCCGAAGTAGGCGGCCGCCTCGCTCATGCCAAATGTCAATAAACCTTCGTTGCCTTGTCCGAGCAGCAGCGGCTGTTCCGGTTTTTCCACGCTGCGTCCGAGCGTCTTCAGGATTTCACCCGCCACGGCGCGCCCGAGGAGCGGCGGGACGCTGTTGCCGATCTCTCGGAAACCATGCCACTTGGTCGCGTGGAAGCGGAACCAGTCGGGATAAGAATGCAAGCGCGCGGCTTCGCGGACCGTGATGACCCGCGGAAACCGGTAGTGGATGGGGCGCGGCGAGGTGAAGGCCCCACGCGCGCTATCCGTGCCGGCGCGCAGCGTGTTGCACAGTCCGTGCGGGGGGAGCTTGAGGAAGCGGCTGACCGGCTCCACTTT
>REEE01000226.1 GCA_007695245.1 Candidatus Competibacteraceae bacterium | reverse complement strand
CAATCTGTTCCCGTTCGGGAGGTGCGACCTGGGTCTGGGTCTGGGTCTGGGTCTGACCGCTGTCGAATGCATCGGGAGTCATGGGCACCGGCTGCCCGGCGCGCGCCAGCAGATTGGCCGAACGCACATCCAGGATCCGGGTGGTCATGTCAGCCCGTTCCAGATAACGGCCCAACCGCACGAAATCATAAGCGGCGGTGCGGCTCATGGCTCCAGCCAACAAGCCGTTGATCTGCTGCGCGCCCTGGATGACCCGACGCAGGAATTCGAAACGACCGCGCCGGGAGGGAACATGATCGCGGGCGTAGATGTACAGGCCGTTGATCTGCTCCCAGGCCTCCGGAGGTACGGTGTCGCGTGTGGTGCGCAGGTTCTCGCGAGCGGCGGCCAGACTGGAAATGATCGAGCTGGGATGGTCGCGGTCGCTGATTAAAAATCGGACCACGTTGCTTTGGTCGGCCAGCCGGTTCGGGTCCTTTTCGAAAAACAGCTTCTCGGCCCCGACGATGAAGATCAGCGGCAGCCAGCCGAACGTGGTGTTGCGCGGTAGATCCAGCAGCAGGTTGCTGTTGACATTGATCAACCGGGCGGTGTCTTCGGCCCGCTCGATTTGGCGGGCCATCCAATAGATGTTCTGAGCGACGCGCGACAACATGATTAGAGTCCCCCGGTGTCCACGATCCAAGTATCTTTGCTACCGCCGCCCTGCGAGGAGTTGACGACCAGCGAGCCTTTTTTTAGCGCCACGCGAGTCAACCCACCGGTGGTGACATGAATGCTGGGACCCGACAGGATGAACGGGCGCAGATCGACATGCCGCGGCTCCATCCGGTCGTCGCACAGGGTCGGCGAGGTAGACAGCGCCAGGGTCGGCTGCGCCATATAGTTGCGGGGGTCCTTCTGGATCAGTTCGGCGAAGCGTTTGTGCTCGGCCGGGGTGGCGTGCGGACCGACCATCATTCCGTAACCGCCGGATTCGTTGGCCGGCTTCACCACCAGTTCTTTCAGGTGCGCCAGCACGTATTCCCGGTCTTTTTCCCGCATGCACAGATAGGACGGCACGTTGGGAATCAGCGGATCCTGGTCGAGATAGTACTTGATGATGTCCGGTACGAAGGCGTACACGACCTTGTCGTCGGCGACGCCGGCCCCCGGTGCGTTGGCCAGCGCGACCTTACCCTTGCGCCAGGCGCGCATCAATCCCGGCACCCCCAGCGCTGAATCAGGCCGGAATACCTCGGGGTCCATGAACAGGTCGTCGATCCGCCGGTAGATCACGTCCACCCGTTCCAGACCTTCAATGGTGCGCATGTAAACGCAGTCGTCGTCATCGACTTCCAGGTCGCTGCCCTCGACCAGTTCCACGCCCATCTGCTGGGCGAGATAGGAATGCTCGAAGTAGGCGGAGTTGTAAATACCGGGGGTGAGCACGACCACGGTGGGATGGTTGCCGGGGCGCGGCGATAGCGCGGCCAGCATGTCGTAGAGGCGCAGCGCGTAATCGTCCACCGGCTGGATGCGCTGGTTTTCGAACAGCTCCGGGAACACGCGCTTGGTCACGACCCGGTTTTCCAGCATGTAGGACACCCCGGAAGGGACGCGCAGATTGTCCTCCAACACGTAGAGCGTGCCGTCCTGGTCGCGCACCAGGTCGCTGCCGCAGATGTGCGCCCAGACCCCGTGGCGGGGATTGATACCCACGCACTGTGGCCGGAAGTTGACCGACTGCGCCAGAACTTCAGCGGGAAACACCCCATCCTTGATGATTCTCTGGTCGTGATACAGATCGTCGACGAACAGGTTGAGCGCCTGGACCCGCTGTTTCAGGCCGGCCTCGGCGCGATCCCATTCGTGCTTGGGGATGATGCGCGGCACGATGTCGAACGGCCAGGCTCGGTCGATGCTGCCACCCTCGGTATACACGGTGAAGGTGATGCCCATCACCAGAATGGCAAGTTCGGCGGCGGTTTTGCGTTCTTGCAATTCCTCGTCGCTCAGGGAAGCCAGGTATTCGCAGAGCGTGCGGGCCGCGGGGCGGGGTCCGGTCGCACTATCGATGAGTTCGTCGTAGAAACCCGGCGCGGCGTACTGTTGCCACTCGATGGTCATCATCGTGGTCCTTGGGGGTTGGAGCATTCGTTCGGCATGGGATTGGGGCTTAGCAAAATGCAAGCCAATCGTTCGGTTATTTTAACTTCAAGGGACTGTTTGCAAAGAAGGTCAAGGCGTGGCGTATAGGGAGTAGGAAATCACCAGAAATTTTGCACTTTATTAGTGCAACACGTACCATCTCGCGCTTTTAAGGTGCAAGAAATTGAGGCGTATGGTGGTCGGAACAAGATGACGGCCGCGCTCGCGCTACGCGGAACGCGGCTTGCATTGGCCAAGCCGGTTCAATCCCGCATAATGCGCGCCTCAGTTCGTCAGCCGACAGTGAAGGACAGGCCATGGCCATTCGCGTTGCACTCCACCATCACACCACTTATCACTTCGACCGTCCGGTCGGCGTCTCGCCGCATGTGATCCGGTTGCGGCCCGCGCCGCACACTCGGACCCCGGTGCTCGCCTACTCGCTCAAGATCGAACCGGCGCAGCACTTTATCAACTGGATGCAGGACCCGTTCGGCAACTTTCAGGCCCGGTTGGTCTTCCCGGAAAAAGTCCGCGAACTGACGGTGGCCGTGGATCTGGTGGCCGAGATGACGGTCATCAACCCGTTTGATTTTTTCGTGGAGGGTTACGCGGAGAAATATCCCTTCGCTTACGAACCCACCCTGCGCCGGGAGCTGGCGCCTTATCTGGAAATCGAGGACGAGGGGCCGTTGCTGCGGGACTGGCTGGCCGAAGTGGACCGCACACCGGCGCAAATCGTGGATTTTCTGGTCGCGATCAACGGGCGCTTGAACCGCGATATCACCTATATCATCCGCATGGAGCCGGGGGTACAGACCTGCGAGGAGACGCTGGAAAAGCGCAGCGGCTCCTGCCGGGATTCGGCCTGGCTGCTGGTGCAAATCCTGCGGCATCTCGGGCTGGCGGCGCGCTTCGTATCCGGCTATTTGATCCAGCTCACCGCCGATCTCAAGGCATTGGACGGTCCCTCCGGTCCCGAGGCCGATTTCACCGATCTGCACGCCTGGGCCGAGGTGTTCGTGCCGGGCGCCGGCTGGCTGGGGCTGGACCCGACCTCCGGTCTGTTCGCCGGCGAGGGCCATATTCCGCTGGCCTGCACCCCGACCCCGCCCAGCGCCGCGCCGGTCACCGGTTTTACCGATAAATGCGAAACGACCTTCGATTTCGCCATGAAAGTCACCCGCATCCATGAGGATCCGCGGGTCACCAAGCCCTACAGCGAAGAACAGTGGGCGCGGATCGAGCAACTCGGTCGGGCGGTGGACGCGCAACTGCGCGCCGGCGACGTGCGGTTGACCATGGGCGGCGAGCCGACTTTCGTGTCGATCGACGACATGGATGGCGCGGAATGGACCATCGCCGCCGTTGGCCCCACCAAGCGCAAACTGGCCGGTCGCTTGTTGAAAAAATTGCGCGACCGCTTCGCGGCGAACGGTTTCCTGCATTACAGTCAGGGCAAATGGTATCCCGGCGAGTCGCTGCCGCGCTGGGCGCTCTCCTGCTACTGGCGCAGCGACGGTCTGCCGTTGTGGCACGATCCACGCTGGATCGCCGATGATGAGCTCCCGCAAGGCTATGGGCCAGAACAGGCGCAGGTCTTTGCCGCGGAACTGACCCGGCGGCTGGGCGTGAGCCCCAACCGTCTCATTCCCGGCTATGAGGACGTGTATTACTACCTGTGGCAGGAGCGCACCCTGCCGGTCAACGTAGATCCGCTGAAGTACGACCTCAAGGACGACGAGGAGCGCCGGCGGCTGGCGATCCTGCTGGAGCGGGGCTTGAACGCGGTGACCGGCTACGCGCTGCCGCTGCGCTGGGACTACGCCGCCGACGGCCGCTGGCTCAGCGGACCGTGGATCTTGCGCCGCGAGCATCTGTACCTGATTCCGGGTGACTCGCCGATGGGTTATCGGCTGCCGCTGGCGGCGTTGCCTTGGGTTGGGGAAACCGACCGCGAAGTCCCACATCCGCAGTCGCTGTTCGAGTTCCGCGCCGCGCTGGGCGACAGTCACGGCGAGGTGATGCGCCGCTACAGTGAGTTCCTGCGCGGGAGCGGCTCGGCGGCGCGCGGCGACTTCCAGGAGCAGCCGACGACCGACGAAGGTCCGGTGATCCATACCTCGCTGTGCGTCGAGCCGCGCGACGGTCATCTGTACGTGTTCATGCCGCCGCTGGAACGGTTGGAGCATTATCTGGACCTGCTGGCCTGCATCGAACAGACCGCCGCCGAGCTGGCGATGCCGGTGTTGGTCGAGGGCTATCCGCCACCGTCGGACTGGCGGCTGCGCAAGTTCGCCGTGACCCCCGACCCCGGCGTGATCGAGGTCAACATCCATCCCGCCCACGACTGGGCGGAGTTGCAACACAATGTCGAGGGCTTGTACGAAGATGCCCGGCAGTCGCGACTGGGCACTGAAAAGTTCATGCTGGACGGGCGACATACCGGCACCGGCGGCGGCAACCACGTCACCTTGGGCGGGGCGACGCCGAGCGACAGCCCGTTCCTGCGCCGGCCCGAGCTGCTGCGCAGTCTGATTGCCTACTGGCAGCACCATCCCAGCCTGTCCTATCTATTCTCCGGGCTGTTCATCGGCCCGACCAGCCAGGCTCCGCGGGTGGACGAGGCGCGCAACGACAGCCTGTATGAAATGGAAATCGCCTTCCGGGAAATGCCGCTGGGTGAGGTGCCGCAGCCGTGGCTGGTGGACCGTCTGTTGCGTAACCTGCTGGTGGACTTGAGCGGTAACACCCACCGCGCCGAGTTCTGCATCGATAAGTTGTACTCGCCGGACAGCGCGACCGGCCGGCTGGGTCTGGTGGAGATGCGCGCCTTTGAAATGCCGCCGCACGCCCGGATGAGCCTGATGCAGATGCTCTTGCTGCGGGCCTTGGTGGCGCGGTTCTGGGAACAGCCGTATCCAAGCCGGGAACTGGTGCGCTGGGGGACGCGGATTCACGACCAATTCATGTTGCCGCATTACGTCTGGACGGATTTCCAGGATGCCATCGCGGAGCTCCAGGATGCCGATTATCCCTTCGAGAGCGACTGGTTTCTGCCGTTCTTCGAGTTCCGCTTCCCGTACTACGGCGCCATCGTCCAGCGCGACATCGAACTGGAATTGCGCCAGGCGTTGGAACCGTGGCACGTGATGGGCGAAGAGCAGGCGCTGGGCGGGACCGCGCGCTACGTCGATTCCTCGGTGGAGCGGATGCAAGTCAAGGTGCGCGGGATGGTCGGCGAGCGGCATGTGGTGACCTGCAACGGCCGGCGGGTGCCGCTGCGTCCGACCGGCCTTCCCGGCGAGTTCGTCGCCGGCGTTCGCTACCGGGCCTGGTTGCCGCCGTCGGCGCTGCATCCGACGGTTCCGGTTCACGCGCCGCTGGTGTTCGACCTGGTGGACACTTGGAACCAGCGTTCCATCGGCGGCTGTACCTACCATGTCATGCATCCCGGCGGTCGCAATCCTGAAACTTTTCCGGTTAACGCCAACGAAGCCGAAGCGCGGCGCTTTGCCCGGTTCTGGCCCTACGGCCACACCCCGGGGCCGATGGTCGCGCCGACTGAGGAAGTGAATCCCAACTTCCCGTATACGCTGGATTTGCGGCGGCGGGAGGCGTAGGGAGAAGGTTCGCTGAGAAACCTTTTTGCGTGCGGTTCCTGGCGAGCTAAGCGCTTGAAAATCGCCCTCACCTTCGATCCTTCTCCCTCAAGGGGGAGAGGGAGTTTTTACGGTTTCCTGGGACAAAAAATGTAGAGCGGTTCAGACCATTTGAATGGAATTCCATGCTGGGCTGCACTATATTGGATACTATTATGAAAAATAATGGTGTCACAATGGACTTTGGAAGCCATGTCCGGGGCCTTCGCGAGCAACGGCGTGCGGTGAACCGGCGTTATTCGGTGCGGCAAACCGCCCAGCGGATTGGAGTGGAACCCGCCTATTTGAGCAAGATCGAACGGGGCGATGTCCCGCCGCCTTCGGAGGAAACGGTCCGGCGGTTGGCCGCGGACTTGGGCGAGGACGCGGATTTGCTACTGGCCCTGGCCGGCAAGGTCTCCACCGATCTCCGCGAAATCATCATGCAGCGCCCGATTTTGTTCGCCGAACTGATTCGGGGCTTGAGCGATGCGCCCGATGATGAGTTGGCGGCGCTGGTGCGCAAGGTCCGTAACGGTGAATGGTAACAGCGTGCGAGGGTGCTTGAGGGTCGCGCAGAGCTGGGATGATGGAGTCGTGGACGATGTCCGACTCACCGGATTGTTGCGTCGCTATCAGGCCACGGCCACCTTCAACCTAAATCCCGGCTTGTACCAGGACCACCGCTCGTTCGGCTGGCGCCATGGCGACCGGGAAGTTTGGCGTCTCGGCAGGAGCGAACTGGTCGACGTGTACGCGGGTTTTGAAATCGCCAACCATTCCCTGACGCATCCCTATCTGCCGGATTTATCTCCCGAGGCGCTGGATTGGGAAATCCGGGAAAGCCGGCGTCTTTTGCAGGACTGGTTTCAACAGCCGGTCCGGGGTTTCTGCTATCCGTTCGGTGGAGTCAGCCCAACGGTCAAGGAGGCGGTGCGCGCCGCCGGTCATGTCTACGCCCGCGTCACGGACAACCAGCAATCCGGGTTTCCGCCGGCTGATCCCTTCGAGTTCGGCCCCTTCTGCCGGTTTGACGATCCGGCGTTCTGGACGCTGTACGAGACCGCGAAAGCCGAGCAGGGAATGTTCTGTTTTTGGGGGCACAGCTACGAACTGATCGACGAGCCGCTGTGGGCCGATCTGGAGCACAAGATCGCCGGTATCAGCGCTGACCCGGCGGCGGACTGGGTCAATCTCGAAACGCTGTGGCCAGCCGCCCGATAATCAGCCACTCACCGATTTTGCATTTCGGAGTCCGCTACTCCTCGCCGGGCAAGCGCAGCGCTTCCGACAGCGTGTCCAGATCCGTCATGCTGGCCTGCACCCGCTCCAGAGCGTCCATGGCTTGGTCGCGGGTGATGCCCAAGGTAAACAAAGGCAAGACCGGCAATCGAGTGTCCTGTTCCTCGCCCAGACCGACGTGCTGGAGCAACCGATTGGCGATCAGCACCAGATTGGAGTATTCGGCATACGGCTGGGTGCAATCCTCGTGATGATGCCAGCGCACCGCCGCAATCACTTCTTCGGGCATGGACCAGGCCTGCATGAGCCAGGCGCCGATATGCCAGTGCTCGGCGCCGAGGACCTGCCGCTCCACCACATCCCTCGGCAGATGCCAGTTGACCGCCAGGAACCGGTTGTACAGAAAAAAGCGGGCTGGGAAAATGTGGCCGAGCACCAAATAGCCGAAATCGTGTAATAGCCCGGACAGGTAAGCCAACCCTGGCTTGACGTTGGAGACTTCGGGAACGAGCTTGGCCAACTCCGCGGTCAAGGTGGCGCAATGCACGCTATGGCGCCAGAAGGCTTGCAAGCCGACTGGACCATCCGCCGGAATCTGGAACACGCGGCTCATGCTGGAGCCAAGGAGCAGGTTAAGCGTGTTTTCCAGTCCCAGCACCTGTTCGACGGCGGTCCGCAACGAATCCACCGCGCCGGGGTAGCCGTGTAAGGGGGAACGCGCCCAGTAGACCACTTGGGCGGCCAGACTCGGATCCTGTTCGATGATGGGGAGGACGTCTCCCAGCGTGGCGTGTGGGTTGTCGCGCAGGGTTAAAATCTGTTGCGCGGTCCAGGGCATGACCGGCAGCTCGGTGATATTTTCGAGATCGGCCTGCAAGCGCGCCGGCGTGTAGCGGTTAGCCAGGCTATCCAGGTCACGGGACGTGAGCGGTTTCTGGCTCATGAGTTGATCGAGATCGTCCGTCGAAATCGCGAAGCGCTTCCAGCGCGCTCGGGCGAGCAATTGGCGAAAGTCGGTCGCGCGCATGCCGACCAGAGCATCGCCGCCGCCGCTATCGAAGTAAAGCTCTTCATCGCCGGCCAAGGTGGCCAGGCTGTCGTCGACCAGCGCGGGAATGCCGAAAGCGTCGGGCAGGGGGGGATGGGAGCCCGCCATGCAACCGTGGCCTTGGAAGATGCGGCTGGTTTCAATGCCGTACACGGGCTCCAAGTCGCGCTGGAGCAACTGGCAGAGGGTTGAAAAATCCAGAATATGGTCGTGGGGCAGGATGGCCATGACCAGTCCGGAACTGTCTTTTAACAGTACGATGCGCACCAGTCGGTCCGTGGAAATCACGAGCCGGTCCGCGACTTGGCCAAGGGTTTCACCCAGCGGACAGGCGAGCAGGCGGTAAGCGACCTGGCTCTGGTCCAAGTAGTTTCTGACGACGTTGGGCAGGTTCACGGTGATCGTCCCAGGTGGGTCAGCGAGCAGGGCCGGGGCTGGCAGCGGCGCGAACGGCCCTACGCCGTCTTGGCGACCGCCGCGGTCCGGGTCGCGGCATTCCGGTCGATGGGGGCCGGCCGGCGTGCGGGTTCGGTCGCCGCGGGCGCGCGGGAGGGAGAGTTTTGCCGCGCGCCTTGGGGTGGCCTGGAGTCCCGCTGAATCTCGATCTGGCGCTTGGGCAGTTCGGTGTAGAAATCGTATTTAGGGGCGGCGGGCGCGGGCGGGGATTCGGGGGCGACGATGGGCGTGGGCGCAACCATTGGCACGGTTGCGGTCGGCGTCTCGGCCGGCACGGCGACGGTGGCCGGGGTGGGCTGACGGTCTCCCTTGACATAGGCGAGCAATCCGCCGAACAGGCCGATCAGCACCAGAGCGCCGACCAATAGACCATGACGGCGCACGACCTGACGGCGTTGCCGGGGGACGACGGGCTTGTAGTCGCGTTGGATGCTCACATGACCTCCGGGGCCGAGACGCCCAACAGTTGCAAACCGTTTCTGATCACTTGCCGGGTGGCCAGACTCAGATTGAGCCGGGCGTCGCGCAGCGCGTCGTCCGGGACCAGCACCCGATGTTCGTTATAGTACGTATGGAAAGCATTGGCCAGTTCGCGCAGGTAATGAGCCAATTGATGCGGTTCGTGGTGCAGGGCGGCGGTTTCCACGACCTCGGGATAGCGGGACAGAGCCACCAGCAGGGCCTCCTCGTGCGGTTCGGTCAATCGCGCCAACTGCGCCAGACCGCGCGCCGCGTCCCGGGGCAATGCCTTCTCACGCAACTGCCGCAACACGCTGCACACGCGCGCATGCGCATATTGAATATAGTAGACGGGATTGTCCCTGGATTGCGATTTAGCTAGATCGAGATCGAAATCCAGATGCTGCTCGCTTTTACGCATGACGTAGAAGAACCGGGCGGCGTCGTTGCCGACCTCCCGGCGCAGTTCGCGCAGGGTGACAAATTCGCCGGAGCGGGTGGACATCTGCGCGCGCTCGCCATTGCGGTAAAGGATGGCGAACTGCACCAGCAAAACGTCCAGTTGTTCGGGATTCTTGCCCAGGGCTTGCAAAGCGGCCTTGACTCGCGGTACGTAGCCGTGGTGATCGGCGCCCCAGACATCGATCACCCACGCAAAGCCGCGGTCGAATTTTTCCAGGTGATAGGCGATGTCCGAGGCAAAATAGGTCGTCTGACCGTTTTCCCGCTCGAGCACCCGATCCTTCTCGTCGCCGAAGGCGCTGGAACGAAACCACAGCGCGCCGTCCTGTTCGTAGGCGTAGCCCGTCTCGCGCAAGCGATTGATGGCCTTATTGACCGCGCCACACTCCGCCAAGGTCCGTTCCGAATACCACTCCTCGTACACCACGCCGAATTCCCGCAGGTCGTCGCGAATGTCGTCGAGAATGGTGTTCAGACCCAGTTCGAAGAGAAAACGGTAGCGGTGATCGCCCAGCAGGGTTTTGGCGCGCTCGACCAAGGCGTCGATATGGGCTTCCTTGTCGCCGGGCGCGAGGAGTGCGCCGGTTTCGTCGCGGACTTCGTCCGGGGGAAGGTTCTGGAAAACCTGCGCCGCCGCCACCACATAGGTGCCGCCGTGTTCGGCATAGAGGCGGGCGGCGATCTCGCGCACGTACTCGCCGCGGTAACCGTTGCTGGGAAAGGGGAAGTGTTCGCCGCAGTGTTCCAGGTAACGCAGCCAGAGGCTGGCGGCGAGAATGTTCATCTGCCGGCCGGCGTCGTTGACGTAGTACTCGCGGTGAACCTGATAGCCGACCGCTTCCAGCAGATTGGCGACGGTGGCACCGAACGCCGCGCCGCGGCCGTGCCCGACGTGCAACGGGCCGGTGGGATTGGCGGAGACGAACTCCACCTGCACCCGCCGGCCGCCGCCGAGTTCGCTACGCCCGAAGCCATCGCCCTGGGCGAGGATGTCACCGACCACCGCCTGATAGGCGGTCGGGGTTAGAAAAAAGTTGATGAAGCCGGGACCGGCGATCTCCACGCGAGCGACCTGCGCCGATGACGGGAGCGCGGCTTTGATCCGTTCGGCCAACTCGCGGGGCGAGCGGCGGGCGATCTTGGCCAGGGCGAGCGCGATGGTGCTGGCGAAATCACCGTGAACCCGCTCGCGGCTGCGCTCCAACGGAATGTTGGCGGGCGCGTCATCGGGCAGCAGCCCGTCCTGGCGCAGGGCCTGGAGGGCCTGGATGATGAGTCCGTGCAGATGTGATTTCAAGGGACAGCCTCTCGTTTAGGTCTTTCGGTTCACCGCTCAGGTAATCATGCCGAGCTTGAAATGGTGGCCGATAAATTTCTTGAACTCGTTGACGATCTTGAACGAGTCGCGCAGCAGTTCCCGTTCCAGCTTGTTCAACTTCTTGGGATTCAGATAGTTATCCTGGGGCAACCCCCGCCGCACCTTGTCCAGTCCGGCCTGGACCCGCAGGGTGGACATGTAAGAGAAGGCTTCGCTCAGTTCGATGCCGAAGGAGGGGGCGAACAGGCTCTTCTGGTCGAGCGCCTTGATCCGGTCCACGGTATGGGTCTGCGGCAGCCGGTATTCCAGCGCCAGACTGCGGACGCCATGCACGATGGGGAAAATACCTCCCTTTTTGATGTCCAGTTCGTCGCGGTGCTTCTCGACCACGAAGTTGGTGAAAAACCCCAGGGGCGTTTCAAAGGCGATCGTGGCCTTGGCGAACTGGCTGTAAAAGGCATCGTGGTCGCTCAGGAGCGCGTACATCCGATCCTTGACGTCCTCGAGCAAGCCATCGTCGCCGGCCACCGCCATCGCGTCGTAAAAGATGGCGAACTGGAGAAAGGTGCTGTAGGTGGGATGGACGATCCACTGAAACAAATCCTTCTTAAAAGCGGTCACTGACTTGGCCCAGGCGGGGTTCGATACCATGATGTCACCGGGGCAGCGCGGGTAGCCGAATTCGAGCAGGCTGTCGGTAAAGGTCCGGGTAAAGGATTCCAGTTCGCGGTGGTCGAATCCGTCGCGCAGGATCAGGGCGTTGTCCTGGTCGGTTTTCAGAACCTGTTCCTCGCGGCCCTCGCTGCCCATCACCAGCAGGCAGGATTGCGCCGCCAGCTCCGGCGGTGCCAGGATCTCGAACAGCTTGCGCAAGACCTTTTTGTTCAGCTCCGACACCAATTGCATGATGTAGTGAATCTTGATGCCCTTGCCGTGCAAGTCGCGGACGACATTGACCAAATCGCGGCTGGCCCACTGCAAATCCTCTTTGGACGTGGCCCGCTCGACCTGGAGAGCGATCAGATGCGAGTGGTTGGAGAGATAGCTCAGCAGATCGACCTGTTCGAGGACGCCGTGGATGGTATCGCCCCGGCGGATGACCAGACGATTGACGTTGTGTTGGGTCATGCGCAGCAGGGCGTTGAACAGGAAATCATCCGGTGCCATGCCGATCAGGGAATAGCTGGCGAGCGGTCCGACCGGCTGGTCCACCGGTTGGCGCCGGACGAGGGCGGCGTCCCGGAGATCGGTGGTGGTGATGATGCCCAAGTCTTCGCCGCGCTGGACCAGTACCGAGTGGGTCCGGTTCGCTTTCATGGCCAGCGCCGCTTCGTGCAGGGAGGCGTCCGCGCCGACAAATACCGGCGGATGCAGGTAGACGTCCTGAATCTTGGCGACGGTGAACGCGGCCTGTTCCTGACTCTCGCCGGCCGCGCGCAGGGCCGCCAAGCGCTGGGAAAGTCCCTGGCGGTAGAAGGTCGCGAGCTGCGGATACGCCTGGACGGTCCGCAGAAAAGCCGCGCGCGGCAACTGGAAGCAGCGGGTCGGTTCGCTGGCGATGAATCGGTGCGGGCTGGCGCCTTCAAGGAGGGCCTTGGCGTCGAAGAGGTCTTCGGCCGTGTAGTGGGAAACCACGCACAGCAAGGCGTCCGAGGAGCCCTCGAGAGTGTCGTGCGGCACGGTCGCTCCATCATCGACTTCCCAAACCGCGCCGTCGATGACAATGTACAGACCGGCCGGAGTTTCTCCAGTCTCCAGCAACACGTCGCCCGGCTGGAAGTGGCCGACGATCAGTTCCTCAGCCAAGCGCGCCAGTTCCGGTTCGGGTAACTGGCTGAAGGGCGGCAGATGGGCGAGGAGGGTTTGAGGGTCCGGTAAGTTCACGGCGGTTCGATCCCGATAGCCAAACGAAGAACCCCTTCGCGGCGGAGCGCCGGAAGGGGTTTCATCTTAACAGGATTCCAGCCGGCGGGAGGATCGCGCTGGTTTTTCCACGCCTCCCGACCGGTCGGACCGCGCTCAGTGGCTCGCCGCGCCCTCGGCGCCGATGCCGGTCTGGCAGCGCACGTCCTGCGCCGCGAAAGCCGCGTGTTCCTGCTTGGCGTTTTCGCTGTGGTCCAGCATCGAGCCGATCCAGATGCCCAGGAACGCGATGGTCATCGAAAACAGCGCCGGGTTCTTGTAGGGGAAGATCGGCGCGTCGAAGCCGAGGATCTCCTGCCACACCGTGGGCCCGAGCAGCACGAGCAGCGAGGCGCTGACCAAGCCCAGCCAGCCGCCCAGCATTGCGCCCCGGGTGGTCATCTTCCCGTAGTAGATCGACATGAGCAGGATGGGGAAGTTGGCGCTGGCCGCTACCGCGAAAGCCAAGCCCACCAGGAAGGCGACGTTCTGTTCTTCGAAGACGATGCCGAGCAGTATGGCGATGACGCCCAGGGAAATGGTGGCGATTTTGGACATCCGCACCTCCTGCTGCTCGTCGATCCTGCCGTGCGCGAACACGTTGGCGTATAGGTCGTGCGAGATCGCCGAGGCCCCGGCCAGGGTCAGACCGGCTACCACCGCCAGAATCGTGGCGAAGGCGACCGCCGAGATGAAGCCGAGCAACAGATTGCCGCCCACTGCGTGCGCCAGGTTGACCGCCGCCATGTTCTGCCCGCCCTTAATGCCGCCGACCGCGTTGGGATCCATATATTCGGGATTGCCGGTCAACAGCACGATGGCGCTGAAGCCCATCAGGAAGGTGAGGATGTAGAAGTAACCGATCCAGCCGGTGGCGTAGAACACCGACTTGCGGGCTTCGATGGCGTTGCCCACGGTGAAAAAGCGCATCAGGATATGCGGCAGGCCGGCGGTGCCGAACATCAGCGCCAGGCCCAGCGAGATCGCCTCGATCGGGTTGGTGACCAGGGTGCCCGGCCCCATGATCGCGCCGCCCTTGTCGTGGATGTCGGTGGCTTTCTTGAACATCACTTCGGGATTCATGCTCCCATCCGACGCCATGTACAGCGCGCCGAACGCGATGACGGTCGCGCCGGACAGCAACAGGATAGCCTTGATGATCTGCACCCAGGTGGTGGCCAACATGCCGCCGAAGGTGACGTACATAACGATCAGCACACCGACGATAATCACCGCGTAGTTGTACGGCAGCCCGAACAAGATCTCAATCAGCTTGCCGGCCCCGACCATCTGTGCGATGAGATACAGAATCACCACGACCAGGGCGGCGGTGGAAGCCAGCGTGCGCATCTGCACCCGCTGGAAGCGGTAGGAGACCACGTCGGCGTAGGTGTATTTGCCGAGGTTGCGCAGTTGCTCGGCGATCAGAAACATGATGATCGGCCAGCCGACCAGAAAGCCGACCGAGTAGATCAGCCCGTCGTAGCCGTTCAGGAACACCAGGCCGGAAATGCCCAGGAAGGACGCGGCGGACATGTAGTCGCCCGCGATGGCCAGACCGTTCTGGAACCCGGTGATGCCGCCGCCGGCGGTGTAGAAATCCTTGGCGGTTTTCGTGCGCTGCGCCGCCCAGTAGGTGATCCCCAGCGTGCCGGTGACGAAAACCAGAAACATGATGATCGCGGGAATGTTGAGCGACTCTCGCGGCGTCGCGCCGCCGGGATCGCCGGCGGCCAGAACCCCGCCCCCGGCGAGGATCAAGAGGAGGAGGAGAAGGGGCGGAAGGACGTACCGGCAAAAACTCATAGCACCTCCTCCTTGATTTCCCGGGTCAGCTTGTCGAAGACGGCGTTGGCCCGATGGATGTAGATGCCGGTCAGGAGGAAGGCGCTGAGGATAACGCCGATACCGACCGGAATCCCGACGGTGGCCACCGCGCCATCCCACAGCGGGCGAGACAGGATCTGCCCGCTGAAAGCGATGATAAGAATAAAGGTGTAGTAAATCAAGAGCATGAGGATCGCCAGCAACCAGGCGAATTTACTTCGTTTCGATACCAGTTCGTGGTATTTCGGGTTGCTTTTGATGGCGTGAACCAGATCTTGTTGCATCGTTGAGGTCCAGGATTGGGCAAGGTTGGAGGTTGATGGGTGGGATCGCGAATGGGCCGTAAAAATTGGGCCGCAGGCAGCGAGGGCTCCCTGACCATGTTCGGCGGGACCATTCTCGATCCATTTTCGTGGATGGTTGGCCGCGGAGAGGACCCCGCGAGCGCTCGCAAGTCTAGCGGCATCCGACGTCAAGTAAAGGGGTTACCTTCGCGATATTTTTACCGGTCGGACTTTGGATGCGTGGTGCGGGTGCGGCATCGAAACCTACCGGGGGGCGCAGGCCACTCGCCGGAAATTTCCAGCACGGAGGACACCCGTCGGGGAGAGCGCGGGAAATTGGCTCTCAGAGCATGATGGTGCCGAATTCACCCTGGATGCGGCCTTGCAGGTGCTTGGCGACGCGCATGGCGATCCGCAGGGATTCTTCTTCCAGCGGAGTGAGTTCTTCCAGGTTCAACAGCTTGTCAAGCGGTTGGCCGTTCTGCGCCTGGCGCAGTTGATGGCCCAGGGTGAGGTCGAGCAGTTCGTCGTAGGCCGCCAGCACCGAATTCACAAACGCGGAATTCAGGCGACCCAGCCGCACCAGGGCGCTGAACCGGTCCCCCGTATTGGTGGCGTCGATCCCCTCGCTCAGGGCATAGACGCGCGCGGCGTCCGCCAGAATCCGGGTACCGTTGCGCTTGAGATCGATTTTACCCTTGCGGTCTTTGTCGCTGGCGGTCACCAGCCGGTTAAACAGACCCAGGGCCGGTTTGCCGGTGGCGTCGTCTTCCACCATGAGCGTGAGGAGGCGCGGTTTGTTCCGCAGTTCGTCGAAGATGTGGGTACGCAGGGCGACCGCCAGGCGATCGTCGCCGTACAGGGTCTCGAAGTCGAAGAAGATCGTCGACCAGCGCGCCCGTTTGGCGGTGGGGATCTCGGCGATTTGGCTGATCTGGCGCCGCCACTCGGACAGACTTTTGTGAAAGTCCGGGTTGCGCGCCATGATATCGCCCGTACACCAGTCGTAGCCGATTTCGTCCAGGCGATGGTTGACCCGGTCGCAAAAACTCATGAACCACGCCCGGGTCTCGGGTGCGTCGGTCTGCGGCCGGTCCGCCAGGATGATGCCGTTGTCCTGGTCGGTGCCGATCATCATCTCCTTGCGCCCGCCGGACCCCATGATCAGGAATGCAAAAGGCACCGGCGGCTCGCCCAGTCCCTCAATGCGGAGCCCGTCGAGCACCAGGGCGATGCAACGGCGCTGGATGGCCAGATGAATCTCGCTCAGGGCGCGCACCGCCATGCCGGCGCTGCGATTGTTCTGGCGCAGTTCCTGGGCGATCTGGCTCAGGCGGCCGTTGAACGCCTTGAGTTCGTCGAAGTTGCCGGCCTCATCGATCTGGGCGATGAACGCCAGTTGATAGGAGGCCAGTGCATAGAGGATGTCGGTCTGGGAGATGATCCCGACTGGTTTGCCTTCTTCCACGACCACCAGGTAGCGGGTGCCGAGCCGGGTCTGTTCGGCCTGCACCTTCCACAGGGGGGCGTCGAAATTGATCGGGCACGGTTCTTCGCTGGCGCCGTCGAGGACCCGATCATCCGGTCGGACGCTTCCGGCGACGAGGCCGTTGGCTAAAGAGACAAAAGTGACCAATCCCAACAGTTGCCTGGCGTCGTCAGCGATGCCGAGGCTGCCGATCTGGCGCAGGCTCATGGTCTCGAAGGCTTCCCGAACCGTCGTGTCCGGGCCACGGGTGGCGAGCGGCGCTTTCATGATGGTCCGGGCGGGCAGGGACCAGACGCCGGTGACCGGGTGCGTGGTTTGGCTGCGGATCCGCTCGGCCAGCAGGCGGTTGAATGCATTGAAAATCTCTGGATGGCGTAACTCGGCCGCGCGCAGGCTGGACGCCGGCAGCACGTCGACGAGGACTTGGGTCAGGGCGGTAGCGGTCGCCGTGTAGGGTGAGGCATCGAAGTAGTTATCGATACCGAGGACGTCGCCCGGCTCCAGACCGAACACCCGTCCGTCGGCGTCACGCAGTTCCATGTCGCCTTCACGCAGGATAAAGACCGCGTTTTTATAGGGCTGCTCGCCGGCAAACAGCATCTGTCCGGCGGTCAATTCCAGGGTCTCGGCCTGACCGAGCAGTTCCTGGAGGATTTCCGGAGCCAGTTCCCGGAACGCGGCCAGGGTACCGTGGGTGGAGAGCGCTGAATCAGAGGTAGGGTCCATGGTATCGGCGGGTCTCCTCGGGGCAGCCGTTGAATGGTTGGCGTCTTACGGATGAGGCGCTCGGAATTGGCAACTTTTCCAGGAACGCAGTGGTTTGGACGTAGATGAACTATAAATCATTCATACTCTCGAAATACAAGCAATTCACGGGAGGTCGATGCGTGAGCAGACCCGGATGTTCCTCGGAAGAAGATGACGTGCAAAATGTGGTTTATGTCGCTTCAGTGCTGCAAGTTTCCGAGTTCGACGTTTTTCGCCTGGCCTACCATGAGTGGTTTGGCCATCCGGCGGAAAGGCGGGAAATGGAGGTGTGCTTCCATCGCTATCTGGGGGCGATGCAGGCACCGGTCTGGGTAAGGGCCTTCGTCCGGCGGATCCGGCAGCTCGCCGAGGAAGGTCGACTGGACTTGCGCGCGTTCGGCCTCGAACCGCCATCCCCCGCCAGCAAGGCGCGAATCATATTGGGCTTCACCGTGTTGGCGGGCATCCTCATGTTCGTGGCGTTCCTGATCTATGCCGCGTTCCGGTTGGAGATGCCCATCGGGATCACCTGCCAGCTGCCGCCGTGTTACTAAGTTAAAGGTCACCTTATGCAGGGTCCGGCCCTTGCGGGGAGGCTTGAGAATGTGGAGCCGGTTTCCCGGCGGCGCGGCGGGTGCGACCCTACCGGCCTTGCCGAATCAATCCAATATTCAAAATTATAGAATCGAAGCATTAATTTGGGGAGAGAATCTCGTGTTCGATTGGATTTTTATACTGGCTACCGGCTTGGTGGCCTACCACGGTTTGACCTTTCGGGATGAAAACGGCGAAACGGAGTGGGTGCATCTACTGTTCGGCTGCATCGCGCTGTTGTTCTGTCTGCGGGTGCTGTTCGTGGACATTTTCGAGCTGTTTTGAGGAGTCGGATTTCATTATGGCCGATCACGATCTGCTGATTGTCGGTGCCGGCATCAGTGGCCTGAGCATGGCCCACCATGCCGCCGGTGCCGGCTGGAATACCCGCATTCTGGAGCCGGAGTATCGACCGGGCGGCTGTCTCCACTCGCACCGCTTCACCGGTGCGCTGGACGGCTTCTGGCTGGAACTGGGCGCGCACAGTGGTTTTAACTCCTACGGCAATCTGCTGGCGATCATGGAGCAAGTGGGCCTGCTGGAGCGCATACAGCGGCGGGCCAAGGTCGGATTCCGGATGTTCGTGGACGGAAAAATCCGCAGCATCCCCTCGCAACTGTATTTCCCGGCGTTGCCTTTGGCACCGTTCCGGCTGCTCGGCTTGATCAAGACCGGGCGCAACGTCGCCGAGTATTACGGGCACATCGTCGGCCGACGCAATTACGCGGCGGTGTTCGAACCGGCCTTTAATGCGGTGATCTGCCAACCGGCCAATGATTTTCCCGCCGACAGTCTGTTTCAACCCCGCCCCCGGCGCAAGGATGTCCCACGCGGCTTTACCCTGCCGGGCGGACTACAGACCATCGCCGATACGTTGGGCGCGCGGCCGGAAATCCAGATCGATTTCGGGCAAACCACGCGGACGTTGCGGCGCGCGGGAGAGCATTTTGTCGTAGGTACCGACGACCGCGAATACACGGCCCGCACTGTTGGCCTGGCCACTCCGGTGGCGGTGGCGGCCGAACTGCTGGACGCGGAATTTCCCGACCTGGCGCGGCGGCTGCGGGAGATCGATACCGCGACGATAGAGTCCATCGGGGTAGCGTTACCGGCCGAGGCGTTGCAACTGCCGCCGGTAGCGGGGTTGATCGGCCGGGACGAGGCGTTTTATTCGGTGGTGTCGCGCGATACCGTACCGGACCCCGGTTACCGGGGGTTCACCTTCCATTTCCGGCCCGGTGTGCTGGATGGAGAAGAGAAACTGGCGCGCATCGCCCAAGTGCTGGATGTGCCGCGCGTCGCGCTCGGTTCGGAAAACGTGGCGTTCAAGACCAACCAGTTGCCCATGCTGCGGGTCGGGCACGGCGAGCGGACCCGAGACCTGGACAAGGCCCTGGCGGGGAGTCGTCTGGCGCTGACCGGCAATTATTTTTCCGGGGTGGCGATCGAGGAATGCGTGACGCGCTCGCTGGATGAGTTCACCCGTCTGCGCCAAGAGGGTTAGCCGACCTGGCGGGACGCTGCCGACCGCTCGTTGCGTCGGTCGGCGTCGCCCACCCACGGATAGCGGCTAAAAGTAGGGTGTGAGGGTGGTGGTTTCTCCCGCCGAGGCGGAAAGATTGTCGCCCGTTGACCAGATCTCGTCGTTGATCAGGAACTTGAAGGCGACCATGCCTTCAGCGATCTGGTTGGTGGTCCAGACCCAGACATCGCGACCAACGTTCTCCATCTGGATTCCGGACTCCCAACTGAGATCGGCTCCCTCGCCACGGATATACAGATTGTTGCCATGTCCGATATCGTATTTGGCGACGATAATAGTGACTGGCGGGTTAGCCTTGGTGGTGGCGGATTTCGTGGACTTGGCGGGAGCCGTCTTGGCGGGAGCCGCCTTGGCGGGAGCCGCCTTGGCAGGAGCCGCTGCCTTGGCCGCCGGAGTGGGCTTGGCGGCCGGGGGCGGCGCGGCCGGCGGTGGCGGTTTGGCGGCTTCCGCGGGCTTGGCGGCCGGCGGTGGCGCGGTGGACTTGGTCGGCTCCATAACGGGGGTCCGCGCCGCAGGTTGCGTCTTGGGGCTCTCAACCTTGCTGCCGCTGGTTTTCCGGGAATCCTTCTTGGCCGTGGTTCCGGTCGAATCTTTCTTTTTGGGCATGAATCAGTCCTCTGAATCGCTTGATGAATTTTAGGGGTCGGCACGATACCTGACCGTTACCTTATTGAGTCTATCCTAAGCTTGAAGCGGTCTCCAAGCCCATAACCACGGAAATAGCGTGATATCGTCGCGCCATCGTTAAATTTAGTTTGATCGCCACCATGTTTCGCCACGACTATCCATTTGATCCTACTCACGGTCATGACCTGGCCAGCCTTGCTGGCGGTTACCGCGCCGGAGGAACCGGCGGATTTCGCGCCGTTCTGGCGCGATCTTCATGTCCGACCACGAACGGTGGCGGTTGCCCCCGCGCTGCGGGACCGGCGTATTTTTTTAATCACGACTTTTGATCCAGACCGTCGGCCGCTGCCATAAGTCTGTCAAATTCATGCAGTAAATTTCAATTTATTCAAATAGTTGAATTTAATACGTGACGGTGCGCAGGGCGGCCCGGATCGCATCCGGGTCGTCGATCTGGCGCATCAGCTTGCCGATGTACTGCAACTGCCGCTTGCGCCCGCCGCGCTGGGAGATGCTCTGGGCCATGCGCACCGCCGCCAGCACCTCGTCCGGTAGTGGGATGCGGTTCAACTGGTTCGGCGTCAGCTCGACCAACTGTTCGCCCAGATTCTGTAGCGCGGTCGCGTCGCGCTTGCGCTGGCTCTTGCTGGGAGGCCGGGACGCTTCGATGTCTTGCGGGTCCGGGGCGATTTCATTTTCGCGCATGGGGGGTTCCTGGGGTGGGAAGATAGGCGTGACGTGGTCCGAGGTCTCGGATTTGCGTTCAGTGAACGGGCGGCGCGTATTTGCAGACCGCCGTGGGTCCAGAGCGCGTTCAAATGGCGATGAGGGTTGTCACGGAATTCATGCTGAATCTACTCGGGGTCTGGGTTGGGCGGTTGTTGGACTGTGTGGTGTTAACCGACATACGGCAAAAAGGGATGTTCCATTTTAGCCAGAATCGGAAGTTCCGCGGGTGAAGGATGAAGAAGGCGCGGTTGCTCCAAAAGATTTGCATCG
>REEE01000236.1 GCA_007695245.1 Candidatus Competibacteraceae bacterium | reverse complement strand
CGCGCCGCTCGCGCCGTCAGTGCAGTTGCGATGATGGGTTCAAGCTTTTCTGGTACTGGGGAAGCAGGCTGAAATGGCTTGGAGCCCGCAGCGCCGTCCAGTCCGAGATCAACCGCAACAGGTAGTTATGTTCGTGCGCGCGCATCGCCAACTGCGGCGCGTAGTAGATGGCCACCGGCTCTCCGCGCCATTGGCGCCGATGGATTTCGGGCATATTGAGGTTGGACATGACAGTGACTCCTACAAAGAAACAGACTATGAAGATTTATAAGCATTAATCATGCCGTCTGCTCGCTTGTTTCTCCATGGCAAACTAAAAATAATTTTGGTGAGTTGTGACTACTACCGCAGCCGTTGACTTTCCCATTTTGTCAGATCAGAACCACAATCAACCTGTCGGCGTGTTCGATTCCGGGGTCGGGGGGCTGTCGGTGCTCCAGCGCATTCGCGATGAACTCCCCCACGAAAATTTGTTGTATGTGGCGGATTCAGAACATGCGCCTTATGGCAACAAGCCGGTGGAGTTCATCGTCCGGCGGGCGTTCGCCATCACCGAATTCCTGCTGGAACGAGGCGTCAAGGCGGTGGTGGTCGCCTGCAACACCGCCACGGCGGCCGCTATCGCGCCATTGCGCGCCCGTTTCGATATGCCGATCATCGGCATCGAGCCGGCGCTCAAGCCGGCCGTGGCCACGACCCGCACGGGAGTGGTGGGTATTTTAGCCACCGGTAACACCGTTGCCAGCAACAAGTTCGCCGACTTGCTCGATCACCACGGACACCAGGCCCGGGTGCTGGTGCAGCCCTGCCCCGGTCTGGCCGACTGCGTCGAACGGGGTGATTTGCATGGCCCTCGGCCCCACGCTCTGCTGGCGCGCTATCTACAACCGCTCCTGGAACAAAACGCCGATACGCTGGTGCTGGGATGCACCCATTATCCTTTTCTGATTCCGCTGATCCAGCAACTGGCTGGCCCGAACGTCACGATTCTCGATCCCGGTCCGGCGGTGGCCCGCCAGTTGCGCCATCGGTTGGAAATGGCGGGGAAGCTGGCTGGCGAGAACGTCGCTGGCGGCGAATGTTATTTCACCAGTGGCGCACCCGAACGAACCGCCAAGGTCATGCGCCAGTTGCTGAATCGCTCGGTGACGCTGACCGTGCTGCCGAAACACTTTCGGAGCGGGACGGTGTTTCTCGGCCCGGAACTGGCGTTGCATCGCGTCGCCGGTCATGAGATCGGATGATGCTGGATGAGGATAATTCGCGCGACTGGACTCCCGCTATGCGGGAATGACGGAAAGCGCGTGCGAGTCCCGAGAGATCATCCACCCCTTTGCAGCACCTGCCAGACCGCGAGGCCGCCGCCGGCCAGCACCGCCGCCAACAGGACGGCGAAGGCGATCTTCCACGCGCTATAAGGCCGCTCGCCCTGCACCTCCCCCGTGCGGCCGTTGACCAGAAAGCGGTAAACCCGGTCGCGGAACCGGAAGGCCGATATCCATACCGGCAGCAGAATATGCTTGAAGCGAATGTCGGCGTAGCGGGTCTCCGCGGCGTGAATGCGCTGGCGGTCGCCGCCGATGTCGCGTTCGATGTCGCGGCGAATGAGGGGTGCCATGATCTCCCGGGCGCGTTCGAAACCCTGATCCAACTCCACTTGATACATCTCGCTGCGGAAGCCGCTCAGGTACTCCTCCCGGTATGGCGTCAGTTGGGCCAGATCCCAGGGTTCCAGCCGTTCGGTCACCGCTTGCGGCAGTGACCGACTGGCCAGCACCAGCACATCGTCGAAAAATCGGGAGACGACGCCCGCCGTCGGACTCCAGCGAGTTTTAGTCACCACGCGGACTCGTTGGACTTCCCGACCGTTCTCAATGGCGCGATAGGTCTCCCGGACTTGATAATCGTCGCCGCGTTCGCCCCGGTAGTGCGTGGTGGTTTCGGCGTCGTAGGTCCAGTAGGGGACATACAGACCGGCCAGGCTGGAGTCGTGGCGGGCATGATCCTTGAGTTTGCCGGGGGCGAACCACAACTGGCCCAGCCACTGGCGAAACGCCGCGCGAGACTGGTCGCGGGTGACCTGAAACGGCAATAACGCCTGGATCTGTAACTCGCGGTGCCGCTCGGTATTCGCCACCGCTGGCGCGCCGCAGAACGAACATTGGCCGGCGTGGGCGGTCGGGTCGAAGCTGTAGGACGCCCCGCAGGAGTCGCAGTGGATCACGATGCTTTCGCGAGTCGTCGCGGTCGCCGCCAACGTGCGCAGCGTTTGCCGAAAATCCTGTTCCTCAATGGGCTCAGGGACAGCCCCGATGCGGTTTTCGTAGCCGCAATGGGCGCAGCGCAGGGCGTCGGTGCCGGGTGCGTATTGGAGCGCGGCACCACATCGCGCGCAAGGGAAGCGGCGGGGTTCCGGGTTGCTGTTTGGAGAGGAGATTCCAGACTCTTGCGGCATGGCGAGAGACTCTTCCGAGACGATTTCTCGCCAGTTTAGCAGGTTCGGCGTCGCGTTCTCTGGGTCCGCTGAACCACCCGGATTGGAGGATTAGGCCAGCCTCACTTCAGGGTGGTTTCCATGGCGGCACCCGCGAGTCGGTTTCCCTTGGTCCATCAGGGTGCGGGGCGGTTGGCGAACGCGCAGCGGTCCACGAATTGCCCGATGCGTTCGAACGCTTCACGGGCTTCCGGCAGAATGGGCTCGAACAGGTGCCAGACATGGACCAGGTCCGGCCAGGTCTCCAGATCCACCGGCGAACCGGCGGCGCGCGCCTTGTTGGCATAGCGCCGGGCGTCGCCCAGCATCATCTCCGCTTCGCTGGCCTGGACCAGGATCGGTGGCAATCCGGACAGGTCGCCGAACACGGGGGAAACCAGCGGATGATGCGGCGTCATCCGATGCATCATCCAACCCGCGAGCAGGACGAGCGACCGGGGGAGTTGCAGCCACACTCCCAGATTGGGACCCATCATCGGATCCGTGGCCCGGTTGTGTTTGAGGGTCGGACTGGACAGGGTCATATCCACGCCGGGCGACAGCACGATGGCGCCGGTGGCGGTGCGCAAGCCCTGGTCGCGCGCCCAGGCCAGCAGCATCAGCACCAGGTTGCCCCCGGCGGAGTCGCCGGCTAGAAAGAGTTCCCGCACCGGAGCCGGTCCGTCGGGGCCGTGCTCCAGAATCCAGCGATAGCCGGTCTGGCAGTCGGCGATCAACTCTCGGCGGGTATGTTCCGGCATCAGCCGATAATCCAGCGCTAGCACCGCCGCGCCGGTGACGCGCGCCAGTTGGGTGGTGATCACCCGATATCCGCGCGGCGAGCCGCTCGCGAAGCTGCCGCCGTGCAGGTAGAGCAACCGACGTTGCGGATCGGTGGTGGGCGACAGCACCCACTCGCCCGGTACCCCACCGGCATCGACCTCCTGGATGCGGTATCCCGAATCTCCCGCCAGCAACGGCGGATCGAAGAATCCTCGCCCCATCACCTGCCGAATCACCGCCAGGCGCTGCTTTCTGGGAGCGGTGGCAATTTCCGCCGCCACGGCTTGCACCCGGCGCACGACGTCCTGATGCTCGGGACTGGCTGCGCTACGCGATCCTACGCGACTCTCGAGCGGCCGATCGTAAGCTGAAAGATCCGGTCCCCTCAGAAAGAGGCGAATTAACAGCCAGGCCGCGAACAGAACGAGAAACAGCGCCAGCGCCGTCAGGGTCCAGATCGACATGAGTTTTTCCTCATCAACGCTGGCCCGCGAACTCGGGAGCCAACCTGGGTTCCACCGCGTTGGTGGGTTTGTGGAATGGGAATCCCGGCGGGAATTATTCCACGTGGAATATTTTCGTCGGCCTCAAACCAGCAGTCCGGTGTCCTCGTACAAATCGTCCAGACCGAGAGTCAGGCGGGCATCGCCGCAGGCGATCTCGACGATATCCTCGCGGTCGAGGATCTGCTCGATCCAGCGGTCGTCCGCCATGCGCGTCAACAACCGGGCGCTCAACCGCTCGGAGTCCGCCAGCAGGTAGTAGCGCAGGCTGGGAATGTCCTGGTAATGGAGCCACTTCTCGCGCTGATCGGTGGTGGCGGTCGCGGGCGACAGCACCTCGGCGATGAAGCAGGGCGCGGTCTTGTAGAGCGGATGCTGGTCGCTGTCGTCGCAAACCAGCATCACGTCCGGGTAGTAATAACTCCGATGGCCCGCGACGCGCAGCTTCATGTCGGCCATGAAGGCGCGGCAGGAATGACCGCGGGTGGCCAGGCGAAGATGAAAGAAAATATTCCCCGCGACCCGGTTATGACGTTCGCTGGCCCCGGCCATGGCGAAAATTTCACCGGCAACATACTCATGTTTGTCTTTGGCTCGGCTTTCCCAGTCGAGATAGTCGGCCTCGCTCATACGCAATTTTTCGGCGGCGGCGCCCATGGTGATACTCCTGATGAGTCAAGCGGTTGGCAATGGTGGGGGCAGGTGGCTGAACAAAACCGCCAGTTCAGCCACCTCGCCAGCCGAAGCCCAGTCGGCCATGCCCTGGGTCCAGACCAGCGTGGCGCGGGTCAATTGGCCGTCCCGGGCCTGTTGCTGCAACTCGTCCAGGCCGAACGGTCCCGTCTGCTGGCTGTTCACCGCCACGAAATAACGGGTTGCGGTCGGCAGTGGTGGGGGCGACGCCGGCGATACAGGCGGCGGGGCTGGCGCGGGCGACGCGGGTGACGCGGGTCGCGCCAGGGTTTCGCTCAGTCGTTGGACCATCGCCAGACCCAGCCCCATGTTCATCGCTTCGGAGCCGCCACCTGGATTGGCCGCGGCATCGCGCAGGGCCTCCGCCGCCTGAAATTGGGTGTACTGGTCGAGGTTGCCGACGATGCCCATGCTGGTGCGCCGATCCAACACGGCCTCGACCTCCTTGGGCAGGGAGATGTTCTCCACCAGCAGGTTGGTCAACTCCAGCCCGACCGTCGCGAATTCCGGAGCGATGCGCTGGCGCAGGAACTCGCCGAGTTGATCGTAGTTGCCGGCCAGATCCAGCGCCGGAATCCCGGACTGGCCCAGGATGTTGGTAAAACGCGACACCACCAGGTTGCGCAACTGATTGGTGATTTCATCGGTGGTGAAGCGGCCGTCGGTGCCGACGATCTCGCGCAGAAAGGTCGGTGCGTCCAGGATCCGCATGGCGTAGCTGCCGAAGGCCCGCAACCGGATCGGCCCGAACTCGGGATCGCGCAGCATCACCGGGTTCAGAGTCCCCCACTTGAGATCGGTGAAGCGGCGGGTGCTGAAGAAATACACCTCGGCCTTGAACGGACTTTCAAAACCATGCTGCCAGGCCTGCAAGGTCGAAAGAATCGGCAGGTTATTGGTTTTCAGTTCGTACATGCCGGGCTGGAAGGTATCGGCAAGCTGGCCCTCGTTGACGAGCACCGCGACCTGACCCTCGCGCACGGTGAGTTTGGCGCCGAATTTGATCTCGTTGCCGTGACGCTCGAAGCGGTACACCAGGGTGTCGTTGGAGTCGTCGATCCATTGAATGACATCGACGAATTCCCCGAACAGCTTGTTCCATAACGCCATGTCAGCGCCCTCGGGCGGATGGGGTGGGGTGCGGGGCGCGGGCTTGGGCGGACGCCAGGGCCTGGCGCAGTTCGGTTTCGCAGGCTTCCAGCTGTGTGGCGGCTTCCCGTCGCTGGCGGCGACCCTCGTCGGCGATGCGCAGACTGTCCTCGATGGTGGCGATCAGCGTCTGGTTGGCCTTCTTCACCGTTTCGATGTCAAACACGCCGCGTTCGATCTGGGCGCGGGTTTGCGCGTTGGCTTGCCGGAGATTGTCCGCGTTCGACTCCAGCAGTTGGTTGGTGAGATCGGTGGCGGCCTTGACGGTTTCGGCGGCCTGGCCGGAGCGGTAAATCGTAATCGCCTGAGCCAGTTGTTGCCGCCACAGCGGCACGGTGTTGACCAGGGTCGAGTTGATCTTGCCGATCAGACCCTTGTCATTTTCCTGCACCAGCCGGATGCTGGGCAGACTCTGCATGGTGACCTGCCGGGTCAGTTTGAGGTCGTGGACCCGTCGTTCCAAATCATCGCGACTGGCGCGCAGATCCCGCAACTGTTGGGCCTTGACCATGTCCTCGCTGGCCGCGACTTCCCGCTCCAGCGCCGGCAGATCCTCGGCGTCGACCTGGCGCAGCTTCTCTTCACCCGCCTGGATATAGAGTTCCAGGGTGTGAAAATAGTCGAGGTTGGCGGTGTACAGCCGATCCAGCGAGGCGATGTCGGTCAGCAATTGGGTTTTATGCCGCTCCAGGGCATCGCTGATATCGTCGATCTGGTTGCGCACCAGTTCGTACTGCTGGACGATTCGGGCCAGCGGTTTGCTCTTGCCAAGCAACCGGGCGAAAAAGCCGGGCTTTTTATTCGGGTCCAGTTCGTCGAGATCGAAACCGCGCAGGACGCTGACCATGTCGTTCAGGGCCGCGCCGGCCGGGCCACTGTCCTTATTGCGCACACCCTCCAACATCTGGTCGGAGACGGTGGTCAGCTGCTCCTGGGCCTTGCTGCCGAAAAAGATGATGGAGTTGCTGTCGTGCAAGTTAATTTCCGCCAGCAATGCGGCGACCTGTTGCTGGTCCTGCACCGGTGCCGGGGCGCGAGCGGCCAAATCCTGCTGGACCTGCGGCAACGCGGCGGCGAACGCCGCTGGCAAGGCCGGCAACGTGGAGGTGACGGTCGGTACCGGCGGTGGGGATGTGGTCATAAAATGTGGACTCCTATGATCGGGTCAGTTTCGCGCGGGGTCGTTGGGTTTTTTGTCTGATTTTTGTTTAACAACTCTAAAAACTCTTTGAAGTCCTGGGTGAACATCTTTGCTGAATTCGATATATTGTTGGCGCAGCGTTTCCAGCGCTTCAATGCGTTCCCTAACGGGTCGGGAACGCCAATAGGCATAATCCGATGCCGGTTGGTCCATGCGGGTCACCTTGACTACTTTGGCAATCATCTCGAGCGCTCCTCTCGTTTTGACCGGCGATCGATGCCTGACGTCAGATCACCCCTTCCCGCTTCAATTGGGTGGTCAGCACTTCGATCTGCACGTCGAGGTCGCTGAGATCGCTTTCCAACAATTTCTGCTGCTGCTCCTCGAAGACTTCCTCAATGGTGACCAGCACTCGGCGGAAATTGTCCTCCAGTTCCGGTGCGGCCACGCGCGCATGGGTCTTGGCGTAACCCTCGGTGACCTGCCGGGCACCGTCCAGATAGACGTTGAGGAACTTGCGGGCGCGGCGCAAATCGCGCGGGTCTTCCTCCAGCAGGGTCAGAATCCGCCGGGCCTGCGTGACAATGCGTCGCAACCGGCCGTTCAATTCGGCGTTGCCGATATTGCGGGTGGCTTGTTCGATAGCGGCGAGGGAGTTCTCGGCTTGCGTCAGCGCTTCCAGCACCCGATCGGTGGTATCCACACCGTCCCGGTCGGTGAAACGCTTGGCGGCGCGCGGATCGAAGCCATAGGTGAGATAGCAACCGAGCAGCGCGGCCAGGCCGAAAGCGCCCGCCATGGCCGGGTGATGGCCAGCCCCAAAACCGGCGGTAATACCGGTCGCCAATGCGATGAGGCCGCCGCCCACGGTCTTGAGCGGATACGGTGCTCTGGCGACCCGGCGCCGGTCGTATTCAGCCTCGGTCAGCAGACCGCGCCGCAGCAGCAGGGCGCCGGCTAGAAACAACCCGTACCCGGCGGCGTTACCCAGCAGTTCGCTCAGATGGCCTCGCGCCAGCGAGGCCATGGCGGCGAACAACACCGGCAGCGGCAGCAGGAACATCAGAACGCCCTTGGGCGACGGGAAGCGGCCGGGGGTTTGCTGATAGCGTTCGGCCATGGAGCGAATTCCTCGTTGCAACAGCAGAATCAGAGCGGCCAGCGGGATCAGAACAACGCCGGCCAGCAGCAGAAGGCGGCCCATGATCGGGGATTCCAGAATCAGCCGCGCGGCGCGAGCACGGCGGGCGGAGCGGCCGTGGTGGAGCAGGACACCACCAGCGCCTGGCAGGAGGCGACACCGACGGTGGCCAAGATTAATAACAGGCCGATGAATTTACGCAAGAAATCTGGCATGGCGGCAGGTTCGCTCGATGACGTTCACGTTTAACTATAGCATGTCAGCCGTTACGTTCAGCCGCGCCAACGCCCGTTCGAGCAGCGCATCAGGATCGAACAGAGTGGTGGCCGGTGCGTGGAAAGTCCGATGGTGAAAATTGCCATCGGCATCGGCCTGGTACAGGGCGCGGTAATGGTCCGGCCGCGCCAACAGATCGCGCAGACCGGCCAGCAGCGCCTCGATATCCTCATCCATGGTGTATAGCCCGAGACTGGCCCGTACCATGCCTTGCCAGCGTTGGATCGCCATGGCGTCGTCGGGGTCGAGGTCCAGCGCCCACAGTTCCGGTTTCAGCAATTCCCGCACGTAGGGATGGGCGCAAAAGCAGCCATTGCGCACGGCGACGTTGAAATAATCATTCAAGACGGCGGCGACCAGCCCGTGTTCCCATCCGTCGAGATTGAAAGCGACCGTGCCGAGGCGCGGTGTGCGGTCGAGATCGGGATCGCCATAGATCCGTACGCCCGGCAGTGCCGCCAACTCGGCGAGCAGCCCGCGCAACCGCTGCTGTTCGGCGGTGTGAACCTGCGCCATGCCCAACCGTTGCAGGACGTTCAATACCGCGCCCAACTGCACCGCGCCGAGGATGTTAGGGGTACCGGCTTCCTCGCGATCCGGGAAACGAGCGGTGATCTGATAGCCGGTGAGAGAAACATCGTCCACCATGCCACCGCCCACCTCATCCGGCTCGGAGTCCTCGAACAGGGCTCGACGCGCCACCGCCACCCCCGGCGATCCCGGTGCGTACAGTTTGTGGCCGGAAAATACCAGGGCATCGAGTTCGCGTTCCTGGGCTCCGGTGTCGCTGATGGCCAGCGGGGCATGGGCGAGGTATTGCGAGGCGTCCACCACCACCCAGGCGTTGTGGGCATGGGCTAGCGCGGCGATGTCGTGAACCGGATTGACGATGCCGGTCACATTGCTGGCCGCCGAGACCGCGACATAGTTGACCCGGTCCCGATATTGCTCCAACAGGCGCTCCAGCGCGGTCAGATCAACCGCGCCCAGCGCCGGCGCCGCGCCGACCAGCGGAATGTGGATCACCTGACCGGCGTGCTTGCGGTGCGGCAGGTCGTTGGCATGGTGCTCCAGCAACGACACCAGCACGACGTCGCGCTCCGGCCGCCGTGTCGCCAGCCCCCGCGCGAGTCGGTTGAGGGTGGCGGTGCAACCGCTGCCGGCGAAAAACGCGCTGTAGCGCTCGGCGTCGGCTCGAACAAACTTCAACACTTGTCCGTGCGCCCAATCGTAGGCGTGGTTGGCGATCCGGGCGGAAAAGTGTAAATCGCTATGCGTGTTGGCGTAATGGTCCAACAATTCGTCCGCGACGTGGCGGGCGCAACCCAAGGCCAGGGTCGAAGCGGCGGAGTCGAGATAATGCCGGCGGGCGATCCGGCCGTCGGCGAGATGGTAGTGGGTATCAAGGCCAAAAAAATCTCGGTGGAGAGAGTCGAATGGTTGGTGATAATGGACAGGATCAGGAGACATAAATCAACTCCGATGATTGGATGACAACCTTTAACATCTCTCTCTCCACGGATTTCAGAGTCTTATACGAGGGTTTGATTAATATGTAAATCGGATTAAAGTAAAAGGGTCCGAGGTTGCGAGTGGCAACTAAAGTAACTCCATTTCCTCAAAAGGTGTTAACCCCTTTTAGTGGCAGGGATTCGCTTCGACTCGCGCCTTCAGGGTGATCAAATGGTCATACACGCACAGCACATTCTTGGCAGGAAAATATCTCAATGCTTGTTATCCGAGACAAGCCTCTGGAATCCTGTCATGCACTTAATTATTACAAGTGTTGCAAAATCACTCGACTCCGTCGCGGCTTTACGCGGATTGATGATCGTAAGCATCCTATTGTTATTCCATACTACAGACGTTCGCGCCAGGGAGGTTACCCTAGCCTGGAATGCCAATCCCGAACCTGCTCTTGGCGGCTACCGACTCTACTACGGACCAACCAGCAGGAACTATACATCAGTTGTCGATGTAGGCAATCAGACCACCTATACCGTTTTTGGCCTTGCGGATAACAGCCCCTATTACTTTGCCGTTACGGCGTATGACAGCTCGAAAACCATTGAAAGCGGTTTTTCCAACGAGCTTTTTTTAGCCTCAGCCACGCTGTTGGCCAATCAGGAAAGCCCGAGCAAGGGATCCTACGAAAGCGGAATCGGACTGATCCGTGGATGGGTATGCGATGCATCCACCGTGGAAGCCGAGATCAATGGCGGCGAACGCCTCTCGACCGGTCACGGCACCCAACGTGGGGACACTGTCGGAGTCTGTGGCGATGCCAATAACGGATTTGGTTACCTCGTCAATTGGAACAACCTGGGCGACGGCACCCATACCCTGCGAGCCTTCGCCGATGGCGTGGAGTTCGCCCAAGCCCAGTTCACCGTGACTACCTTGGGTGTCGATTACTTGCGGGGTGCCAGCGGTGCATTCAGCCTGCCGAACTTCCCGCGCCCGGGTGAAAGCGTGACCGTACGCTGGTCGGAAGTTCATCAGAACTTCGTGATCGTGGACACGAGCGCTAACAGGACCCGCGTGAATCAACGCAACACCGCGAACAAGTATCCATTCAAATGGCCATCCGCCACTCAGGAAAGCCCGAGCGAGGGATCCCATGAAAGCGGAATCGGGCTAATTCGGGGTTGGGCGTGCGACGCCCAGAGCGTGGAGATCCAAATCAACGACGGCGCGCGGCAAGCAGTGGCTTATGGTTTCCATCGGCCCGACACCATTGAGGTCTGCGGCGACACCAACAACGGATTTGGCTTCGTCTTTAACTGGAACAGCTTGGGCGATGGCACCCATACCCTACGCGCGTTGGCCGACGGCGTGGAATTTGCGAACGTCTCTTTTCAAGTCACCACCTTGGGCACGGACTTTTTGCGGGGTGCCCCCGAACACGAGTATGTCTTGCCAAATTTCCCGCGCCCGGGCACCAGCGTGATCATCCGCTGGTCGGAAGCCCACCAAAACTTCGTGATCGTGCGATTTGAAAATCAATAGAACGCACGCCGCCTCGATACTCCAAAACTCGTGAAATCCGGACCAGTCCCCGACCGGATTTGTCGGCCGGGAGTTCCTGAATCAGATCAGCGCTGGCTCAGCGGTACATAGTCGTGGATGTTTTCACCGGTGTAGATTTGCCGCGGGCGCTGGAGGCGCGCCTTTGGATTGTCGTGAATCTCCTTCCAGTTGGCGATCCAGCCCGGCATCCGGCCCATGGCGAACATCACCGTGAACATGTTCAATGGGATGCCCATGGCGCGCATGATGATGCCGCTGTAAAAGTCCACGTTGGGGTACAGCTTGCGCTCGATGAAATACGGATCATTCAGCGCCACATCCTCCAATTCGCCGGCGATCTCCAATAAGGGGTCCTGGATATTGAGCTTGGCCAGCATCTTGTCGGCCGCCGCCTTGAGGATCTTGGAACGGGGATCAAAGTTCCGATAGACCCGGTGGCCGAAGCCCATGAGCCGCAGCTTGGAATCCTTGGCTTTGACCCGCTTGACGTAATCGGCCACGCTCATGCCGGACTGGCGAATGAACTCCAACATCTCCACCACCGCCACGTTGGCCCCGCCGTGCAGCGGTCCCCACAGCGCGCAGACCCCAGCCGCGCAACTGGCGAACATGTTGGCACCGCTGGACGCGACCATCCGCACCGTACTGGTCGAGCAATTCTGTTCGTGGTCGGCGTGCAGGATCAGGAACAGCGAGAGCGCGCGATTGATCTCCGGATCCGGGTCGTAGTCGTTATAGGGGACGGAGAACATCATGTGCAGGAAGTTCTTGCAGTAACTAAAATCGGGGCGCGGGTACATCAACGGCTGACCGATGGACATCTTGTAGCTGGCCGCCGCGATGGTGCGGACCTTGGAAATGATTCGGGCCGCCGCCCGCTCCAGGGTGCGCTCGTCCTCGATTTCCATCATTTCCGGCTCGTAGCAACTCATGGCGTTGATCATCGCCGAGAGAATCGCCATGGGATGGGCGTTGGGCGGAAAACCCTCGAAATGGCTGCGCAGGCTTTCGTGCAGCATTTCGTTGGTGGTGAGCCGGGTCCGGAAGCGTTGCAACTCATCCGCGGTGGGCAATCGGCCCCAGATCACCAGCCAGGCGGTTTCCACAAAGGTGCCGTGTTCGGCCAATTGCTCGATCGGGATCCCCCGATAACGCAGGATACCCTTGTCGCCATCAATGTAGGTTATGGACGAGGTACAGGAACCCGTATTGCCGTAACCATCATCCAGCGTGATGTAGCCAGTGCGGTCGCGCAGGGTGCTGATATCGATCGCTCGTTCTCGTTCGGTCCCTTCGACGAGCGGGAATTCGTGGGACTTTCCATCCAGTTCGATGCGGCATGTTTGGCTCATGGGTTGGGCTCCATTAGTCTGGGGGTGAAGGGTTGCATCTTCGGGTGGTTATCGCGGAATCGAAGAAGGCCGGCGACCGGTTGGCGGTCGCCTGGCGCGGTCCGTGTTCCCGAGGGTCGGTGGACCTTCGGTTCTTTTGCGAGAGCGATTATACAGTGGTCACACTGTCCAAGCTCCCACTATACTGGAATCATCGTGCGAGCGAACCCTGGCGTCGAACCTGGGGCAATCAACCAGGTCGCTGCGAATTTTGAATGATTGCTCCTGAATCATCACCACAAGTTAGAGACAAGAGGTGAAAAAACCGTGCTGGCCACCCAACGTCAATTCAGCTCGAGCAAGGCGAACCGTCGCTGGCGGCGGTGGATCGCGTATGGCTTATGCGGCGGATGGGCGCTGGCGACCGTCGCGGCGGCGGAAGCCGCCTGGACGCCCGTCATGCAACCCGATCCGATCGCTCGCCAGACGCGCTGCCTGCTGGTCAGCGAATCCGCGATGACCTCGGACGGCTATGATTCGACCCCGGTCCAACTGATGTTCGACGGTGACCGTCTGCTGGTGGTCACCGAATCGGAGATCGATACTTCTTTCGCCGACCTGCAATTGGTGGTGAACGATCAACCGCCCATCCGCAGCGATCAGCTCGCCCGCAAAAAAATGATCCTGATCTTCGATCGGAATATCCCCGAACTGATCCAACAATTCAGGGCCGGTCGCGAGGCGACCGTTCACCTGCGATTCTGGCCGACCTGGCCCGCCACCGAGCGGTTCGCCATCCCGTTCAGCCTGATCGGATTCAGCCGGGCGCACGACGGCTTCAACCAGGGGTGTCGGCCCGTGAATTGACGGATGGATTTATAAGCACTCTGATTCGCTGAGAGATTAGACCCTATTGCCCCATCGACGTTCGAGGAGTTCCCCATGGGCCTGCGTATGAAATTCAACCTGGTACTGCTGCTGGCCTTCATCGTTGGCCTGGCGCTGGCGGCCTACCTGTCCGATCGTATTCTCAAGGAAAACGCCCGCCAGGAGGTGCTCCAAAACGCCCGGATCATGATGGAGAGCGCGATGGGTGCCCGCGCCTACACGGCGCAACAGATCCAGCCGTTGCTGACCCTGCAGATGAAGCGGCAATTTCTGCCGCAGACCGTGGCAGCCTACGCGGCGGGGCAGAGCTTCCAGGCGTTGCGCGACACCTTCCCCGACTTTACCTACAAGGAAGCCGCGCTCAATCCGACCAACCCGAACGACCGGGCCAGCGACTGGGAAGCGGACATCATCCACGAATTCCGCAACAACCCGAACCGCAAGGAATTGGTCGTCGAACGGGACACCCCGACCGGGCCGATGCTCAATCTGGCGCGGCCACTGGGCATTTACGACGAGGGTTGTCTGGTCTGCCACGGCAAGGTCGAGGACGCCCCTAAAACCATGACCGACATTTACGGCGTCAACAACGGCTTCGGCTGGAAGATGGGCGAAATCATCGGTGCCCAAGTGGTGACAGTGCCGATGGCAGTGCCCTTGGCCCGGGCCCAGCAGACCTTTACCACCTTTATGATTCTACTCGGCGGCGTGTTCTTTTTGCTGCTGGTATTGCTCAACATCCTGCTGCATTTCGTGGTGATCCGGCCGGTGACCCGCATGTCGGAGATCGCCAGCGAGGTCAGCATGGGCAAGCCGGACGTGCCGGAGTACGTCCGGCAAGGCTCCGACGAAATCGCCTCGCTGTCGCAATCGTTCAACCGGATGCGCCTGAGTCTGGAGAACGCCATGAAGATGCTGGGCGAGTAAAATGACGGATAGTGGCGGCGACACCAGTGGCGCGCGGCCGGTCAACATCGGCCGCTATCGCGTGGCGAGCGTGCTCGGCCGCGGGGCCATGGGCGTGGTCTATCTCGGCCACGATGTAGCGATCGACCGTCAAGTCGCTATCAAGACCATTCACCGCCGCCTGCTGAGCGGGGGCGACGGCGCCGATTGGCTGGAGCGGTTCCGCCGCGAGGTGCGTGCCGCCGGCCGCTGCCTGCATCCGAACATCGTCACGGTCTTCGAGTACGGCGAAGAGGACGGCGCGCCCTACATCGTCATGGAATACGTGCAAGGGCGGGAACTGCGCGATTATCTCAAGGATCGCCAACCGCTGCCGCTGGCCAACGCCGTCGGAGTGATCGTCCAGGTCTTGCAGGCGCTCGGTCACGCGCACGCGCAGGGCGTGGTCCACCGAGATATCAAGCCCGGCAACATCATCCTGCTGGCGGATGGACAGGTGAAGGTGACCGACTTCGGGATCGCCCGGATGGAAACGGTCAGCGGCATGACCCAGGTCGGCATGACCGTGGGGACGCCGGGCTACATGGCGCCCGAGCAGTTCCGGGGCACGGAGGCCGACCGACGCGCCGACCTCTACGCCGCCGGCGTGGTGCTGTTCGAGATGTTGACCGGCTCGCGGCCGTTTACCGGGCGTGGGGCCAGCGAATTGATGTACCAGGTACTCAACGAGCCGCCCCGCAAAGCCACCCTGTTGAACCCCCGGCTGCCGCTGGAACTGGATGACGCCTTGGCCAAGGCGCTGACCAAATCACCGGATGGTCGTTACCAGGAAGCCGGTGAGTTCATCGCCGCCCTGGAAAGTCTGAAGCTGGTGGAGCGCGAGATCGCAGCCGACGGTTCCACCCTCATCCGGGTGGCGCCGGTACAAGCGCCGGAGCCGCCGCCCAATGCACTGCCGGGCTGGGATTCGGCTCTGTTGACGCAGATCGAGCAGCAGTTGGTCGTCTATCTGGGTCCGGTCGCCAAGATTCTGGTCCGCAAAACGGCGGTGCAAGTCACCAGTCCCAAGGAGTTGATTCAGCAGGTGGCGACGGCCATCCCCAACGAGCAGGATCGGCTGATGTTCCAGCGCCGCCTGCGCGCGGCGGCGGGCGGCACCCTGACCGGCGTGGGGACGGGAGCGACCAGCGCCTCGGTGATGGGCAGTCACATGAGTGGATCGTTGGGTCCCTTCGATCAGGCGCTGCTGGAGATCGCCCGGCGGGATCTGGCGGTCCACTTGGGACCCATCGCCAAGGTGCTGGTCAAACAGGTCGCCAGCAAGGCCCGGAATCCGCGGGAACTGTACCAACTGCTGGCCGAACACATCCCCACCGCCGCCGAGCGCGCGGCTTTCCTCAAACGCATGCCCGCGGAGTAGTCATCGGACGTAAAATACGGTGGCCGTTCCGGCGTATCCGTTCAGTTTAGGGTCAGGCGATTTCGATAAAATCCCCGATCCGCCACTTATTCACCCAGCCGAAGGATTCGAGAAACCATGGCAAATCGTTATGGCAAATGTTGGCCTTATTCATTATGGCTGGCCGTTCTGGGCCTGCTTTTGACGCACGGTGTCCAAGCCGAAGAAACCGCCCTGGATCGTTATGTCGCCCGGCCGGACCCGAACTACGCCTACACTCTGTATCACACGCAGCGCGAAATCGGCTACACCGCCTATTTTCTCAACATGACTTCCCAGAAGTGGCGCTCCATCCAAGAAGTGGACCGACCGATCTGGGAGCATGAGGTGATCATCCTGATCCCGCGTTTTGCTCTGGACAGCACCAGGACCGCCGTATTGCTGATCGACGGCGGCAGCAACCGCGCCGAGCCATCCATCACTTCGGTACCCCCGGTTTTGGGGGCGGCCAGCATGGCGACCGGCGCGGTCATCGCCGCGGTCCGGCAGGTGCCGAACCAGCCGCTGTTTTTCCCCGACGACCCAGGCCAGGGACGCAAGGAGGATGAAATCCTCGCCTACAGCCTGGACAAGGCGCTGGTCACCGGCGACCTGGAATGGCCGGTGCATCTGGCGATGACCAAGGCCGCCGTCCGCGCCATGGACACCGTGCAGGAATTCGCCGCCGACCGGGGGCAGGAAGTCCGGGACTTTCTGGTGCTGGGCGGCTCCAAGCGCGGCTGGACGACCTGGTTGACCGCCGCCGTGGATCCGCGGGTTAAAGCCATCCTGCCGGCTTCCATCGACATGCTCAACCTGAGCCGGCAATTCGTCCATCATTGGGAATCCTACGGCTTCTACGCGCCGGCGCTGAACGATTACGTGGAGTTCGATCTACCCTGCCGCTCGCAAACCCCGGAGGGGCGGGAAGTGTTGCGGGTCGTCGATCCCTTCGCCTATCGCGATCGCTTCGCCGGCCTGCCCAAACTGGTGCTCAATGCGTCCGGCGACCAGTTTTTCACCAACGACTCCTCGCGTTTCTATTTTGCCGGGTTGCCCGGCCCCAAGTGGTTGCGCTACACCCCGAACACGGATCACGCGCAGAACCAGGACGCCATCGTGAATGCGCTGTCGTGGGTCGATGATGTCCTGAACAACAAGGCCAGCGCCAATATCGACTGGACGGTGACGGGGGATGGCGCGTTGCGAGTGACGGCCTCGTCCCGGCCCAAGCGAGTGCGGTTGTGGCAAGCGACCAATCCCGAGGCCCGCGACTTCCGGCTGGAATCCCTCGGCGCGGCCTGGACTTCCCGCGTGCTGGAACCGGAGCCCGACGGCGCTTATTTGGGATTCGTACCGCCGCCGGCCGCCGGCTGGACGGCGTTTTTCGTCGAAGTGACCTTCGACACCGCCGGCGTCTTCAAACCCGATCAGGTTTACACCACCGACATTCTCATCACGCCCGATACCCTGCCCTTTGCCGGCACCGCCTGCGATGGTCAGATCGAGCCACCCCGTCTGGAAAGTCCCTATCCGGGTTCGTTTGAAAGCGGCATCGGGCTGATCCGCGGCTGGGTATGCGACGCCGGGAGCGTCGAGATTCAGATCAACGACGGCGCGCGGCAACGGGTGGCCTACGGCTCCGACCGGCCCGACACGGTCGCGGTCTGCGGTGACGCCGACAACGGCTTTGGCTATACGGTCAACTGGAATAATCTGGGTGATGGCACTCACACCGTGCGAGCCTTCGCCGATGGGTTAGAGTTCGCCCAGGCCCAGTTCACCGTGACCACCTTAGGGGAGGAGTATCTGGAAGGTGCCAGCGGCGAATACACCCTGCCCAACTTCCCGCAGGCCGGCCGCGACGTCACCGTGCGTTGGTCGCAACCCCACCAGAACTTCGTGATCGCGGGTGCCAGCCGGAATCCGGCCAGTGCCTCATTATCTGGGTTCTTACCGCTGGCCACCGGATTCTCCGCCAATCTGGAAAGTCCCTATCCGGGTTCGTTTGAAAGCGGCATCGGGTTGATCCGCGGCTGGGTATGCGACGCCCAGAGCGTCGAGATTCAGATCAACGACGGCGTGCGGCAACGGGTGGCTTATGGTTCCGACCGGCCTGACACAGTCGGGGTTTGCGGCGACGCCAACAACGGCTTCGGCTATACGGTCAACTGGAACAACCTGGGGGACGGCACCCACACTTTGCGGGCTTTCGCCGACGATGTGGAGTTCGCCCAAGCCCAGTTCACCGTGACCGGCTTGGGTGTGGAATATCTGGAAGGGGCCAGTGGTGAATACACCCTGCCCAACTTCCCGCAGGCCGGTCGTAGCGTCACCGTGCGCTGGTCGCAACCCCACCAGAACTTCGTGATCGTCGATAGCCGGTGATCGTTCCAGAGGGCGTCATCGCGTAGCTTCCTCTCTCCCTTGGTGGGAGAGAGGTTCGGAGATGTAGGGGTAAGGGTCAACCTTCTCGCAATTCCCGCCGTAGCACCTTCCCCGCCGGCGAAATCGGCAGCGACGCCACGAACTCGACGCGGCGGGGAATCTTGTAACGGGCCAGGCAGTCGCCGAGATGCGCCAGCAGTTCCTCGGCGGTGGCGATCTGTTCGGGTTTGAGCACCACGAACGCCTTGCCCACTTCACCCCATTTCGGATCGGGTACGCCGACCACCGCGCATTGGAACACCGCCGGATGCCGGTACAGCGCCGCCTCGATTTCCGCTGGATAGACGTTCTCGCCGCCGGAAATGAACATATCCTTGAGCCGGTCCACGATATAGAAGTACCAGTCCTCGTCGTGGCGGGCCAGGTCGCCGGTGTGGAACCAGCCGTCGGCGTCGATCGCTTCCGCCCAGGCGGCGGCGTTGTTGAAATACCCGGACGCGATGCTGGGGCCTTTCAGCACCAACTCGCCGACCTCGTTCGGACCGAGGGGACAGTTGTCGCCATCCACGATCCGGGCGTCGATGTAGAAATTGGGCCGACCGATGCTGCCGGCCTTGCGGATGGCGTCCTCGGGCGCGAGCGCGAACAGTCCCGGCCCGAATTCGGTCATGCCGAACCCCTGCTTGAAGCGGATGCTCTTTTCGCGGGTGTACTGTTCGACCAGCGGCACGGGGAGCGGAGCGCCGCCGCTGGTGCAAAACCGCAGGGAACTCAGATCGGCCTCGGCCCAGGCCGGAGTCTGGGCCAGCATCTGGTACATCGCCGGCACCGCCGCGAACACCGTCACTCGTTCCCGCTCGATCAACCGCAGAACCTGTTCCGGATCGAAACGCTTCATGAGTACGGTGGTTCCACCCATGATGACTTGGGGCAGGGTGTAGACGAACAGGCCGCCGACATGAAACATGGGGAACACGTTCAGATAGATATCGCCGCGCCCGAGATCGTGAATGACGGTATTCAGACCATTCCAGGCGATCTGGCGATGGCTGATTTGCGCGCCCTTGGGCAGGCCGGTGGTGCCGCCGGTGAAGACGATGGCGGCGATGTCTTCCTCGACCAGGGTCTCGCACGCGCGGGGCGCGGGCGGTGAGGCGTCGAGCAAGTCGCCATAATTCAAGCTGCCGGGAACGCCGGTCCCGTCCAGGTGAATCCAGTGGCGCACCGAGGTTTCGGCCTGCGCCAACGGGGCGACGCTGTCCTTGAAGGTCTCGTCGTAGACCAGCACGGTCGGGGTGACCTCGGCGAGGATTTGCTGTAACTCGCGCCAGTGCAGCCGCCAGTTCAGGGCGGTATGAATCGCCCCGAGCTTGCCGCAGGCGAACAGCACATCCAGATGCTCGACTCCATCCAGCGCCAGCATCGCCACCCGGTCGCCTTTACCGACGCCAGCGGTTGCGGCCAGCGCGTTGGCCAGCCGGTTGGCCCGTTCGTTCAGTCGGGCATAGGTCAAGCGCAGTTCCGGGGCTTTACCGGTATCCACAATGGCCAGCGCGTCCGGGCTGTAAATCGTCCGCCGGCCGAGATAGTCGCCGATGTACATCTTGCTCTCCTCGGGTGGATGGTTTGTTGGAGCGCCGGCTTGTTCTCCCTCATGCGGTATTTGCTTGGGAAGGTAGGGGGATGAAAGCCGGATTTGAAGTATAGGTCATGCGGTGTCGTCCGCCGCCGCGCACGCGGAACACGATGACCGCATCATTCCGTTTAGCGACGGCCAGGCTCTTTGTCGGTTTGATGCGGCTGGATGATGAGGGATCGGGTATTACCACAGCGTAACGAGCGCTTGCGGGACAGGCATCCTGAGGTTAGGCTCTGGTCAGCCTGACCTGGAGTCGAACCATGAACCGCCGCCGCCCCCAGCAAGCATCTGGCCCTGATGAGACAGGTTGCTGGCAGCTTCAGGAAGCGAAAGCCCGGTTTAGTGAAGTGGTACGCCGGGCAGCCGAATGTGGACCCCAGCATGTGACCGTCAATGGGGAAGAACGAGCCGTAGTCCTCTCGGCGGAGGATTACGTCCGACTACGGGGAGAACCCACGGGCCGCGCCCTGGTGGATCTCATGGCGGACTCGCCACTCGGAGAGGTCATCCTCGAGCACCCGAAGGTCAAGGGACCAGTGCGGGCCGTGACGCTGTGAATGGTTGGCTGCTGGATACCCATGTCCTTTCGGAGCTGCGGCGAAAGAATCCGTCACCCGCTGTCGTTGACTTCGTCAGCGCGCAACCCTTGGATCGTCTCTTTGTCAGCGAGGTGACCTTTGCGGAGATCCGGTTCGGTATCGAATGGGTGTCCGAACCAACCCGTCGCGCGTCTCGCCGTCCCGTGCGCTCGGCCGCGGTCCGCGCCGCTGTGGTTGGAGCCGACGTTCGAGCCGGGCCGCAGTTCTCATCCCCAGGCTTCCGTAGACCATCCGAATCCCATGAACGCTGTTGACGCTGATCTCCAGGCCGAACTCGAAGAGCGGCTGCGGTTTGAAACCGTATTGGCCGAACTCTCGGCGCGGTTTGTCAACCTGCCCCCCGAGCGGGTGGATCAGGAAATCGAGGAGGCGCTACGCCGCCTCGTCGCGGCGCTGCGGATGGACCGGGCGGCCCTGGGGCGGCTGA
>REEE01000205.1 GCA_007695245.1 Candidatus Competibacteraceae bacterium | reverse complement strand
CGCATTGGCCGCTGCTGTGCAACGACCGCACCGGCAGCGTCGCGTTCGCGTCGGATTCCGGTTGGGCGCAGCCCGCGCCGAACGCCACAGCCGTCACCAGCATCATCCAGGCCGCCCGCGTCATGGCCCGGCCCCGATCTGTCGACGCGAACCACGGCGCAGCCCGGTCTCGACCGGTTCCCGTTCGTCTGCGCCCGTCAGCTGAAACTCCGCCAGATTCACCGTAAGGCCGCTGGCGAACTCCAAGCGGCTCAAATTCCGGTCGACGTCGACCAAAATCGGACTATCGAGGGTCAGGTACGCCCCGCACGATTCCCCGGCGTCGCAGATCAGCAGATTGTTGTTGGAATCGGAACCGCTGAAGATTTGGTAGGTCCCGGCTGGAACCCCGCTGAGGGTAAAGGTATGACTGCCATCCGCTTGCGGTCGCGCGGCGACATCGGCCACGGTTTCGCCGGTCGCGGGATCGATCAATAGCACATATTGCTGGCCGACCGCGCCGGCGCTCAGCGTGCTGGCGACCTGCATGATGACCGACGCTTGGAGCGTGCCCGCGTTGGAATCGAACGTCACCGTCGCGCGGTACACTCCGTCCGCCAGCCCTTCGCGTTGCACCGCAAGCGTGTAGACGCCCAAACCGTTGGCGTCGACTTGCGTCGGCGTCACGCGCAACCAGCCGCCGGAATCCTCGGTGGGCGGATTCACGGTCAGGATGCCCGCGCCGCCGTTCAATACCGTCTTGGTCTGACTGGCCAGGGTGGTTCCGAAGTTCATCGCTGCCGGATTGACCATCAGAATGGGGGTCGGGTCCACCGGATGGCCGCCGCGGTTGATCGCGGCGGTCACCGCCTTGTAGGCGTTGATCAGGCCATGGCCAAAGCGATCGTCCCGACCTGGCGCACCCAGATCCTCGGTCAGCGCCCCACTGGCCAATAAATCAGCCACATCCTGGGGCGTCAGGTCGGGCGCGACGGATTTCATCAGCGCGATCACGCCGGCCACATGCGGGGCCGCCATGGAGGTGCCTTGCAGGAAGGTGTAATCATTAACCAGCGTACCGCCGCCATCGCTGGCGCTCGTGCTCAAGATGCCGTCCGGCTTGCCATCGCCGTTCACATCCCGGGCGGTGTTGCCGCCGGGTGCGGCCACGTCGAGCCAGGGGCCGAAATTGGAGTAGGGTGCCTGCTGCTTGTTGATATCCACGGCACCGACCGCGATCACCCCTGAGTAGGCCGCCGGGTAGAACGGGGTGCTGGTGGCCTGATTGCCGGCGGCGGCGACGATCACCGCGCCGGCGGCGCGCGCCTGGTCGTAAACCGCCTGGGAAGCCGCCGAAAATCCAGGGCCGCCCAGACTGAGGTTGATCACGTCGGCGCGGCGCGCCGGCAGGATCCCGGAATCGTTCGGCAACCCGGCGGCGAAACGCAGCGCCTGTTCGATGTCGTAGTCGGTGCCGCCCAGCCGCCCCAGCGCCCGCAACGGCATGACCTTGGCGTTGAAGGCGACGCCGGCCACCCCCTCGCTGTTGTTGGTGGCGGCCACCACCGTACCGGTCACATGGGTGCCGTGGAAGGTGCTGCTGCCATCGGGATTGGCGCGATCGCCGGGATCGGTGGGATCGGGATCGATGCCGTCCCCGTCACCTGCGTTAGCCGGGTTGCGGATAAAGTCGTATCCCGGCACCAGTTGGCCTTGCAGGTCGGGATGACCGAGCACCACGCCGGTATCGATCACCGCCACGATGGTGTCGGAACCCGTCGTCAACCCCCAGGCTTGCGGCAGGTTGATGAGTGGATAATGCCACTGAAACCGATAGAGCGGATCGTTGGGAACGAACGACGTCTGACGGATGAAATTGGGCGAGGCGACCTTGACTCCCGGATCGCGGTTCAGCGCCTTGATGGCATAGAGGGTTTCCAGCTTGTCCCGCAACTCCGGATCTGGAATCTGGAGTTCTGTCCAGCCGGGCGTTGCGGCGGCCAGCGCTCCGGTCCGCTGTAACGCCGTCAAGTCGAACAGCATGTTCCGCGGTTCCGTCTCTTCCTCCCGACCCGCGCTCCAACCCAACTCCTGAGCCTGAGCCCGCCAGCCGCCGCTCCGCGCCGCTGCCCGCTCTTCCAGCAGCACGATCGCTTCGCTCGGGACAAATGGATCGCTCAACCGTACCCCGGCTTCGACTGAGGGCAAGGGCTGGCCGATGGTCAGCACGTAGTTGGACGCGCCGTTAAAGGCCTCCACCACGACCAGGTACTCACCATCCGCCGGGGCCGTCAGCGATTCCACCCGCTGCTGACCGACCGAGACATCGATCAAATTGCCCGCGAGATCGGCCAGCCCCAGATCCAGATCGTTGAAAACGCCGTCTTCGGCGATGAACAGGTTGAGCTGTTGGCCGGCCAGCAGAGCGACCCGATAAAAGTCTCTGACATCGCCGGTGTTGAAGGATCGACCCGGCGCACCGCGCCGGGGTTGATTGACATAGCCGCTCAGAATGACCGGATTGGCGATGAGTTGGGCTTCGGCGATGGTGTCGTTGGACTGGTAGGGCGCGAGGGGGTCGTTGACGTCGCTGTCGATGGCGGCACCTGAAGCCGGCAGCACCACGCCGCTCAGCGTATAGGTGGCGGCGGGTGGTGGTGGGGGCGACGGCGAATCGCCACCGCCGCCACCCCCACAGGCCTGCAACAACAGGCCCGCGATTCCCAGGATCAGAGCCAAGGATTTTGGTATGCCAAATTTCATGTTGACCTCCGGCGGAAAAATCAGCCGACCCATGCTGGCGCTGGATCTCTGAACGCAGTCTGAATTCGATAACGCTACCAGAAATCCTCCAACCGCGCCGGCGCCCAAGCGGCGCTGGACACCCGCCATTCGCCTCCGTCCTGGCGGACCAGTTCCAGATCGAAGCGATACAGGTCGGCGGTCAATCCCACCAGATCGTCGGCGCGGGCCACCGGCCGGCCCGCCATCGCCGTCGCCACGCTGACCGTGGCGCGATCCGCTTCCGGGAAAGTGATGCCGCGAATCCGGGTGAGCAGATGAATGGATTGGTTACGCAGGATATGCAAGCGGATCAGATTCTCCATCGCCTTGCGGTCGTGGCCGTGGGCATCCGCGTACTCCTCCGCGATCAACGCCCGCAAGTCGCGCGCGTTGCGCGCCTCGGCCGCGGCCTGCGCCTGGGCGACCAGCGCCCGGACTTCGGCCTCCGGGGAATCGGCTGGCGGCGAACAGGCCGCCACGGCCAGCGCGGCGATCACCCATAAGAAGATCCGGATGCGAGATTGCGCTGTCAACCGCCACATAACTTTCTCCCGGCCAATCGCTTCGGACTACAATGGGCCGCGCATCCGCTCGTTCTCCCACCCACGCGGGATCCGCCATGAACCATCAATTCGAAGTGCTCGACAAGGCCATCGGCTACAGCGGTTTTTTCCGCATGGAAAAATATCGGCTGCGCCACGAACTGTTCTCCGGCGGCTGGAGTCCGGACATCACTCGCGAGTGCCTGGAGCGCGGCCACGCGGTGGCGGTATTGCCCTACGACCCCGAACGGGACCAGATCGTGTTGCTGGAGCAGTTCCGGATCGGGGCGCTGGACTTTCCGGGTGGTCCCTGGTTGCTGGAAATCGTCGCCGGAATCATGGATGAACCCGGGGAGACGTCCGAGGACGTCGCCCGGCGGGAAACCATTGAGGAAGCCGGTTGCGAAATCCTCGATCTCGTGCCCATCTGCCATTACCTGGTGAGTCCGGGCGGCACTTCGGAAAGCATTACCTTGTTTTGCGGCCGCGTGAATGCGGCTCAAGTCGGCGGGATCCGCGGGATGGTCGACGAACACGAGGATATCCGCTTGCATGTTGTCTCCCGTGCCGAAGCCCTGAATTTGCTGGATTCCGGCCGCATCAATTCCGCCGCCCCGATCATCGCCTTGCAATGGTTGAAACTCAATCACTCGCAACTATTGGAACGTTGGGGCACCCTTGAAAGCTTTTGACCTTCAACCTCAAATCCCCAGGCGGCGCAGATCGGAGTCAGCCTGCGCCCGGCTCCAAAGTACTTGAAACAATTCCAGCAATTCCTTCATGCGCTCGCTGGGCCGGGCATCATACTCGCCGAGCAGACGACGGGGATCGCTGAAGCGCAGCATTGCGGATTCATCGGCGATCATAAAGGTTTGCCCCAGCTCCCGCCGATTCGGTGATTCCTGCGGGCTCGGCGTGCGCAGGACCAGCGCCGTGGTCAAGCGCTCGCTCAACTGCACCAGCCGGGGACAGGTGCCGCGCCACTCCCGAGCTGGCGGCAACAACCAATGCAGCCGTATCTTGGGCTGGCTCACCACGCACTCGCGAATCGCGGCCAGCACCTCGGGATCGTCGTACAACTCCGGGCGCACCACGGGCGCGTACAGGTATAAAGTGCGTCGCAGGTTCTGGAGCAAGTCCAGCAGGGCGCGTCGGCTGTCGTCCAACCCCTCCAGCGGGATCGAGATCCTCTTATCGTCGTCCGCCATCACGGTTACCTCGCCATTCGGGAACACATCACTATCGCGACTATCGCGTTTTCCACAATCCACTCCCTTGTGGACCGCATTCCCCGATCGTTGACTCATTACGATCATCGACTCCATTGTAGTCCCATGCCACTCCGACTGTCGTCTTCCGTGCCAGCCCGAACAGTTGGGTAGCCGATCAGCGTAGTAGCGGATGAACCACCACCTGTTCCATGCATCCGCCCACCACCGGCCGCACATCGGTCGCCAGCATCCCCGCGCGGCGGGCCGCTTCCAAACCGGCGTCGGCATCCTCGAACACCTGGCAGTAGCGGGGTTCCACGCCCAACCGCCGAGCCGCTTCCAGGAACAGATCCGGCGCGGGTTTGGGCGGTAATCCATCATCGGCGGTCAGGACCACCGGAAACAGCTCGCGCAGGCCGATTGCCCGCAAGGTCCGCTCGACGTTGGCGCGGGTTCCCCCCGATACCACCGCCATCGGCAACCGACCGAAATAGTCGCGCGCCAGCGTCGCCACCGGCTCCAACGGCCGCGCCTGATCCATGCGGGCCTGCGACCGTCGATCCTTATCGGCGACGAACGCGGCCACCGCGACCCGCTGGCCGAATTCGGCGTTGTAGCGTCGCACGATCTGGTCGGTGGGCATGCCGTTGTGCCGGATCAGGAATTCCAGCGGACAGCACAGATTCAGCGCCGCGAAGGCGTCTTCCCAGGCTGCGTAGTGCAGGGCCATGGTATCGGCCAGCGTACCATCACAATCAAAGATCAGCCCCTGGACCCAGCGCGGTACTTCCAGCACGGGAATCCGAGGATTGTCGGTCGCCACCACCGCCACACTCCTCTGTTTGCCAAGCCTTATCGAAGCTTCAAAGATCCGAAAGGTTGTTAATCAACCGTCGCCGCATGACCGCCGCGTCGGGGATCGCCGGCGCCAACACCCTCGGGCGCAACGGCTTGAACCCCGCCGAAGTACACGTCGCGCACCCGCCAGCGGTTGAGCGGCCACCGCGCCGCCAGCGCCGCCAGCGCCGCTTCGGCAAATCCCGGCTCCACCTGCACGCATTCTCCGTCCCAGTGCAACCGCGGCGCGTCGACCGCGGCGCGGGGGTCGAGGCCGAAATCCACCCCGTTACTGATCACTTGCAGCATGGCGGAACGGATGCGTTTGCTGCCGCCGCTGCCCAGCGCCAACCGCACGCGGTCGCCGACCAGTAGCAACGCCGGTGCCATCATCGACGCCACCCGCATCCCGGGCGGACTGATGTGAAATCCTTCCGGGTGCAAGTCGTCCTCGCCCATCATGTTGTTGAGCATGATGCCGGTGCCAGGCGCGAGATAACCGGAGCCTTCGCCGTTGGAAGTCGTCATGCTGGCGGCGTTGCCCTCGGCATCGCAGACGCTGACGTGGGTGGTGCCGCCGGAGGCCGCGCGCACCCGATTCAGACTGTCGGTCAATTCAGGCTGACCCAGATCGACCGGACTCAGGTAACCCTCGGCGCGGCGGCGGTCCACCTCCTGCATCACCGCCACCAGCAGCGCCAGATGGGCCGGGGAACCGAAGCCGAGTTCGGCCACCTCGCGCGCTTCCAGCAAGCGCAACGACAGCGCGATCAGCGAACCCCCGAACGAAGGGGAGGGATTGGTCACCAGGCGGTAGCCCCGGTAATCCACGGCCAGCGGTTCCCGCTCGATCACCCGGTAGGCGGCCAGGTCTTCCGCCGTCAACAGCCCGCCCGTTTCCGCCATCTCCCGCGCGATCCGGCCGGCCAACTCCCCCTCGTAGAACTCCCGCTCGCCCTCGCCGGGCAACGTTTCCAGAAACGCCGCCAGATCCGGATTGCGATAAACCGCGCCCTCGCCCAGATAGCGGCCGTCCGGCTGAAACAGCGCCCGCCCGGCGGCGGTCAGGGTCATGATCGGCTCCAGCAGCTCCAGAAAATAGGCTTGCTTGGCGCTGATCGTCACGCCTTCGCGCGCCAGGGCGATGGCCGGTTCCAACACGGCCGATAGCGGCAGTCGACCCAGCGACCGTTGCACGTGCAGATAACCGCGCAGCACCCCGGGCGTCGCCGCCGAACCCAGGCCGGCGTTGAACGATTGGTCGCAGCTCGGGAAGCGGACCGTGACCGGCAGGAAGTGCGGTTCCAACCGGCTGGCCGGCAACCCCCGACCCGGCGTGTCCACGAAGAAATCGAACAGCACCGCCCGGCCTTGGGCGGGACGCGCCAACAGAAAGCCGCCGCCGCCCAGGCTGGTCAGGGCCGGCTCCGCCACGGCGGCGGCGAACCCGGCCGCCACCGCCGCGTCGAAGGCGTTACCACCGGCTCGCAGGATGGCGCAGGCCGCTTCGGTGACCCGCGGATGACCGCTGGCGACCACGTTCCTGGGCTTTGAGTTCGCCATCAAAATCTCATCGTCCATCACTGGCGCTCAGGCGCGCCCGGCCGGTCGCCGGCTCGGCGTGCGGCCCCGCGGGCGGTCACCGCCGGCCGACGGCGGTCGATGGCGCTCCAGCCGCTTGGGCGGTTTGTACTCCAGAAGCAGGTCTTCACTGACCGGCAGCACCGGGATTTTCTGCCCGATGAAGTCCTCGATCTCCGGCAGCGAATAGACGTACTGTTCGCAGGCGAAACTGATAGCGTCGCCGCTGGCGCCGATGCGGGCGGTGCGCCCGATGCGGTGGACGTAATCTTCCCGATCCTGCGGCAGATCGAAATTGATGACGTGGGTCACATCGACGATGTGCAACCCGCGCGCCGCCACGTCGGTCGCCACCAGAATCGGCAGTTCGCCGCGCTGGAACGCTTCCAGCAGCCGCAAGCGCTTGTGCTGGGGAATGTCGCCCGACAGGATGCCGGCCTCGTAGCCGTTGCCGAGCAGATAGCCGGTCACCCTTTCGCCCGCGCGCTTGGTATTGACGAAAATCATGGTCCGTTTGGGTTCCTGCTGGCGCAGCACCCCGAGCAACAGGGCGATCTTGTCGTGGGCGGAAACGTGGTATAACGCTTGCCGGACCTTGTCGGCGGTGACCTGATCGGGCTCGATCCGGATCACTTGGGGATTATTCATGTGTTCGTAGGCCAGCTCCATGACCCGATTGCTCAGGGTGGCGGAGAACAGCATGTTGATCCGCTGGCCGGGCGGCGGCATCTTGCGCAGCAGGTAGCGAATATCGGTGATGAAGCCGAGATCGAACATGCGGTCGGCTTCGTCCAACACCACCACTTCGATCTGATTGAGCGGATAGACGCCCTGTTTGTAATAGTCGATCAGGCGGCCGGGCGTACCGATCAGCACGTCTACTCCGGCTTCGAGCTGGCGGCGCTGGCTGTCGTAGCCGGCTCCGCCGTACACTACCGCGAACTTGAGACCGGTATAGCGGCCGAGCAGCTCGGCGTCGCGATGGATCTGCACCGCCAGTTCGCGAGTGGGCGCGACGATGAGCGCCCAAGGACCCCCCGCGTCTTCGGCGATCGGGTTTTCCATCAGATGATGCAGGGCGGCCAACACGTAGGCCGCGGTCTTGCCGGTGCCCGTTTGGGCCTGACCGGCGATATCCTGACCCTTTAACGCCAACGGCAGGGTGGCGGCCTGAATGGGAGTACAATGAACGAAACCGGCATCCTCCAGGCTTTCCTGCAACGACTCGCTCAGGCCGAGCGCGGAAAACGGGATGTGGGTGAGATGATCGTTTTGCATGAGTTAAGCAGTATCCCGCGGGTGGATAGAGTTTGGGGGCTTGCGCGAACGCCCGGTTTGGGCTGAAATGTCTTGAAGAAAATTTGTGCCCCGATTGATTATTTTGCCACAATATCCTGCATCGAACGCCCGTGCCGTGGATTTTCGTCGTCGACCGGCGGCGGCAATCTCCCCAATCCGCTCCACCGCAGCGCGTCTGAGTCTGTTTCAGCGCTTTCCACTCGCCCGCGCGGGCGGCTTGGTCGATCCACCCTTGTCTGGAGAACTACCCGTGAGCGAACGCATCGTGCATGTCACCGATCAAACTTTTGAAACCGAGGTGCTCAAAGCCGAGCAACCGGTCCTGGTGGACTACTGGGCCGAGTGGTGCGGACCCTGCCGGATGATCGCCCCGATCCTGGACGAGATCGCCGGGGAATATGCCGATCGAGTTAAGGTCTGCAAGCTGAACGTGGACGAAAACCAGGGCACACCCCCCAAGTATGGCATTCGCGGCATCCCCACGCTGATGTTGTTCCGCGACGGCAACGTCGAAGCCACCAAGGTCGGCGCCCTGTCCAAGTCGCAACTGATCGCCTTTCTCGATAGCAATCTGCGTTGAGATCTCCCGCGGCGTCCACCCTTGGGTAGACGCCGTTTCGCAGTCGTGCTAGCTTTAAGCGACCACGCCGCGACTGCTTGATATCACCATCATTCCGCGCATCGCCCCACCGTTGCCGGCCCGCTCTTCCCGAGACGCCCATTCCCACCCCCTCTCCGCAGGCGCATTCCCCCAGCGCCCGCCGCCCCGAGCACGTAGCTTCCATGAATCTGACCGAACTCAAAAAGAAATCCGCCGCCGAACTGATCGCCGTCGCCCAAGAGCTGAAACTCGAAGGCACGGCGCGCTCCCGCAAGCAGGATGTGATCTTCGCCATTCTCAAGGCCCTGGCCAAGAGCGGCGAGGACATTTCCGGCGATGGCGTGCTGGAAATTCTCCAGGACGGCTTCGGCTTTCTGCGTTCCGCCGACAGTTCCTATCTGGCCGGTCCCGACGATATCTACGTCTCGCCCAGTCAGATCCGCCGCTTCAACCTGCGCACCGGCGACACGGTCAGCGGCAAGATTCGTCCGCCCAAGGAAGGCGAACGCTACTTCGCCCTGCTCAAGGTCGGCGATATTAATTTCGAGCCGCCGGAAGCCTCCAAAAACAAGGTGTTGTTCGAGAATCTGACCCCGCTGCACGCCACCGACCGGATGACGCTGGAGCGCGGCAACGGCAGCACCGAGGACATCACGGCGCGGTTGATCGATTTGATCGCCCCGATCGGCAAGGGTCAACGCGGGCTCATCGTCTCGCCGCCCAAGGCCGGCAAGACGATGATTTTACAGAATATCGCCCAAAGCATCGCCGCCAATCATCCCGAATGCTACCTGATCGTGCTGCTCATCGACGAGCGGCCGGAGGAAGTGACCGAGATGCAGCGCTCGGTGCGCGGCGAGGTAATTTCCAGCACTTTCGACGAGCCGGCCACCCGCCACACGCAGGTGGCGGAAATGGTGTCCGACAAAGCCAAGCGGCTGGTCGAGCACAAGCGCGATGTGGTGATCCTGCTGGATTCCATCACCCGGCTGGCGCGCGCCTACAACACCGTGGCCCCGTCGTCCGGCAAGGTGCTGACCGGCGGCGTGGACGCCAACGCCCTACAGAAGCCCAAGCGCTTCTTCGGCGCGGCGCGCAACATCGAGGAGGGCGGGTCGCTGACCATCATCGCGACCTCCCTGATCGACACCGGCTCGCGCATGGATGATGTGATTTACGAGGAATTCAAGGGCACCGGCAATCTGGAACTCCATCTCGACCGACGGATCTCCGAAAAGCGGGTGTTCCCAGCCATCGATATCAATCGATCCGGGACCCGGCGCGAGGAACTGCTGACCGAGGCGGATGATTTGCAGAAAATGTGGATTCTGCGCAAGCTGCTGCATCCCATGGACGAGCTGCAAGCCATGGAATTCATGCTGGAACGGCTCAAGAATACCCGAACCAACAAGGATTTCTTTGAGTCGATGAAACGCTGACGTCTGAATCTCCCACCCATTTCCGTTAATTCCGCCGATCTTCTTCAAGCAGATTCCCACTCTTCACCGACAGTCGCTCGCCGTAAGCCAGCGGGCGCGGATTGAAACCCCATGAACCCAACGACCGCTCCCCCCATCCGCCGCGCCCTGCTCAGCGTTTCCGACAAGACGGGCCTCGTGGACTTTGCTCGCGCCCTGATCGAACTCGGCGTGGAAATCCTCTCCACCGGCGGCACCGCCCGGCTGCTGGCCGACGGCGGCATCCCCGCCATTGAGGTCGCTGATTACACCGGCTTCCCGGAGATGATGGACGGTCGCCTGAAAACCCTGCATCCCCGCATTCACGGCGGTCTGCTGGGTCGGCGCGGCGAGGACGACGCGGCGATGATGGAACACGGCATCCCGCCGATCGATCTGTTGGTGGTGAACCTCTATCCGTTCGAAGCCACGGTCGCCAAGCCGAATTGCGCGCTGGCCGACGCGATTGAAAATATCGACATCGGTGGGCCGGCGATGCTGCGGGCGGCGGCCAAGAATCATGCGGCGGTCACGGTGGTGGTGGACGCCGCCGACTACGCACGGGTGCTGGACGAGATGCGGGCCAACGCCGGCGTGGTGAGCGCCGCGACCCGCTTCGATCTGACGGTGAAGGTGTTCGAGCATACCGCCCGTTACGACGGCGCGATCGCCAATTATCTCGGCTCGATCCGCGCCGGGGGCGGGCGCGATCCGTTCCCGCGCAGCTACAGCATGCAGTTCCGCAAGGCGCAGGACATGCGCTACGGCGAAAACCCCCATCAGGGCGCGGCGTTCTACGTCGAACCCAAGCCAGCGGAAGCCTGCATCGCCACTGCCCGCCAGTTGCAGGGCAAGGAACTGTCCTACAACAACGTCGCCGATACCGACGCCGCGCTGGAGTGCGTCAAGGGCTTCGCCGCGCCGGCCTGCGCGATCGTCAAACACGCCAATCCCTGCGGGGTCGCGATCGCTCCGACGCTGCTCGAAGCCTATCAGCGGGCCTACCAGGCCGATCCGACCTCAGCCTTCGGCGGTATCATCGCCTTCAACCGACCGCTGGATGCCGCAACCGCCCAGGCGATTGTGGACCAGCAGTTCGTCGAAGCGATCATCGCCCCGGAAGTCACGCCGGAAGCGTTGGCCGCGACCGCCGGCAAGCAAAACGTGCGGGTGCTGGCCTGCGGCCACTGGAACAGCGCCCGCGCGCCGGGTTGGGACTACAAGCGGGTCACCGGCGGCCTGCTGGTGCAGGATCGCGACTTGGGCCAAGTGGCCGTGTCAGATTTGCAGGTGGTGACCCAACGGCAGCCGACCGACCAGGAAATGACCGACCTGCTGTTTGCGTGGCAGGTGGTTAAATTCGTCAAGTCCAACGCCATCGTCTACGGCAAGGAGGGCATGATCCTCGGGGTCGGTGCCGGACAGATGAGCCGGGTGTTTTCGGCGCGCATCGCCGCCATGAAGGCTCGAGAAGAAAAGCTGGACCTGAAAGGCGCGGCGATGGCCTCCGACGCCTTCTTCCCGTTCCGCGACGGCATTGACCTCGCCGCTGAATACGGTATCACCGCGGTCATTCAGCCGGGCGGATCGATGCGCGACAGTGAAGTCATCGCCGCCGCCGACGAACACCAGATGACCATGGTGTTCACCGGAATGCGGCATTTCCGGCATTGACTTGCCAGGCACTGAGGCACTGAGGCACTGAGGCACTGAGGCACTGAGACGCCCATGAACATCCTGATCGTCGGCGGCGGCGGCCGCGAACACGCCCTGGCCTGGAAGGTCGCGCAATCCAGCCGAGTCAAAAACGTCTACGTGGCATCGGGTAACGCCGGTACCGCCCGCGAACCCAAGGTCACTAATGTCGCTATTACCGCTGACGATCCACCGGATTTGCTCAAATTCGCCCAGGGTCATCAGGTGGATTTGACGATCATCGGTCCAGAAGTCCCGCTGGTGCTGGGGATCACCGATCTGTTCGCCAACGCCGGTCTGCGCTGTTTCGGGCCGAGTAAGGCGGCGGCGCGACTGGAAGGCTCCAAAGCCTTCGCCAAGGATTTTCTGGCCCGCCATCGTATTCCCACCGCCCGCTACCAGAGCTTCACCGATGCCGAGGCGGCGGAAGCCTTTATTCGGGAAATGGGCACCCCCGTCGTGGTGAAAGCCGACGGCTTGGCGGCGGGGAAGGGCGTGATCCTGGCGCAAAGCGCGGATGAGGCGATCGCGGCCATGCGCGGCATGTTGAGCGGTGCCGATTTCGGCAAAGCCGGCCACCGGGTGGTGATCGAGGAGTTTCTGCGCGGCGAGGAAGCCAGTTTTATCGTCATGACCGACGGCGAGCACATCCTACCGCTGGACTCATCGCAAGATCACAAGGCCCGCGACGACGGCGACCGGGGTCCCAACACCGGCGGTATGGGCGCGTATTCCCCGGCCCCGGTGGTGACACCCGAACTGCACGCGCGGATCATGACCGAAATTATCGAACCCACCGTGCGCGGCATGGCGGCGGAAGGTTGCCGTTACGTCGGTTTTCTCTACGCCGGGGTCATGGTCACCGCCGAAGGCCCCAAGGTGCTGGAATACAACTGCCGGCTGGGTGATCCCGAAACCCAACCGCTCCTGATGCGCCTGCGTTCCGATTTGGTGGCACTGTGCGAGGCGGCGTTGGACGGGCGACTGCATGATACCCCGGTGGATTGGGACCCCCGACCGGCGTTGGGGGTGGTGATGGCCGCCGCTGGGTATCCCGGTCGCTACCGCCAGGGCGATGTCATTGCGGGCTTGCCGACGCGCGACGAGGAATCGAAATCGGGCCGCGATGTCAAGCTGTTCCATGCGGGCACGGCGGAAACCCAAGAGGGCCAGGTGGTCACCCACGGCGGGCGGGTGCTGTGCGCCACCGCCCTGGGGGACACGGTCGCCGAGGCGCAGAACCTGGCTTACACTCTCGTCAAACAGGTGCATTGGGACGGTGCCTGCTACCGCACCGACATCGGCTATCGGGCCATTGCACGGGAGCGAGAGAAGTCGTCATAATGCAGTCATTAGCATGGCGTTGACGACGGAAACTCACCTGCGATTTGCCGTCGACCCGATGACGTTAATTTTGGAGGCGCAGTCGTGAATGGTGATTCTCCTTCGAAGCCACGCTTGATTTTCGACGACCCGTTCCGAGTCATTGGGTATGTCGGCGACCCCGCCAACGAAATGGGCATTTTACTCTGGTCTGGCATCGATCCGCACCGTTACTTCAGCCAGAACGATCTTGCGGCGGTTGAATCGTTCAACCATTTGTTGACGCTGGACTACGCGGGACAGATCGTCGCCTGGCAGTCGCTGCAATCCGATAACCAGGAACGCCGCTGGTCGGAAGCCCCGCCAGACTCCATTGAAACCTTGAATCGTCGCATTCGCGAAGTGGAACCCTTACGGTACCGTCAGGCGTAATCGCTTCGAGGTGGGCGCTCGATCGGTACGGATCAAGCAGATCAGGTCTGTTCGAAGTACCGCCGCAAAAATTCCGCAAACGAAACCGTATCCGCCGCCTCGATCTCCCGCCGCTCGCGCCAGGACCGTTCCGCCGCCTCGCTGAAAAACCGCCCCCGGTTCTCGTCCAGCGGCAACGACTGGAAGTACTGACGATGCTGTTCCGACAGCCGCCGTGCGTATTGGAAAAAGTTTTCCCCGCTGGCGCGCATTTCGGCCAGGATGCGGGCGGACGGAGTACGGTCGGGATCGGCCAGCACTTCCCGCTGTTCGGCCAACGCCGCCGTGTAGGGCCGCCCGTTTTCCCCCAAGTCCAGCAATTCGCCGATCGGTTGCAACTCGCTCATCATCTCTTGCGCCCAGCGTCGCAAGGGTAATGCCGGACGGTGCCGGCGTTGCAAAACCAGTGCTGGATCGCGACCCTTCAACACCGTCGCCATCTGGTTGTCGTCGATCATTTGTCGTTCCTCGCTATCCAGCGACGGCGACTCGTTCAGCAGGCAAAACAACAGAAACACCTCCAGAAAGCGCAGTTGCGCGAGGGTGATCCCCAGCGGTTCCAGTGGATTGATGTCCACCGAACGCAGCTCGACATAACCCACGCCGCGCTTCCTCAAGCCCACGGTCGGTTTTTCGTTGCCCTGCGGCGGTTGCTTGGGCCGCATTGAGGAGTAATATTCGTTCTCGATTTGCAGGATGTTGGCGTTGAGCTGGCGATACTCGCCGTCCACCACCACGCCGATGCGCTCGTAGGGCGGCCACGGCGTGATCGTCGCCCGAGTCAGACTGGCGATGTATTCGGGCAACGAGTTGTAGCAGACATCGACGCCGCTCTTTTTCTCGGTGCGGTTGGTATAGCCGACGTTGCTCATCCGCAGCGATGTGGCGTAAGGTCCGTAGCAGGTATGTTCGTCGAAGGCGGACAACGGAGTCGACTTGCCATCGAGAAACGACTTGCACACCGCCGGCGAGGCACCGAACAGATACAGGATCAGCCAACCAAAGCGTTGCAGGTTACGAATCAGCGCGAAATAGGCTTCCGAGCGGAAATCTTGCAAGGTCCGACGATCCCCCTCTTGGTCCTGGAACGAGATCCAGAACGCGTCCGGCAACGAGAAATTCACATGGATGCCGGCGATCACCTGCATGATCCGTCCGTAGCGCCAGGCCAACCCGCGCCGGTAGACATGCTTCATCAGGCCCAGGTTGGAACGGCCATACTCGGCGATGGCGATGCTGGACTCGCCCGCCAAAATACAGGGCATACTCGCCGACCACAGCCGTTCGTCCGCCAGATGAGGTTGGGCGAACTGGTGAATCTCGCGCAGGAAGCGCAGCGCCGTCTCGGGCCGGGACAGTGGTGGGGTGATGAATTCCAACAGCGCCTCGGAATAATCGGTGGTGATATAGGGATGGGTCAGCGCCGAGCCTAACGCGGCCGGGTGCGGGGTCTGGGCGATATAGCCCTCCGGCCCCATCCGCAACGCCTCCCGTTCCAGGCCGAGCAACCGGTCGTCGAGTAAGGCAGGATCGGTGTTGAACAGTCGGGCCAAACGCTGGTCGAGAACTCGGTACAAGAGGCTAACCTCATCGGTTGAAAGCGAAGCGCCGGAATTTTGCGCCGATTGCCGACAAAAATCACGGCCGGCGGTCGTGGCATCGTTCTACTGAAATGGAGCATGGGAGAATTATTGATGAACCCTGGTTTAATCCCCCGCCGAACGCCCGGCTGCATTCCGCTCATTCCCGTGGTTGAGGGCGAATCCAGCGCCTGGCTGGAACGGCAGGACGAAGCCGTGCATCGCTGGCTGACCACCACCGGTTTCAAAATGAAACCCGGCAGTTTCAATCTGGTACCCGGCGCGGACGGGCGACTGCGGGCGGTGGTGGCCGGCGTCGGCAAGATCGACGACCTCTGGGCGCTGGGGGGTCTGCCCGCCAGTCTACCGGAAGGCGACTATGTGCTCGACGCCGCGTTCGAACCCCGGACCCTGGAACGGTTGACGCTGGGCTGGGTGCTGGGCGCCTACCAGTTCACCCGCTACAAGACGCCGAAAAGGGCTCCGGCGCGGCTGGCGCTCGATCCCGCCTGCGACACCGACCGTATCCTGCGGCAGGTCGACGCCATCACCCTGGTCCGCGATCTGATCAACACCCCGGCCGAGGATCTGATGCCGGAGCATTTGGCCGCCATCACCCAAACGCTGGGACAGGCGTTCGGCGCCACGGTCGAGCAAACCGTCGGCGAGGAACTGCTGGCGCGCAACTATCCGGTCATCCATGCGGTCGGTCGGGCCAGCGTTCACCCGCCGCGCCTGCTGGATCTGCGCTGGGGCGATCCGACCCATCCCAAAGTCACGCTGGTCGGTAAAGGCGTGTGCTTCGACAGCGGCGGCCTCGATCTGAAACCGTCCAGCGCCATGCGGTTGATGAAAAAGGACATGGGCGGCGCGGCGACGGCGCTGGGGCTGGGGCGCTTGATCATGAGCGCCGGCCTGCCGGTCCGGCTGCGGGTGCTGGTGGCGGCGGTGGATAACGCGGTGGCCGGCAACGCCTTCCGGCCCGGCGACGTGCTTCGTTCGCGTCGGGGACTGACGGTTGAAATACACAATACCGACGCCGAGGGCCGGCTGATTCTCTGCGACGCCCTGACGGAAGCGAGCGGCGAGCAACCGGAAGTCATCTTCGATTTCGCCACGTTGACCGGCGCGGCGCGGGTCGCTTTAGGGACCGAGGTTCCGGCGCTGTTCTGCAACGATGAGCCGCTGGCGACCGGACTGCTGGCGGCGGCGGCGCGGGAGCAGGATCCAATCTGGCGGCTGCCGTTGCATCAACCCTACCGCGAGCTGCTCGACAGTAAAATTGCCGATCTCGCCAACGCTGCGGAATCGTCGTATGCCGGGGCGATCACGGCGGCTCTGTTTTTGAAGGAATTCGTGCCCGACGGTGTTCCGTGGGCACATTTCGACCTGATGGCCTGGAATCTCAAGACCCAACCGGGGCGTCCGGAGGGCGGCGAGGCGATGGGGATGCGCGCGGTTTTTGGTTGGCTGGAGCAACGGTATGGCGGGAGTTGAACGCTCGCCACATTCACATCTCCGACTCACCTCTCCCCAAGGGGAGAGGTCGGATGGTGGTGATCAGGCGACCGGGTGTTGCAGGGCCGGATTGGGCATCGGCGGTTTGACGGAGTAGTCGTAGAAACCTTTGCCGGTCTTGCGACCCAGATAGCCGAGTTGGACCAATCGGGTCAAGGTATGCGGTGAAGACACATGCGGCTGATGCATATCCTGATAAATGTTCAGCGTCATGGCTTCCACCACATCCAGGCCGATGTAATCGGCCAGTTCAAACGGCCCCATCGGATGGCCGGCACCCGACTTCATGGCGTGGTCGATGTCGCCGATCGTACCAGTGCCCATCTCCAGGAGGCGGATGGCGCTCAGCATGTAAGGGGTCAGCAAGCGGTTGACGATGAAGCCAGTGGTATCTTGAACGATGACTGGATCTTTGCCGACTTTCTTGCAGAATACATTCAGGGTGTCGATGACCTCATCCGAGGTCTCGAAGCCGTAGATGATCTCGACCAGCTTCATCACCGGTGCCGGGTTGAAGAAATGCAGGCCGGCCACTCGCACGCGGTGTTTGCAGACCGCCATCATGGCCGTGACGGACAAGGTCGAAGTGTTGGTGGTCAGCAGCGCTTGTGGTGAGACGATCCCCTCCAGCCGCTGGAACAGAGCTTTCTTGGTCTCCAAATCCTCAATGATGGACTCGACGATCAGATCGCAGTCGGCGACGTCTTCTTCCCGGTTCGTCAACTGTAGAAGGCCGAGCGTGGAATCCCGATGATCGGCGGTCATCTTGCCGCGCTCGACCATCTTGCCCAGCGACTTCTCCAAACCCGCACGAATTTTATCGGTCGACCCCGGCGTCGCCTTAACCGCCACCGTTGGGATGCCGGCCTGCGCGCACACCTGCGCCACGCCCAGCCCCATCGATCCACAACCCATCACACCGACTTTCTTGATTTCCATCGTTTTATCCTTTTCTGGTGACTGCAACAACAACAACTTCCGGCCTGTGAGACACGCCGGCATTCACATAAATATAATAATGGAATCTTTAACCGGTTCGGTCAATCCATTCTCACCACAAAACCTGCCCACAGGCGGGATCGCAACCGGCCTCAGCGATGCTTGAAGGCCGGTTCCCGTTTGCCGGCGAACGCCTCCATGCCTTCTTTCTGATCCTCGGTGGCGAAGACCGCGTGGAAGGTCCGGCGCTCGAACAGCAGACCTTCCGCCAGGGTGGTTTCATAGGAGCGATTGATGCATTCCTTGGTCATCATGACTGCCGGCAACGAGTGGCCGGCGATGGTTTGGGCGGTTTTGACCGCTTCCTCGATCAGTTCGGCCACCGGCACGATCCGGCTGACCAGCCCGGCCCGTTCGGCCTCGGCGGCGTCCATCATCCGCCCGGTCAAGCACAGATCCATGGCCTTGGACTTGCCGATCAACCGGGTCAGGCGCTGGGTGCCGCCGGCGCCCGGCAGAATGCCCAGCTTGATCTCCGGCTGACCGAACTTGGCGGTATCGGCGGCCAAAATGAAATCACACATCATCGCCAGCTCGCAGCCGCCGCCCAGCGCGTAGCCGGCCACCGCCGCGATCACCGGTTTGCGACACCGGCTGGTCCGCTCCCAATTGCGGGTAATGAAGTTGCCTTGGTAGGCGTCCATGTACGAATAGTCTTTCATGCCCTTGATGTCGGCACCGGCGGCGAACACCTTTTCCCCGCCGGTGAGGACGATGGCGCGGATGGATTCGTCCGCTTCAACGGCATCCAGCGCCTGGCTCAACTCATCCATCAACGCATCAGACAAGGCATTAAAAGCCTTGGGCCGATTCAGGGTAATCAGAGCTACTGGACCACGGGTTTCGACGAGGACATTGGGGTCGTTCATGTTGGATTCTCCTCCTGATTTCTACTTTATTTCCGCGATATCGGCGGGAACCGCGACGGCGCGGCGGGCATGGCCACACCCTGCATCACCGACGATCCGTCGATGCGCACAGTATACGCCAGTAGGAGCCGGAGGGCGGGTTGAATCGGGAGGAAGGCGGGTTCGACGCCCGCATGGCGGTCGAGACCAACGCTGGGGAATGCGTCGAATCGGGAGTGCTTCAAGTCAGGAGGGAGTAGGATTCGATGCATCAATCCGCGCTAATGCTGAATCCTCCATGAGGTATCCAGACTTGGCGGTGCTGAATTCGAATATGGATTCAGTGGAGAGGTTTTGAATAATTTTCAAAATCAACGATTTTATTCAAAATCGCTGATATGGTTTACGGCAACGACCGCTCGCGGTCCCTGGTGGGCGTGAACTCTGGGTTACCCCGCCGCCGGGTTTCATCATGGCCGATTTCCCGGACATCGATCCATTCCCTGGTCACCCACGCTGGCGTCAGCCGCGGCTCCTCGGATCGAACCACCGGGTCCGGTTGCATGGTTCGCGGAATCGCCACGGTGATTGGAAACCGCCACAGCGTCGCGGATTCACGAGCGAAGGCCAGTTCTTCCATTCCCTTGGGCCTATCGGCCGGATCGGACAGTTTTTGCGGCTCCCCTGGAGAGACTGATTGCTGCGGTAGTGGAATCCAGTAGGAGGCTATGGCCAACAACACGGCCAACACCAGCATGATGACCTGCTTGCGATGAAGTTGAATATTCATGAATCTGGGTTCCAGTTATCAAAAGCGAAATCTATCGGCTCACTGCCTGCGAGTCTCTGATTGCAATCTCCATACCCGAAGTTATATTGATCGAATTTCGCTCTTGAATCGTGTTGTTTGGCGCACAACGTGCGAAATTTAAGGCTGAAATCCCCGGCGACCCGTCCAATCTCACGCACACTCGGTCGATCTTAGTCACTTTAGATGACCATCACCTTAACGGAATGACGAAATCTAAGCCAAGCCGGCTCAATTTGGCCCGGTCAAACCGAACCCCACGGACGACGCATGAAGGCATGGCAGTCCATGGGGCAGTCTATCGGGAGGGCATCGCAAGCTGGACGCTGGAGGCAAGCAGGTACCGACCGGTCGCGTACTCGCCCATCGGCGAATTGCGCGAAGTCGGCATCCGGGTCGGCGTACGGGGGATCGAACAGGTGCCGTGGGAAGGAGAACCGGAAAGACCAAGCTGGACGGACGCAATCTGGACGCCTATCCACGCCCGCGATTCTGGAAGCCGCGCTGCCTGTCCATCGGGCGCGGCGATCATTCCACCACAATCAATCATCCCGGTCATCCGAAAGATGTTCGAGTGCGGCGAGGTGCGTTTCCGCGTCATTGGACCGATACCGCGAATCCCGACCGTTCCAACTGAGCGCGGGTAATGATGGGGATGCTGCTCTCATAAGTCTGTCGGGAGCGCCGCACGACGCGCGCCTGCAACTCGGCCGCGCCCGCGGGGCGGGTGCGGACGACGAAACCGAGCGTCATCCCCGTGGTTCGATAGACCTGCAGGGCACCGTCCAGCAGCATATCGCGGGTCACTGCGCGCCCGACATAAGCCCCGAACACTCGCTGAATCTCGGCGCGGTCATGAGTCGCCATCGAGCCCTCAATCCGCAGGGAACCGATTGACCATTCACCGGGACGCGTCGGCGTCGGCGTCGGCGTGGGTGGCGCTACCGCGATCCTCTCCAGGGTCACGCGCTCGGTGACGTCGCGATTCGCGATCCGAACCGTCACCCGTTTGGGCTCGTAACCACTTCTCGTCACTTCGACGACGTAACTGCCTGGCGGCAACCGGACGCCGGGCTGGTAAGTAAAGGGAGAATCAACCAACCGCACCCGGGCGTTTGAGGGATCGGCGCGCACGGTCAGCCGGTATTGCGTCGGTTCCCTCGGCTCCGGCGTCCGCTCCAGCGTCACCGGCACCGTCACGTCGCGATCCACGATCTGCGTCGTGAGCCGCGCGGTCTCGTAGCCAGATCTGGAGACTTCGAGGTTATAACGGCCCGGCTCCAACTGAATGCCCGGCTGGTAGACCGGACGAATGTTCAGGATGCGAAT
>REEE01000094.1 GCA_007695245.1 Candidatus Competibacteraceae bacterium | reverse complement strand
AGTGAACAACGGGTCTATCGACCCGTATCCGGACTTTCAGTCCGTAACTTCAACCCACCAGCTTTAGCTGGTGGTTGTTGAGTGCCTAATCGGGTCGCCGTGGGCTTTTTTCCCCCGTTGAACATGGGCGTTGGACGCCACCAGAACTGAAAATTCGAATCGTCAAACCGAGAGTATGAATCGATGCAGAAGATCAATATTGATGAATTTACCGAAAGTGAATTGATCGACCTGAATTACAAGATTGTAGAGCGACTGCGATTTCTTCAGCACATGCGAAATCACGGTGCCATGCTCAAATTTAGCATTGGGGAGCGCGTCGTTTTTGACACGCCTGGTCGGCCAGCGACAACGGGGGTTCTCGTCAAATACAACAAAAAGACCGTCACGATTGTCGCGGATGATGGCCAACGGTGGAACGTATCTCCCGGTCTGATCCGGCCAGCAGAGCCGAAGGACATCACACCGAAAGGCGGTAATGTCGTGCAGATCAAATGAGGAAGAAGAATGGCGCCCAACCAATTGCTGGAGACCGACGCTTGACCGCGCCTTTCCCCGCGCTGCCGCTTCGATCGGGCGCGGTCAAGCGCGGATCAGCAATACGCTGTCGCGGACGCTCCGCGCCCGCGACAGCCAGCAAACATTCATCGGCATTCTTGGACTCCAGATCTGTCTCGATTTCCGCATAAAATCCGGACATCATCCATCACTCCTCCCGGTCGCCATCAGCGCGTCCAGCGCCGCCACGAGCGCCGGCGCAGGCCGGTCGTGGAACACGCCGCACTCCGGTCCCCGCGCCGGGTCCATGCCGCGCAGGAACAGATAAAACACCCCGCCGAAATGCCGCTCGTAGGCATAGTCCGGCAGGCGCAGGCGCAGATAGCGGTGCAGCGCCACGGTGTAGATCAGATATTGCAGCACGTAAGCCTCGCGCGCCATCGCCGCCTCCAGGGCCGGCCGGCGATAGGCCGCCCAGTCCGGGCCGAGCCAGTTGGACTTGTAATCCACCAGATAGAACCGCCCGCCGGCTTCAAACACCAGGTCGATGAAGCCCTTCATGTACCCCCGCAGGGGTCTGAATTCCAGGGATTCAATCCATTCCCCGAACGGTCCGGCGGCGTAGCCGTGCCGCTCCAGCACTCGTCGCAGAGCGTCGGCGCGCAGGTTAGCCAGCGGATAAGTGAACTCCAGTTCGATGAGTCGCTGGTCCGCCGCCACCGTCGCCAGCCGCAAGCCATCTGCATTCAACGGCGTCGCCAGCACCTGTTCCACCCACTCCGCCACCACCGGGGTCCAGACCGCCGCGTCCAGGCCATGCCCGGTCAGGGTGCGTTCGACCAACTCTTCCAATCGCTCCCGCGCGTCCTGGCGAAAATCCAGCCGTTCGAAAATCGCGTGCAGGCAGATGCCGGACCGAGCGCCGCGCGGGAAGGTGAAGCGGTCGCGCCGGGTCGCCACCGCGGCGGAGTCCGCGTCCGCCGTGGGGACGGCGGCGGTCAGATCGTAATCGGGCATCTCGACCGCATGGCCGGCGGTCAGCCCGGTGAAACTGCCGACCCGCCAGGATTCTGGAACCGGTTCACGCAGGGTGCGCGCCCGCAATTCCGGCTCCGCCGCGGCGGGCGGTTGATAGCGCTGGCCCCACTCCCGAGGCAACGGCGCGACGACCGCCGCCTCGCCCGCTGGAGCCAGCATGGTTTGCAGTTCCTGACGCAGCGCCGGCGCGGCGGTCTGCCGGAACCGCTCCCGCGTGGCCTCCAGCCAGTCCTTGTCGTGCTCCTTGACCGTGGGCCGGTGCAGCAGCCAGGCCGGGGGCGCGGTTTCAGCGTCCTTGATCTTGCCCCAGACCAGGTAGCAGCGCTGCTTGGCGCGGGTCAGGGCGACGTAGCACAGCCGCAGATTCTCGGCCAGTTCCTCGCGGCGGGCGTGCGGGCGGGCCGGATCGTCTTCCTCCGCGCCGAAGGTGAGAATCGCCCGGCCGGGATCGGCGGGATCGTGATGCAGCAGCGTGGGAGTCTTATCGCCGATCCACAGCCGGCCGTCCCACAGAAACGGGCAGAACACCACCGGATACTCCAGCCCCTTGCTCTTGTGCAGGGTGACGATCCGCACCAGATTTTCGTCGCTTTCCAGGCGCAGTTGCTGGTCTTCATCCTTGTTGCTCGGCGTCCGGCGGCGGTCGGCGAGCCACTTGAGCAAGCCCGCCAGACCGGGATGAGTCCGGCTGGCGACGTGCAGCCGTTCCGCCAGATGCAGCAGATTGGTCAGCCGCCGCTCGCCGTCCTGGAACGCCAGCAGGCGCGCCGGCACGTCCTCGGCGATCAGCCAGACGCGGAAGAATCGCATGAAGCCGTGGTCCCGCCAGAGCCGCCGATAGTCCTGAAAGACTTCCAGTTGTCGCGCCCAGGCCTGCTCGTCATCGCGTAACTGGTATAAGGCCTCGCCGCTCGTCCCGAACAGATCGCAGGCCAGCGCCGCCCGCACGAGTCCTTCATGGCCCGGTTCCGCGACCGCCGCCAGCACCCATGCCAGTTGTTGCGCCTCCGCCGAGGCGAACACGCTGTCGTCGGCGTGCTGGACGCTGGGTACGCGCAATCGGAGCAAATGGTCGCGAATCAGCCGTCCCTGACGGTGGTTGCGCACCAGCACGGCGATATCGCCGCCCGCCAAGGGCCGGTCGCCGATGCCGGCCTGGCCGCGCGCGCCCAAGTTCAGGAGCCGGGCGATTTCGCCGGCGGTCGCCCGCGCCGCGCCTTCGTTGGCCGGACCTTTCTTGATCGGCTCCTTCGGATCGTCCGACTCCAGCCACCACACCTGGAGCGGCGGTTCGTTCCGGCCCTGAATCCATAACGGCTCGTGCTGCTTTTTTTCCGCCGGCACGGCCGGCTGGAAGCCGATGTCCTCGAACAGAAACGGTTGCTCCCGGACCGCGCCGAATAAGGCGTTCAACGCGGTCAGCAGGCGCGGATCGGATCGCCAGTTGACGTCGAGGGTGTGGTGCTGGGTAGCGTCGCGCCGGGCGTTTAGATAGGCGAAGATATCGGCGCCGCGAAAGCTGTAGATGGCCTGTTTGGGATCGCCCACCAGAAAGACCGGCTTGCCCGCGTCGGCGTACAGGGTCCGAAAGATGTCGTACTGCACCGGGTCGGTGTCCTGAAACTCATCGATCAGGGCGGCGGCGTAGCGGCGGCGCAGGGTGTCGACCAGGGCCGCGCCGCGTCGGGCGTCATGCAGAGCCTCGCGCAGATCGAGCAGTAAATCGTCGTAGGACTGAGCTTGTTGTTGCCGTTTGCGGCGTTTCAGTTCGGCGTTGCCATAAGCCAGCAACTGGACCGGGATCTGGTGCCGGCAGTAGTCGGCCAACGTCTCGCAGGCCGCTTTGAGCGCGTCGCAGGCCGCGAAGAACGCATGTTGGGGCGCGGTCTGGCCTTTTTTGACCGAGGCTTGCAGCTTCTCGGTGGTGAACTGCGCGAATTTATCGAACAGGACGAGTTTGGGGATTTCCACCGACAGATAACCGTCCATGGCCTCCAGCCAGCCGGGGATGGACTTCAAACCGTAGCTTCTGCGGTTGAGCGCGGGCGATTGCAACAGTAATGCTTCGATGGCGGCGCGGTCCCGCAACCACAGGTCGCGGGCCTGCTGGAACGCGGCGACGAAGGTCCGTTCGAGCGCCGCGCCGTCCAACTCAGCGTTCGGCGTGACCACTTCAAGATACGGTTTGCCCAGATGCGGGCTGATTTCGGCCCGCAGGCGCTCCGGGCTGTACCTTTGGTCCAGAAAGTATTGCACCACCAGCGGCGAGGCCGGGTAGAACTCCCGGCGCCAGAAGTCATCGACGATTTCCTGGAGCAGGTCGTCGGTATCGGCCAGCAGTTCGGTCTCGAAGGACAGGCCGCTTTCGAAGGCGCTGTCGCTCAGCACCCGCTTGCAGAAGCCGTGAATGGTGAAGATGGCTGCTTCGTCGAAACCGCGCACGGCGTTGGTCAGGCGGCGGATGGCGATCTCGCGGTCGGGCAGCAGATCCAGCATCCGTTCGGCGAGCTCGTCGTCCTCGGCGGCGCGCCCGCGCAGGAACGCCAGGCGGAGCTGCGCCAGGCGGTCGCGGATGCGGTCGCGCAGTTCCTTGGTCGCGGCGTTGGTGTAGGTCACCACCAGGATGCGGTGGACCGGAATCCCGGCCTCCGCCACCAGCCGCAGATACAGACCGGCGATGGCGTAGGTTTTGCCGGTGCCGGCGCTGGCTTCAATCAGATTGAGGCCGCTCAGCGGCG
>REEE01000199.1 GCA_007695245.1 Candidatus Competibacteraceae bacterium | reverse complement strand
GCGGGATTTGCACCGCCGTCGCGTAGTACTCCGCCTCGGCCTGGCGCGCGTCCAGCTCCGAAGTCAGGCCGGCCTGGAATCGCAACCGGGCGATGCGCAGCGATTCGGCGCGGGTTTCCAGGGTCTGGCGGCTGATCGCCAGTTGCTGGTCGAGCGCCCGCAGTTGCATGTAATTCCCGGCGACCGCCGTCACCAGCGCGAGAATCACCGTGCGCTGGGCCTCTTCCGTCGCCAGGAGTTCGGCCTGCGCCGCCTCGGTGGCGCGGCGCAGGCGGCCGAACAGATCCAGTTCGAAGGACAGCAGGGCGCTGGTCTGATAGAGATTCCGAATCGTGGTGTCACCGGTCAGATTGGCACCCGTTGGAGTCCGGGATCGCTCGCCGCGGGCGTCTGCGTCGAGTTGCGGGAACTGATCGGCGCGGGTGAAGGCGTAACGACCGAGATATTCCTCGATCCGGGCGCTGGCGATCTTCAGGTCCTTGTTCTCCTGAAGCGCGATTTCCACCAGTTGATCCAGCACCGGGTCCTGGAACTGGCGCCACCAACCGGGGTTGGCGACGGCCTGCATCTCGCCGTCCGCCAGCCGCCATTGCGCCGGAACCGGGACTTCCGGGCGCTGATAGTCGGGACCGACGGCGGCGCAGCCGCCCAGGGTCAGAAGGGCCAGCAACAAAATCTTACGCATGACTGCCTTCCTCCTTGAGCGGGGCCGGTGGGGCCGATGGGGTCGGTGGGGCCGGTTCTTCGGCCGCGGCCGTCGGCTTGGTGCCGCCGCCCCCGAACAGCCGATAGAACAGCGGGATAAAGAAGATGGCGACGCAGGTCGCGCCCAACATGCCGCCGATCACCCCGGTGCCGATGGAATGCCGGCTGAAGGCCCCCGCGCCGGTGCTGATCGCCAGCGGCACGCAGCCGAGGATGAAAGCCAGCGAGGTCATCACGATCGGTCGGAAGCGCAACCGCGCCGCTTCCAGCGCCGCGTCGATGGCCGACAGTCCTTCCTCGCGCTTCATCACCGCGAACTCGACGATCAGAATGGCGTTCTTGGCCGCCAGGGCGATCAGCGTCACCAGCCCGATCTGGAAATACACATCGTTGACCAGACCCCGCACCAGCACCGCCAGCAACGCGCCGGCCACCGCGAACGGCACCGCGGTCAGCACCGCCAGCGGCAGCGTCCACCTCTCGTACTGCGCCGCCAGGATCAGGAACACCATGATGATGCCGAACACGAACGCCAGCGCCGAAGCCGCGCCGACCTGCTTCTCTTGATACGCCTGCCCGGCCCAGGCGAAGCTCATACCCTCCGGCAGCACTTCTCCAGCCAGCGCCTCCATCGCCGCCAGCGCCTGTCCGGAACTGTAGCCGGGCGCGGGATTGCCGTTGACTCGGGCGGCGGGAAACACATTGAAGCGGGGGACGCTATCCGGACCGGTGATGTATTGCACGTTGACCAGGGCGCTCAGCGGCACCATCTGGCCGGTGGTCGAGCGCACGAACACCTGATTGATGTCCTCGGGACGAGTGCGGTACGCGGTGTCCGCTTGTAACAACACCCGGAAGGTCCGTCCTAGTTTATTGAAGTCGTTGACGTAAATCGACCCGAACAAGCCTTGCAGCATATCGAACACGTCGTTGATCGGTACGTTCAGCGCCCGCGCGCGTTCCCGGTCGAGATCGACGAACAACTTCTGCGAATTGGCGTTGAAAGTCGTGGCGAGCGGACCCAGTTCCGGTCGATCCTGGGCGGCGGCGATGAATTTCTGCACCGCCTCCTGCAACCCCTTGGAGCCGGCTCCCGCGCGGTCCTGAATCCAGAACTCGAAACCGCCGGTGCTGCTCATGCCGGGAATCGGCGGCGGGTTGAACAGGACCACCTGCGCTTCCTTGATCTGCTGGGAAACTTCTTGCTGCAAGGTCTTCTGCACCGCGAAGGCGTGCAGTTCCGGCGCGGTGCGTTCCTTCCAATCCTTGAGCGGCAGGAAGAAGGTGGCAAAGTTGGGTTTGTTCTGGCTGTCCAGCAGGCTGAAGCCGTTCAGGCTGACCACGTTCTGCATGGCCGGGTGCTTGCCGAAAATCTGGTTGGCCTGGTCGACCACCTGGCGGCTGCGGTCCAGGCTGGCACCGTCGGGCAAAAGGGCCACCGCCAGCAGGTATCCCTGATCCTCATCCGGCACAAAGCCGCCGGGCACGCTCCGGAACAGCCCGAAGGTGATGAACAGCAGGCCGCCGAACAGCACCAGAGCGATCAACACGCGCCGGACCAGGAAGGCCGAGCCGGCGACATAACCACCGGTCATTTTGTCGAACGCTTTATCGAAGCCGCGAAAGAAAATGTTCTTTTGGCCATGAGAGGGCTTCAACAGAATCGCCGCCAGCGCCGGGCTGAGGGTCAGCGCCACCACCCCGGAGATGATCACTGAAATCGCAATCGTGATGGCGAACTGCTTGTACAACTGGCCGGTGATGCCGCTCAGGAAGGCGGTGGGAATGAACACCGCGCACAGCACCAGCACGATGGCGATCACCGGGCCGGTCACCTCGTCCATCGCCCGCCGCGCCGCCTCCTTGGCGCTCAGGCCGAACTCGTGCATGTTGCGCTCGACGTTTTCGATCACCACGATGGCGTCGTCCACCACGATGCCGATGGCCAGAATCATGCCGAACAGAGTCAAGGTGTTGATCGAGAAGCCGAGCAGGTACATCCCGCAGAAGGTCCCGATGATGGAGATCGGCACCGCCAGCAGGGGGATCAGCGTCGCCCGCCAGTTTTGCAGGAACAGGAAGACCACCAGGATCACCAGCACCAGAGCCTCGAAGAAGGTATGGATCACCGCCTCAATGGACACTTCCACGAACTTGGTGGTGTTGTAAGGGATGGCATAGCTGACGCCGGAGGGGAAATTGTTGGCCAACTCATCCATTCTGGCGATGATCTGGTTGGCCACATCCAGGGCATTGGACCCGGGCTGTTGGTACACCATGATGAAATCGGCGCGCTGGCCGTCGAGCAACCCTTCCGTGTCGTAACTGCGAATGCCCAACTCAACCCGCGCCACGTCGCTCAACCGCACCGCGGAACCATCAGGATTGGAACGGAGGATGATCCGTTCAAAGTCCTCGGGTTCGTCCAACCGGCCCTTGGCCGAGACCGGCAGGGTCAGTTCCACCGGATAGCCGGTCGGCGGCTGCCCGACCTTACCGACGGCGAACTGGGCGTTCTGTTCCTGAATGGCCTGACGGATATCGCTGACGGTGAAACCCAGTTCGGCCATGCGGTCGGGCTTGAGCCAGATGCGCATGGCGTAGTCGGACTGAGTGAACAGCGAGACCTGACTGGCGCCGGGGATGCGCTTGAGTTCATCCACCACATTGATGTTGGCGTAGTTGCTGACGAAATCCGGATCCTGAGTGCCGTCGGAACTGATCGCCACGATCATCAGGATATTGGAGGAGGCTTTCTTGATGGTGAGGCCGGTCTGCCGCACGTCCGCCGGCATCAACGGACTCGCCAGATTGACCCGGTTGGTCAGATCGGGCAGCACCGCGTCGACGTCGGTGCCGATGTTGAAATAGACGTTGAGCACCATATCGCCGCTGGCCGAACTGTTCGATTGCATGTAGATCATGTTCTCGACGCCGTTGACCTGTTGCTCGACCGGCGCGGCCACCGAATTGGCGGTGGTTTCCGCGTCGGCGCCGGGATAGCTGGCCACCACCTGCAACAACGGCGGGGTGATTTCTGGAAACTGAGCGATGGGCAGGGCGCGCATCGCCATCAGGCCGGCGAGCGTGATCACGATGGAGATGACCGCCGCGAAAATCGGCCGGTCGATGAAGAACCGCGAGATCATGGGAGGTTCCTCTTATTGGCCGGCGGGCGCGGCGGGCGCGATCTGGACCGACGAGCCGGCGCGTACTTTGATCGCGCCGTCCACGATCACCTGCTCGCCGCCGCTCAGGCCGGAGTTGATGATCCATTGTTCGCCGTAGAAGGCACCGACCTCCACCGGCTTGACCTCGGCCTGGTTGTTCGCGCCGACCACGTAGACGAACTTGCCCTGCGGCCCCTGCATCACCGCCCGCTGCGGGACCATGATCGTATCGGGACGGGACGCGCCTTCGATGCGCACCCGGACGAATTGACCGGGCAGCAAGCGACCGGTGGGACCGGGATTGGGGACCTCGGCGCGCAGCGTCACCGCGCCCGTCTGTGGGTCCACCGTGGGGGAGACGAAGGTAATCCGGCCTTTTTGCGGGAAGACGCCGCCGTCGGCCAGAACCAGTTCGACCTCCAGCTTATCGACGCCCGGTCCCGTCAGGCGGCCCGCCGCCGCTTCGCTGCGCAAGCGCAGCAACTCGTTCTCGCCGATGCCGAAATTGATCCAGGCCGGATCGAGTTGCAGCACCGTGGTCAGCAGGCTGTCCGGCCCCGGCGAGACCAGGCTGCCCTCGCGAAACTCGGATTTGCCGGTCAGACCGTTCATGGGCGACTTGAGGGTGGTGTAGCTCAGGTTCAATTCGGCGGTGCGAACCTGCGCCTGGGCCGACTGCACCTGTGCGCGGGCGCTGAGTTCGGCAGCCACCGTGTCGTCCAGATCCTTTTGGCTGACCGCGCCTTCCTTGGCCAAGGGCCGGACCCGCGCCAGGGTGGCGCGGGCGTTGGCGAGTTGCGCCTCGGCGCGGGCCAGATCGCCCTTGGCGTTATCCAGCGCGGCCTGGAACGGCTGCGGGTCGAGTTGGAACAGCAGTTGCCCGGTGCGGACGTAGTCGCCCTCGGTATAGGCGATCTTGTCCAGATAGCCTTCCACCCGGGCGCGAATTTCCACCGAACGGGAGCTTTCGGTCTTGCCGGTGAATTCGAAGGTCGCGGGCGTGGTTTGCGGCGTGGCGGCGACCACCGTGACTTCCACCGCTGGCGGCGGCGCGGCGGGTTGCTGGGCCAGCGCGAGCATCGGTCCGAAGCTCAGCAAAACCGCCAGCACCGCCCCAGTGCTTGGCCGGAGCGGAAATCGAGGAATGAAGTTAAAAAAATTCAGGTCTTGCACGAGAAGAGGCTCCCCTTCAGTGGATTAGGAATAGAATAATCGGCTGACTTTAAAATCAGTTTGTTGCGGAAACGCCTCGACGAGGCCCACGGTCGGACGCCGCCGGCGTCGTGATTCGAAACCGACGGCAATCGGGGTCGCGCGGCCCTGCGGGAAGCCGCGCCGCCCTTTTTTCCAGCAAGGCATTGAAAGGATCAACCATGACGATCTCCTCGCAAAAGATTGCAGACCGGGTTTACTGGATTACCCTGAGCGGGTTATTAACCTGGGCCGAATTTCAGAATTTCCTGGTTCAAGCCGAAACCGAAAAGGTCTTTGCGACCGGCAAAATAAAGTTCTTGCTCCTATTGGATGAATTCACCGGATGGGAACCCGGCGAGGAATGGGGCGACGTCAGTTTTTTCTTCAAGCACGATCCGGATATCGAAAAAATCGCGGTCGTGGGTGAATCATGCTGGCGGGACGACATGCAGATGTTTCTCTTCGCCGATTACCGGCAGGCCGAAGTCAAATTCTTTGCCGAGACCGATTTGGAAACGGCGCGCGTCTGGCTTATGAGTTGAAAGGCCATGCGACTCAAGCTGGCTGGCGTGGCTGCAGTGGCGGACGTTGAAAGACATGATGATCTTCTTTTTTTTTCGAAACTTTTTTATCATTCATGGCGTTCTTGCTCCGAGATTGTGGCCGCTATTGGGTTGAGGACGAAGACCAGCGCATCCGCGGGTGGTAAGACGAGGACGGTTTCAATGTGTTGGCCAAAGAGGTGTCCGAAATGGCGTTTGTCCCCGGTGACCAGCATATCGACCCGCGAAGCGATTGCCGCCGCAAGGATCGGTGCATCTTTTTCGGGAAGGCCCGCAGCACGGGCGATCCCGATCAGGGATGGAGGTGGTTCGGATACGAGTTCGATGGCTTTCAGTAATTCGGCCAAAGTCTTATTACAATCCGGAAACTTGAGGTTGATATTACGAATCGCCTCGTCGCGCGCAAAGCGCGAGCCAAGCAGCGTCACGGCTCCCTGAGTCGCCAGAGCAAAAAATGCTCGGGCGTTGCCCTGTGGGTTGTGAGCCGCCGAGAACAGCACGTTCGCATCCAGAAACAAGCGCATCTATTGCCTCGTTCCGAGCACCCGGCCGAGTCGCTCCGCCGTCGCAACGTCCATGCGGTCGGCTTCGTCAAACTCGGCCACCCGTTCATCGCTGTAGAGTTCAACCGGATAAATGACGGCCGGGCGCAACACGATGGCACCGTCGGCGGTGGTTTCCACCAGCATCGGGACCTCACCTTCCAATCCCAGGCGGTTCAGGATGGACTGCGGGATCGAGACTTGCCCGCGTTTGTCGAGCTTGATCATTTCCATGTTATGTGTACCTTCAATATTCTGGAAAACCGGAGGTAAAGGGTTCTCGAAATTAGTTGGTTTTTTAGAGTCTTGGCATCACTCATGGCGTTCTTTCTCCGAGGTCGCCGCCGCTGGCGACGGCTGGCGCAGGTTATCGATCAAAATGTAGACGCTGATCAGGAGCACCCATAAGGGAAAGGCCAGCAGGATTCCCTCGATATGGCGGCTGCTGAGCAGGAGCAGCAACGCCACCGCGAAGCCGAGGAACGCGATCCAGCGGGCGAGGAACCCGGTGCGAAGCGCGAGGGTCGAGGTGACGATCATAAACACCCCCGCCATCTTGATCGCGTAGATGTTCATGATTTCATAAGCGATGGCGCGCGCGGAGGTGAACGAGGGGGAACCGAGCAGCCGGCTGGAGTCCGCCGTGTAGGCGATGATGAGGCCGCCCGCCATCGCCGCCGACATGAACAGCATGGCGAGAAACAACAGCCCGCTGCCGATAAAGACGGTGGCGAAGAAACGATCTTCCCGCTCGTCCAGGCGGTCGCGCAGCACGCCGATGAACCACAGGAAGGCGATGCCGGCGAACGGTACCAGGTTCAGCGCCAGCGCCACCGTGTTCGCGCGGGTCTGAAGCCATGCGCCCGCTTCCAGTGGATCCGCCGGGACGGCCAGCCGAATCAGCCAAAAGCTGGTCATCAGCAGGACCGCGAAGAGGATGCCGGCGATGGCGGCGGCGCGCGGCGCTCGCAAGCGCACAGCGGTCAAGCTCTCTTCCGGTTTCATCATTTCCTCACTCGGGACGGGTCAGTGGGTTGCCGCCCGACAATTTTTTCGATCACTGCGCGCAGTGCTGTTTCGTCAGCGGTTGAGAGATTACCGAGCCGCTTGATCACCAGCACCTGCTCGATGGTTGTGATGAGTGGCTTGAAGACGGATGGCTTGATGAGACCGGCTGTTTGCCAGTCAACGATGAGCGCCTCACCGAAAGCCAGCGACGCGCGGACTTGGCTGGTAATGGCCAACAAAATCAGATCGGGCCGCGCCGTGTTGTAACGGCTACTGGAGATCACCACCGCAGGCCGCCGTTTCGTCGTCGACTGGTCCGTGAACGGAAACGGCACCAGAATCACATCGCCGAAGGCATAACGCATCACGATTTTTTTTCTCGCTCTTGCGATGATCGGTTATAGCTGATCATAGGCCGCGTCCTCCTCGTTGTCCCAGACCTTCGCAAAGCTGGCTTCGGCCGTTTTGCTTGTCCCCTGCGTCAGCCTGCGGTCGTCCTCGCGGGCGCGCAGGAAGTCGATGAAATCTTCCACTTCCGCTACCTTGTGCGGCGGCAACTGCTTTAGTTTCTCGATCAATGCCGGTTCAATCGCTGTCATTACTTTATCCTCTGGTTCGCGAACCTGACGCTGTGCATAGGCATCATCAGTGCCCAGCCACCGCGTCCTGCTCGGGCTCAGCCGGCCGGCGCGACAGGCCCAGGCGATGCAACAAATCCTCGATCTGGTCGAGGGCATCGATCGCCGTGGTCGACCTTCGCCCGACACCCGTCACCGCCGCTCGGGCGAGGCCTCCTCGCTGGTGATGATGAACACGCCATCCACATCGGTGATGCGAAAGCGCTGCGGTTTGCTGGCGACCGGAACCTCGCCCTCGCTCAGCCCGGCGCTCTGCAGCAGGTACGCGCGCACGGTCGGATCGTTCAGCGCCACCTTGTCATCCTCCAGCCATTCCCGGATTTGCGGATCCTGCGGCTGGAAGATATGCGCCTCATGATGGCCGCGCGCCAGCATTGCGTAGACCGGCGGGTTACCGACCTGCATGTATTTGGTGTAACCCCTCCCTTCATAGGTTTTCACCGCCTGAGCCACGCTGGACAGCGCCTTGGCTTGGCCTTCGTAGCGGGGACCGCGCTCGAAATGGTGACCTTTTTCCAGCAGATAACGACGCAGTTCCTTGATGGCGGCGGCGACATCGGGGGTTTTTGGGGTTTGATCGCTCATGGGGAAGTCTCCGGAAAACAGGGTCAGGCAAACAGGGTTGGAATGCGGCAATCCGCATTGAGTGGCGTCCGACTCAGCGGACCGATTGCAGCAGGCGATTGGCCTCCTCGAAGAAGTCGGGTTGCGGCAGAAGCTGGTCGCTGGGGAACCGGACGAACAGCGCGGCGACCCGGCGATCTTTCCCCAGCACGATTTCCTGGAAAGTCATCGAGTTGGTGACCCTGGGTGAGTCGGCGGGCACCTTGGTGTTTGCGTGGTCCAGGGTGAGCGAGATCGACTCCAGCCGCAGATACTTTTCCGGTTCGCTCAGAGTGGCGGCGACTTTGGCGAGATGTTTATCGAGCGTGGCCGAATCGGCGCGCAGTTGGTTCAGTTCGGTTTCGAGGTCCTGAAGCTGTTGCTCGAGGGCGGGCAAATCGACCGGCTTCGCCGTGGCCGATTCCGCCAGAGATTCGAAGCCGACCTGAGCTTCTCTCAGCAGGCTGGCCTTTTGCTGGAACAATTTTCGTTGTTGCTGTTCCAGTTGGGTCTTTTGGACGCGGCTGGCGGTCAGGTGCTCGAGGGCGGTCTCGATCAGATAATCGGCCGCGCGCCTCATCAGTTCCCGGCGGGTGTCCTGCTCGTTGGCGGTGAGAAAAACCAGCCGGTGGTCGCAGAAGTTGACGACGGTTTGCGGCACATCCCGCCGGAGGATGTCTCCGTCCAGATCGATCCCGAGCACGGTCTTCTCGACCCGCGCCGCGCCGAGGCCCGCGTACAGCTCCGCGGGCAAAGGGGTAGGGGCCTGTTTCAGGTAGTTCCGGGTGCCGTCGCTGAAGCTCAGCACTTCCCGCAAACTCTCGGGCGAGGCGAACAGGGCGCGCAACCGGGGATCGGCCAGGTAGCCCTGGCGATCGGCAGCGATGGCGGGCGGCAGGGCGTTGACGAAGTTCACCACGTAGTCGATGGCGCGCTCCACCGGCTCCCACAGCTTGCGCCGGTAGTGACTCACCGCCCGCAAGCGGGGATCGGTGCCGTCCACCACCCGTTCGATGCCTCGCAGCATCAACTCCTTGTCAAATTTGCCGGGCGGGCTGGGACCGGAAAAAATCGATTGCAGCAAGCGAAACGGCATGGGAGTTCTCCTTGATTGTTAGGTGGGTTCGATGAGACGGGCGGTTATCATGGCCGGCCCCGAACCCACCGGCCTGCGTCACGCCATGATGTTTACACCGCCGTCCACATACACCGTGCTGCCGGTCAGGCGGCGGGCGTAGGGGGTGGCCAGGTAGGCGCAGGTGAAACCGACGTCCATGATGTCCACCAGTTCGCCGAGCGGCGCCTTCTCCATCGCCTCGTTGAGCAGTAGATCGAAGTCCTTAAGCCCCGAGGCGGCGCGGGTCTTGAGCGGTCCCGGCGAGATGGCGTGGACTCGGATGCCCTGCGGGCCCAGTTCGTAGGCCAGATAACGGCAGGCGGACTCCAACGCCGCCTTCACCGGTCCCATGACGTTGTAGTTCGGCACCACCGCCGCCGCGCCGTGGTAGCTCATGGCGAACAGCGTGCCGCCTTCGGTCATCAGCGGGGCAGCCAACTTGGCCATGCGGATGAAGGAGTGACAGGAAATGTCCATCGCCGTGGCGAACCCTTCCGCCGAACAATTGAGTATTCCACCTTGCAGGTCAGCCTTCGGGGCGAAGGCGATGGCGTGGACCAGGATGTCGAGCCGGCCCCATTGCTGGGTGATGGCTTCAAACAACGCTTCAAGTTGGCCCGGCTGGCTCACGTCCAGGGGCATGAAGATCGGTGCCTCCAGCGCTTGCGCCAGCGGCTCGACGTACTGTTTCGATTTTTCATTGAGATAGGTGATGGCCAGATCGGCTTCCAGTTCGCGGAACGCCTTGGCGCAGCCGTAGGCGATGGAATGCTCGTTGGCGATGCCGGCGACCAGCGCCTTCTTGCCCTTGAGCGGAGGACGAGGGATTTCAACGGCCATGAGATTGTGCTCCTTAAGAGACGGGGTTGAGGAGGTGCCGGGTCTGGCGGGCGATCATCAGCTCTTCGTTGGTCGGAATCACCCAGACCGACGTTCGACTGTCGGCGGTGCTGATCCGAGGGCCATCGGTCGCGTTGGCGGCGGGATCGATTTCCACCCCGAGCCAGGCGGCGGCGCGGCAAACCCGCTCCCGAATCGGCGCGGCGTGCTCGCCGATGCCGGCGGTGAACACCAGGGCGTCGAGCCCGCCCAGCGCGGCGGCCAGCGAACCCAACTCCCGGCCGATGCGGTAGACGAACAACTCTACCGCGAATTTCGCCCTCGGCTCGTCAGACGCAAGCAGGGTGCGCATGTCGCTGGAAGTGCCGGAGACGCCGAGCAGCCCCGACTGCTGGTAGAGCAGCTTCTCGATGGCGCGGGCATCCATCTTTAACTCGTCCATGAGATACAGCACGACGCCGGGATCGAGATTGCCGCTGCGGGTGCCCATCGGCAGCCCATCCACGGCGGTGAAGCCCATGGTGCTGGCCATGCTTTTACCGTTGTGGATGGCGCACAGACTAGCACCGTTGCCCAGGTGCAGCACCACCGTGCGTCCCGCTGCCGCGCGGGGGTCGTACTCCGGCAGAACGGCAGCGATGTAATCGTAGGACAGGCCGTGGAAGCCGTAGCGGCGTACACCTCGGTCGGTGATCTCAGGCGGCAGGGCGAAGGCTTGCGCGACTTCCGGTTGTTGGCGATGGAAGGCGGTGTCAAAGCAGGCCACCTGCGGCAACTCCGGGCGGTTGGCCAGCAACAGTTTTATCGGTTTGAGGTTGTGGGGCTGGTGCAAGGGTGCCAGCGGGATGAATTGCTCCAGGTGGCCGACGATCTCGGCGGTCAGCCGGACCGGCACCGCATAGTCGAGGCCGCCATGCACCACTCGATGCCCCACGGCGATCAGTCGATGCTCGCAGAGCTGTTCGCGCAGGAATTCGACCAAATAGGCGAGGCCCCCGTCGTGGCCGAACGGCTCGCCCGCCGCCCACTGCCGTTCGCCGATGACGGTGCCCGCCGCGTCCCTGGCCTTGAACCGAGGTTCGGTGTGGAGGCTCTCGATTTGTCCCCCCAGCAGCAGGTCGAGCGCGTCGCCCCGTTCCAGAAACACCGAGAATTTGATGCTGGACGAGCCGGCGTTGAGCACCAAAATCGCGTCGCTCATGACGCCACCGCCTTGCCAGCGCTTTCCCGCCGCGCCTGGACGACCAGGGCACCCACCGCGCAGGAGGCCAGCCGGGTGGTGACCGAGTCGGCGCGGCTGGTGAGGATGATCGGCACCCGCGCGCCGAGCACGATCCCAGCGGCGTCGGCGTCGGCCATAAAACTCAGACTCTTGGCCAGCATGTTGCCCGCTTCCAGATCGGGCACCACCAGGATGTCGGCATGACCTGCCACCGGCGAGTCGAGCTGTTTGATCCGGGCCGCCGCGAGATTGATGGCGTTGTCCAGCGCCAGCGGCCCGTCCAGAATGCCGCCGGTGATCTGTTTCCGGTCGGCCATTTTACACAGCGCCGCAGCTTCGACCGTGGACGGTATCTTGGGGTTGACCGTCTCCATCGCGGACAGGATCGCGACCTTCGGTTGGGGGTATCCCAAGGCGTGGGCGAGGTCGATGGCGTTTTGGGTGATATCCACTTTGTCCGCCAGGGTCGGGACGATGTTGATGGCGGCGTCGGTGATGACCAGCACTCGGTCCAGGCTGGGTACGTCCATGAGGAAGGCGTGGCTGATGCGGCGCTCGGTGCGCAGGCCGGTCGCAGTCCGCACCACCGCGCTCAATAATTCGTCGGTGTGCAGGCTGCCTTTCATCAGCATCTCGGCCTTGCCTTCACGCGCCAGTTGCACCGCCAGTTCGGCGGCGGCGTGGCTGTGCGGCGCGTCCACGATCTCGTAGCCGGAGATATCGAGCTGGAATTGCGCCGCCACGGATTCGATCTTGGCCCGCGGTCCCACCAGGATCGGTTGCAGGAGACCCAGTTCAGCGGCTTCCACCGCACCACGGAGCGAGCTTTCGTCACAGGGGTGAGCGACAGCGGTCGGCACCGGGGTCAGGGTCTGGCACCGGGCGATCAGTTGCTGGTATTTCTCGTGCTTGCGTGTCATGAATCCACTCCTCATTTTTCAGTATCGATCAGCAGCAGGGTACGCAATGCGTACCCTGCCCATCCGTAGCGATCAACTGGCTTGGCCCGCGCCCGACTCGGTCGCTTCGCCCGCCAGAAATAATTTTTCAATCCGCGCCAGCCGCTCGGCCCGTTCGCCGGTAGGCTCGCCGATGGCCGTGACGACGCGCCGGATCTTGGCGAACGCCTCCGTTCGGGCGGCCGCGTCGGTGGGCAGCATCCGCGGAATCGCGGCCAGCGCGCCGTCGCGGTCGAGCAGCAACGCGAAGAACTGCTCGCGCAGCGTCTGCTTGAAGTCCGCCAGGGTCAGGCCGCTGTGTTGGTCGCGCATCTGGCGCAGCGCCTCGAAAGCCCGTTCGTCCACGCCCGGTCCCGCCAGGCCGATGTAGACCAGACCACGAATCGCTGCCTCGCGCAAGCCGCCCTCGGCGAGGCGGGCCTTGAGTTCGGCGATGCGTTGCTGGATGAACGCGAGCCGTTCCGGTTCGACGCCGGGACGCCGGCGCGGCGGCTCGTCCGAACCCCGCAGCCCGACCAAGGGATGATGATCGGGCCGAACAGCTCCGGCCGGGTGGCGGCCACCATCAGCACCGCCCATCCGGCCTGGCAGTTGCCGATGACGCAGGGCTTGCCCTCGGCCTGGGGATGCAGTTCGATGACCTTTTCCAGGAACACCGCCTCGGCTTTCATGATGTCTTCGATGGTCTGGCCCGGCATCGGGTCGGGGCTGAAGCCGACGAAGTAGGCGGGATGGCCGGCGCGCATCGCCACGCCGAGTTCGCTGTCGGCCTTGAAGCCGCCGATCCCTGGTCCGTGCCCGGCGCGTGGGTCGACCACCACGAACGGGCGTTTCAGCGGGTCGATGAGCACGCCCGCCGGCGGCTTGACCCGCACCAGGCCGTAATTGACCGGCCGCGCGAAGGTGCGGCCGTCCAGCACCGGTTCGTGCTCGAAACTGAGCACGTGGGGCACCGCCTGCGCCTTCTGCGCGTAGTACTGGTCGCTGCGCTGGCGCAGCACGTCCCAGAACAGGATGGTGCGCTGCCAGCCGTCGATCCAGTACTCCACCGCCGGTTGGGCAGGCACCGGTATGAGGGATGGGGTGGAAAGCGTGGTTAGGGATTGGGATGGGTCGGTCATGGGGCAAACTCCTCAGGGATTGATGTCGCTCTTTTCCGGAAGATCGCCGCGCGCCGCAGCGATCACCGCCAGCATAAGAGGGCGATCTTGCAGTTCGGCTATTCCTCGTCAGGCGGCGCATCGACCGGGCGGGTTTCGCGGCGGTAGGCTCTCAGCGCCTGTCGGAGGGTCGGGAAGAGGCGTTTCTCGTGCTCGGGCCGGTAGAGGCCCGTCTCCCGTAACCCGTTGAGGATTTCAGTCTGACGCCCGGCCAGAATCAGGGTCGCGCCGCGCGCCTCGAGCGTCTCCCGGAGATCGCGCAAGGCGTACAAGCCGGTCACGTCGATGTGGCTGATCGGAATCGCATCGATGACGAACCACCGGAGTTCCGGACCGGCGGCAGCGGCCACGGCCAACGCCCGCTGTTTGAAGTAGGGAGCGTTGAAGAAGGTGATGGGACCGTTAAAGCGGTAAAGCGCCAGGCCGGAAAAGGTCCTGGCACCGGGATGTCGTTCGATGGCATGGAAGCCGGGCAGGCCATCCACCTTGCCGAGCACCTCGTCGCGGGGCCGCGCGGTCAGCCTGATAAAGCGCACCAGCGCCAGCGCCACCGCGAACAGAATGGCGTCGATCGCGCCCACCGCCACCACACCCAACGTGGTGATCACCGACAACCCCACCTCGCGCCGGTCGATCTTCCAGATGTCCCGCAGCGAGCGCACGTCGAACAGCGAGAACGCCGCGAACACCAGCACCGCGCCCAGCGCGGCGATCGGGACATACTGTAAGGGGCCGGTCAGGAACAGCAAGACCATCGCCATCGTCGCGGCGGCCACCAGCCCCGTCACCTGCGTGCGACCGCCCGCCGCGTCGCCCATGGCGGTCCGCGAGTCGGCCCCGGTGACGGCAAACCCTTGGGACACCGCAGAGGCGAGGTTGGCGGCACCGAATGCCGCGAACTCGCGGTCGACGTCGATCTCGTACCGGTTCTTCGCCGCGAAGCTGCGGGCGGTCAACACGCCGCTGGTAAACAGCACCAGGGCCAGGCCCGCCGCGCTGGCTGCCAGGGCGGGCAAATATTCGAGGGGAACCGTGGGCCAACGCAGCGGCGGCAGCCCGGCGGGCACCGGACCCAGAATCACGACCCCCTGGCCGTCCAGTTTCAGCAGGGCCACCGCCATGGCGGCAGCCACCAGCGCCACCAGCGCCGCCGGCAAGCGGCACAGGAACCGGCGCGCGAGAAACAGCACGGCGAAGCTGCCCAGCCCCACCGCCAGGGTCGGGCCATGGGTTTGCGGCAGCTTGGCGATGAATTCGAGCAGGCGGGGAATGATGCCGCCGGACTCGATGGGAAAACCGAACAGCTTGCCGATCTGCCCCAGCAGGATGCTGATGGCGACGCCGTTCAGGAAGCCGACCAGGATCGGTTTGGACAGGAAATCCGCCAGCGCGCCGAGCCGCAGGAAACTCGCCGCGATGCAGAACAGGCCGGTGAACAACGTCAGCATGATCGCGAGCGACGCATACAACTCCACGTCGCCGACGGCGAGCGGCGCGACGGCGGCGGCGATCATCGCGCAAGCCGCCGCGTCGGGGTTCACCATCAACTGCCGTGAAGTGCCGAAGAGGGCGTAGGCCACCAACGGTAGGATGCTCGAGTAGAGGCCCACGACCGGACTGAAACCGGCGAGTTGAGCATACGCGATGGCGACGGGCAACGCGACCGCCGCCACTGAGACGCCGGCCACCAGATCGTACCGGAAGTCGGCGGCGAATCGGTAGCGCAGGAGCGCCGGTAAACCCGGTGCGACGCGCGCCAGACGCTCGATCAGGTGGGTCTCATTGCCGCTCATTAGCGACGCATCCCTTCACGACTGATCACCGCGATTTCCAAGCCTCGATCGCGGCGGCGGGCGCCGGCTCCAGGTTGATCGCCAGTTCCTGGACGTAAAGGGCTAACACCTCGTCGCCGACCGCGATTTCACCGAGGTCGATGTCTTCGGGCACGGTGAGAACCACCGTATGCTCGGCGCCCCGGATGGTCACCTCGCGCCGGGCCTTGTCGATGGCGACGACGTTGGCCAAAATCTCGACGGTCTCGCGCATCACGCCGCCCGGTGGTTGGTCCATCCCGGCCCGCTCGACGCTCACCGACTCCCGCCTGACCCGGATGCCAGTGCTGCTGTCGGTCTTGTGGAGCCCCACGGCCAGCGCTTGACGATACTCGGTGACAATCAGGTCGCCCGCCTTGATTTCCGCCAGGCGGCGAACCTCGGGGGGGACGTCGACGGTGAAAATTTCGCCTTCCTGGTTTTGGACCGTCAGTTGTCGTTTCCCGAGATTCACCGCGTGTACCCGCACGGTTGAGGTGATGATTTCATCAATCTCGGCTTGGGCGGTTTCTCCGGTAACAGGCGCTTTCTCCGCCGCCGCGATGGCGGTTGCGGTCACGCCCAACAAACTCAATACGCCCAAGACCATTGGGAACAGGTTCTTCATTTTCATTAGCTTTCCTCGTCACTCGTCAGATGGGGTTTAAAGATAGGGTTAAAGGTAGAGGCGCATGGCCGTATGCCCCTACCCTGGCAGTTGCGTTAATAGCGGTTGACCCAAGCGCCGCCGCCCCCGCCGTAGCGGTTGACCCAAGCGCCGCCGCCCCCGCCAGCCCGGTTAGCCCAACCACCGCCACCGCCGCCGTAGCGGTTGACCCAACCGCCGCCACCGCCGCCGGCCCGGTTGGCCCAACTCCTCGCGTGGGCCGGCCTGGACTCGAGCAACGCGCTGCCCAGCAGCACGCCGCCGATCACCGCCTGCGACCATTTGCCCAGCCCGCGTAGGAACCGCCGCCGTTCCTCGGCAACCGGGGCGTCGGCCAGCGTGGGATCCGTCATTTTCTGTTGATCGGTCATGGTCATACTCCTCTACTCAGCCTTGCCCGGCGCGGCTTCCGACTCGGGCACCGCGTCTTCTTCCTCCGGCGGACCGTCGTCCCCGGCCAAGTTGGAGAAATGCAACGCCTGAAACCGCCAGCCGGCGGACTCTTTCTTCAGCACCGCCGAAACGTTGAGCCCGAACTCGCGCGGCTCGCCGTCCGGGGTGGTGTCCTTCATGATGCAGGAGGCCATCAGCCAAGCGCCGTTGCCGTCCTCGGCCCCAGTGGCTTCCGGACATTCGTGACTCAGCGAGCCGGCCTTGAAGGTCTCGAAATAACGTTTGTAGGTATCTTCCACCGCCGCCTTGCCTTTCCAGAATTCCCCAGGACCGGTGCCCATCAGCGCCACGGTGGGGGTGTCGGCGTAGAGCGCCAGCAACGCTTTAAGGTCGTGCTGTTTCAACGCTTCATGGTGCTGGCGCAGCGCCGCCCGGAGTTCTTCGCTGACGCTTGCGGCTGCCGGCGGTTCCGTCGCCCAGGCCGACGCCGTCAAAACCAAACTCAGGGTCGCGACAGCCAGGCCAAAATCTTTGCGAATAAACTGCTTTTTCATGGGAACCACTCCTCGTTTTAGAGGCGTTTTTGTACAGCCTCTTAGTTAATGATGCCGGAAATCCAACTCAGTCCGGGAGGTTATTGACAGGATGATGACCCTCCATCAATGGCTGGTCGTTGGCCCTGACGGGCAACGCGGGATCGCCTTCCTCGCCAAGCCGCGGATCGTCCTGCCCGCGCCGCGCTAGCCAGGCGAATTCAAGGCCACGGATGGCGGTGATCGTGCGGAAATCCAGCACCGGGGGTTCGGTGGCCGTCTCCATCAGTTCCGCCAGACGGGTAAAATGCTCCGAACAAAGCATCAAGCCGAGATTTTCTTCGGTATCCCACGCCTCGGTATAGCAGAGGCTCCGGTGATCGCGACTTTCCATGAAAAGATGGGTCTCCAGGCAACCCCGCTGTAGCTTTGCCTGTCGCTCCAGCGCTTGCAAGGCGACCCGCAGCGCCAGGGTCCGCTTTGCCGGGGTTCGGAGATAAAGCCGCAGTTCGATCATGGTTCTTAGCAATTGCAGGCAGCGTGCCAGTCGAACCGGCATGAGACTCCAGAAAATAAGGCTATTTAGATCAAAAATTTGTGAAGATTTGTCCGGTCGAGAAACAGCCTCGGCGCAAACCGGGAATCTGAAATATCGTGGAACTACGAAATATCGTAGGCTTAAGAAGCCGTACAGCAGTATTTTTTTAGCCGTTTTACCGTTGTTGGGTTTGGGTTTGTCTGCGCTCGTCTTGGCGCAACCGGCGTGGTCGCTTCCGCACCTTGTCCGCTGTTCGATAGTTGACTAGACTAGTCTGACCAATCTATGGAGGTCATGATGCAAACCGTCAGTCTATTCGATGCGAAGACCCATCTTTCGCGACTGATCGATCAAATTGTCTCGGGCGCGGAGAACGAGATCGTGATCTCCCGCAACGGCAAGCCCGTGGCGCGCGTCGTGCCGATCCAGATCGACGCGTCCCGTCGCGTGGGGCTGGCGCGGGATGAGTTCGAAGTCCCAGATGATATCGACCGGCACAACGCGGAGGTCGCCGCGCTGTTCCTGGGGGATCGTTAGTTGCGCGTGTTGCTCGATACCCAGATCGCGCTCTGGGCCTTGACCGGTTCCGCCCGCCTGGGGGGTTTGGCGCAAGGTCTGATCGAAGACCCGGCGAACGAGATCTACGTCAGCGCCGCCTCGGTTTGGGAAATCGCCATCAAACACGCGCTGGGGCGCGGCGACATGCCGGTCTCCAGTGCCCGCGCCGCCGAGTTGTTTACCCAGGCGGGCTACCGGGAGTTGCCCATAACCTGGCGGCACACGGCGCTGGTCGATGGCCTGCCGGCGATCCACGGCGATCCCTTCGACCGCCTCCTGGTCGCGCAGTCGCTGGCAGAACCCATGAGGCTGCTGTCCCGTGACGCCACCGTGGCGAGCTATGGAGCCATGGTGATGCCCGTTTGAGTTGTTCCGCCAACCAGCAACCACGCCGCGGCTTCGCCGGTCGCTCCAGCGCTGATGCTATCCTTCAGTACCCCGCGGGAGGCTCGATGACCACATAGGTGGTCGTTCCTCCTGAATAGGCAGGCTGATACCAGGCGTCCCCGCATTGCGAATAGGCGACGCCGTCGACGATGATCGTCGTGGGCGTGCAAGGGAGGTCGTAGTAAGAATCCGCGGAAATCGCGGACCCAATCGCGTAAGCCCCGGCCACCACCGCCACGCCGGCCGCCCCATAGCCCCACCCCCAATTGTCCCAGCGATCATCGTAGTGGTCCTGCCAGTCATCGCGCGCATCGTCCCGGTAATCCTGCCGATTTTCCTGGCGATCCGTCCGGTAGTCCTGCCGATTTTCCTGGCGATCCGTTCTCGCTTCCTGGCGATCGCCCCGATAGTCTTGCCGTCCCTCGGTTCGCTCGGTTCGACCCTCCCCCCGCGATGCCATCCGGTCGGACCGGCCGTACTGGCGGGCTTCCCCCCGCCCCGCCCCGCGGGCGGCGAAGCTGCCGCCGCTGGCCGGTCCGGCGTGGGAAAAACTTCTACCCCCACCACCTCTCCCGCCGCCGCGCGCATACGCTTCGATCACCAGCGAACCCACAAACAGCGCCACCATGGCGACGCAGAAGGTTTTTACGAAGACCGTCTTGAGCGCGGGCTTCTCGGAGGACATCTTGATCAGGGTTTGGCCGGTCATTTCGGTTCTCCTGGTGTGGTTGGGGCCGCCGTCGCGCGGCGAACCTGAGCGAGGAAGGGGATGCGGGCCGCTTCTTTCGGGATGTCGAGGGCGAACCAGGAGGCTGATGGGTTGGGCGCGAGGTTCCACTCCATAAAGTTCGCCCAGTACTGCGGCTGTCCTTCCTCAAGTGCGTAGGTCAGGATAATGCGGTGCGGCAAAGGGTCTCCGGTCGTCGGCAACCAAACCTGTAAATCGACGCTATCGCCGCGGGCCGCGAGATGAAAATAGGATTGGTCGGCGATCGTGGTGGTCTCGACGATCTCCGCTTCAGCGAAGCGCTGCTCGAGTTCCTTGGGCAGGGTGGTCACGAACAGCAGGGCGAGCGGCAAGCGCATTTGCAGATCCCTGACAAAATGCGTGATCGCCGCATCGGTATCTCCCGAGACTTCGGAGATGGCGTACCGGTTTTCCGTCGCGTTGAATACCTTAACCACTTGGCCGTCGAAGACGGTCGTGTACGCTTCCCCGTCGCTCTTCCGCACGTTGAATCTGAATCGGTTGGGGCGAACGAACGTGATGTCGCGCTGCTCGCCAAACTCGATCTTCTGGCCGGATTCCTGGACCACGTCGAAGCCGCTCCGCTGTCCGACGCTGAACTGTTCGAGCCGCGCCAGAAAATTCGCCATGCGCAGCAACTACTCCATGGCGGCGCTGGCAGGCGGGGCGTCGGCAGGGGGGGATTTAGTCTCGGCCACCGCGGCGGTCGCCAGCAGGGCAACCAGCAGCAGCACGGCTCCCGAGCCCAGGGTTCTGATGACAGGATGCATGGACAACCTCCTCTCGTTGGGTCGTGGAATGACTTTTTACGTTGAACTTACGGACCCGGCCAGATCCGGGTGATCTTCGAGCCCTTCAGGCCCACGCCCGCCATCAGTCCCTGCTGGCCGAAGACGAAGGCGTAGATGTCGCTCCGCGTCGTGGTGGTGGTCAAGGTCTTCGCCATGCCCTCATCCAGCACGACCACGCTCGGGCCGACGCCGAATTCCCAGCCTTTGCTCTCTTTCGCGTACTGGACAGCGGAGTCGGTCATGAAAAAGAGGACGTAGCTGAAGCTCTGCGCGCCTGCTTGCAGCCCGTAGGAGACCGCCACGGTCTCATAATAACCCACCGCTTTCTCGCCCTGGCGCAGGACGCCTTGCCCGTACTCCCCCCCGATGAGCAGACCGCCCTTGACCACGCTGGGGAAGACCAGGATCGCCTTGGCTTGTCGAGCCAGAGCCTTGGCCGCTGGCGTCTGCCGATATAGATCCGCCAACGCGTTGGCGGCATTGCGGTTGATTTCGGCGGCGCTCGCCGCCGTGGCCGAGGTAGGCGCGCCGATCAGGAGCGCCAACAGCGCGGCGAAGATGATACTCATGCCCGCGGATTTGCAGCTCGACATCGTTAATTCCTCCGATAAGGGATGGGTTGCGTATCCCTAATTTTTATGACTATTACACACCAGCAAAGACCTTGCCATACGTGAAAAGCGTATGGAATTACCAATAAATTATTTATGATCAACAGGTTGATGATGGAGACTGGATGACGCGGACCTCGGCGCCCGCCGGGCTTTCCCCGATATATCGGAGAGTCTCCGAATTTTCGGAGTCGAATTGTGCCTTAGCCCATTTTCTCTATTTCCTTTCCTTAATCCTTTCCTCTTGAAGGTTATATTAGATATATCATATTATGATAACCATAATAACTAACGGAGATCATCCATGAGTG
>REEE01000048.1 GCA_007695245.1 Candidatus Competibacteraceae bacterium | reverse complement strand
CCACTCGAACTTGGTCCTGTCTTCACGGCGTTCTTCTCATTCCCGATGGTCGTTGGTCCCACGCCTTACGTGTCTGTGCCGGCGACCGGAGCGCTGCGGCGACCCCGGCTTGTTACCCGCTCAGCTTGCCTTGGATTAGCCGCGAAGGCCAGTTGTTCCATGGATGCGCCCCTGGCATTTTTTCCCCGAGTCGCCGGACGACCATGATGGCTGAAAATCAGCCATTGCGTGGCTGATTTTCAGCCAGCAAAGTAGTCTCCGGCAGTACATGGAAGCACACCAGCGCCGCCCCGAATAGGGTAATAATCGTGGCCACTGGCGCTGATCTGGGATTCGCTAATAGAATCTGAAACGCCGAGGCTTGATACCGCACGGCCGATGACGTAGGCTAACCCTGTATATACGATAGTTTCTACCATGGAGGACCGGCAGTGGCCATCCAGTTCGTCAAGAAATGGGGCAACAGCCCGGCGGTGCGGTTACCGGCGGCCATCATGGAAGCCGCGCACTTAGCGCTGGATCAGGCCGTCGAAGTTCGCGTGGAGAATGGCCGGGTGATCATCGAACCGGCCGCACCGTCTTTTGCACTCGACGACCTGCTGGCGGGCATCACCCCGCGGAACCGGCACACCGAGCAGGACTTCGGCCCCCCCGAAGGCCAGGAACTGCTCTGATGGCGATGTCTTATGTGCCTGATGAGGGTGAGATCGTCTGGCTGAACTTCACCCCACACAGCGGGCACGAGCAAGCCGGACGACGGCCGGCGGTGGTGTTGAGTCCCAGGGCCTACAACCGCCGCGCGGGATTGCTGGTGTGCGTGCCGATCACCCACCAGATCAAGGGCTATCCGTTCGAGGTGGTGCTTGCGGGCAGCGGCACCACCGGCGCCGCCTTGGCCGATCAAGTCAAGAGCCTGGACTGGCAAACGCGCCAGGCCGAGCGTAAAGGTCAAGCGACGTCGGCCGAACTCGCCGAGATTAAGGCGAAGATCAGAGCCCTGTTGAAGCTCGCCTGAGGCATGGGACCCGGGTTTGGCCAAGGCCCGCTCCCGTCAACACCGGATGTGCGGTCCATCGCCAAATTGACGTCCAGCAGATCGCATGGAGTCCTTGATTCATCTCACCCAGAGTCGGGATGCGGAAGGTCTGGAAACTGGTTGGCGATGCGTTCCACGAAGCGGGCGAGAACGACCAGCAACGCCACGGCGGCTCGTTGGGCGGCTATCAGGCGTTGCAAGCGCTCGGCGGCCGTCGCTGGGTAGTCATGGGCAAATTCGTTGCGAACGCGCCGCAGGGCGTTCCAGTCCTCGGCGGAGGCCAGCCAGCCGAGTTGTTCGAGGCGGTCGAGGCGGTCGCGCATGGATAGCGGTCCAATGTCTTCCTGGAGCGCGCGCAGGACGGCCGGCATCAAGCGCGCCCCCAAGTCGTCCTGCAAGCGGGTGTAACGATAAGCGAATTGATCGAGCAGACGCCGGTCGGCCTTGGTCAGGGCCTCCAGATCCGACGTCCCGAGGGCGCGCTGTTCCAGATCGTCGAGCGCTTCCCGCAGGGTGTCGCGGTGGATGAGGCAGACCTCCAGATTTTGCCGCAGGGCGAACAGCTCCGGGGCGTCGTTCATAAGGGAATTCCAGTTTGATGGGCGATCCGCACGATGGGGCGGGGATCGTCGGGAGCCTCCAACACGATGTCGATCTTGCGCTCGCCGAGCCGCCGTTCCAACTGCCCGAGCAGGCGCAGCTTATCCCGCCAGGCGGTCTCGGGGTCCACCGCCCGGTCTGCCGGCGGGCGCACGAGCAGGTCGATATCGCCTCCCCGTCGCCGGTCGTCGACCCGGGAGCCGAACAGCCAGACCTGGGCCGCCGCGCCGAAGACCTCGGTCACGCTGTCGCGAATCGCTTGGGCTTGCTCGGTCGTCAGGCGCATGGGTCAGGCGTCAGTCGGCTGGGATAGAGCATGATCTCAAGGACATCCTGGTTGGGCCTACCGTCCGGATTGGGGAGCGTCATCCAGAACGGATTCTGGCCAGTCGTCGCCGATGACCTGCTCTACCGTAAACGGGCACTGTTCGGGAAAGACGTCGAGCGCCAAACCCGTTTCATCAGCGGCATTTTCGCGCGCCATTGGGTAAACGGACTCAATGAGTTCCGACAACTGGCGGCGCAGGCTGGGACTGTCATTCACGATCCAGTCGATCTCCTGCCGCCCGTTGCGGATGGAGAGTCTCCAACGGGTTCCGCGCCGTTCGGGCTGACGGCACCACTCGAGCAGGTGCCGCAGGATGATCGCCAGGTGGCTGATGATGGCGCGGCGGTCGCTTTTGCCCATGCTCTCGATCTCCTCAGCCAGATTGGCCGCGTCGATTTGACTCCATCGCCCCTGACGCAGGCGCGCGGCCTGCTGCTGCGTCCAAAGAAAGAAATCCGCATCGTAAGATGTTTCGTTGGCAGGAGATGGGCTCATGGCACCTCCGATTGGGGTGGTGTTACCGGTCGTTTGATCCGCCGCGTCCGTCGGGCGCGGCAACGCGCGCCGCCCGTTCCAGATTCAACGCCAGCAACCGCGACAGGATCTCGTCGTCGGGCATCTCGGGACCGTAATCCGCCCAACCGTAGGCCGCCGCCATCGCGCCGAACAGGCTTTCGAGCATGGTTCGGGCGTCGGCCGGACTGCGGAGTCCCGCCTGCAACAGCTTGGCGAACAACTGACCCGGCAGCAGCGCGATGTCCTCGGCGAACAGACAGAACAACACCTGCTGGCTGAAATGCGCGACCCGCACCGGATCGTGCCCGCTCGAAAGCGTACCAGGCGCCGGTTGGATCGGCCTCGACCGGGGTCGGCTCGTCGAGCAGCCGGCAGAGGTCGATGAAATGCTCCTGCGCCGCCGCGCGCTCGGTGAGCGCGACGCCTCGCCACTTGGCGATAAAGTCATCCGGAGACATGCGCGGTTCTCTCCCCACAACAAATCGAACTGATAACCCTGGCTCGGCGCGGCGCGGCCAGCATCGCGCACGTTGGAGGCGCTTCATCGGCTCCGATCCGGCAGAAAATCGCTATCGAGCACCTGCTCCAGCGTGTACGGGCACTCGACCGGCGCTTGCACGTTCTCGCCATCAGGACTTTCGCTTTCCGTCATTCCCGCGCAAGCGGGAATCCAGTAACCTACTGAAAAAACTGGATACCCGTTTCACGGGTATGACGAATTTAAGGGACTTGGCGAAAGTCCTGGTCAATTCAGTCTGGTTAAAGCACTACCCTTCAGGGTTCAAGACCGGCCTGCCGGAGCCGGCCGAGCAGTTGTTCGACCTGCTGTTCGGCGCTCGTTCGAGCCTGACGTTCCTGCTCTTTGGCCTGACGTTCCTGCTCCGCTCGGTGTTCGGCGCTCATTCGAGCCTGACGTTCCTGTTCCTTGGCCTGGCGTTCCTGTGCGGCTTGTTGTTCCGCCGCTTTCCGGGCTTGTTCTTCCACCTGGCCCTCGCGTAATTCCTCGCTCTGGTAGTAGACCCGCAGCTTGCGCCCTTCCGTCCAGGCGCTCGGCTCCAGCACCTCGATGTCCAGCCCCGGCACCGCCCGACTGCGATACCGGCGATCCGCCGGTAAGGGGATCGGGTGATACTGGTCCGTCCGCGCATCGTAACGATGCCAGATCACCGACCGCTCATCGTCCGGCTCCGGGTACACCAGCAGGAATTCCGGAATGCCATGCACCCGGTTGTGCTCGCGCATCCGCACCGTGTCCTTCAACTCCTTCTCCCGGCGCGAGGTGGTGACCACTTCCAGGGCGAAGACCAGTTCTTTCGCCGTCAGCGACCGAATATCCGGATTGGCCGTCAGGGCGTAGTCCGGGTAGAGAATCCGTTGCTCGCCGAGTTCGGGAACCCAGTACCAGATCGGATAATCGCTGACCCCGCGCAACCCGGCGCGCTCGGCCACCCGATCCAGCAGGGCCCCCAGGAAATAGATCGTCTTGCGGTGGGCGTCGGAGGCGGCCATCTGGAATTCTTCGTCGAAATAGGGAATCCCGTCCATGGACTCGGGACTGTGCGGGATGGGCCGCAGCTGCGCCAGGCGGGCTTCCCGGTCGTTATTGAACCGGGGTTCGGGTTTGAACATCGCGCGTGCGGTCATGGGAAAGCCCCTTGCGTGTGGCGCGCGAAGCGCCGTGATGACGTGGAGTCGACCGTTCCTTCCAGGGAGAGGTGGTTATCTGGTGACTCTTGGCCTATAGTTCGCTTAAATTAAAAGCGGGTTCCTGAGAATGCTCAACGATACGTTCATAGAGATCGGTGGACCAGC
>REEE01000050.1 GCA_007695245.1 Candidatus Competibacteraceae bacterium | reverse complement strand
AGATCGAAGCCGCCGAATGCCTGCGGGTGATGACGGCGTGGCGCGCGCTCGAATTGGAGGCGCTCTCGCGAACGCCCGAGGGATGAGGGTCCTTACGCGCGTCGACCGGCATTGACGCGCCCGGCGTTTTAGGACTTGCCGGTCTTGAGTCGCGTCGGACGCGCCGGCGAGAACGCCACGGCTCACGACCGCCGACCGCCTCGAACGGGCCGAACGCCATCATGCGCTGCGAGCGCGACCGCTCAGAACCCCCTCGGGCGCAATCTCCGCCCGGCTGGCCGAGACGCCGCCCATCACCCGGTCGTCGACCGAGGCCCACGCCGCTGCGGGGGCCGGATCGCGGAAGTCGAACACCGGGCGGGGCTCGGTGGATAATGCGGCGCTCATGGCCACCGCCGGGAGCAGGACCCACGGCAGCCACCGCCCCATGCCTGGGCCGCGCGCCAAAACCGGTGAAGAAGGTTCATGGTCCCGATAGTTTACCGTTTTCAAGGTTTACCTGACCTCCGGGTCCAAACCCGGTCTGGAGATCGCTCATGTCCGTTCCCTGTCGCGCGCTCCTGACGACGCTGGCGCTGGCGCTGGCCGCCTGTGGGGATCGGGAAACGGAAATCACCCCGGTCATCCTGTGAACGTCGTCATCACGGCATTGGGCAGCGGCGGGGATGTGTTTCCCTTCATCGCCCTCGGTCAGGTGCTGCGGGAACGCGGGCATCGCGTCACGCTGCTGGCGAATCCCCATTTCGCCGCGGCGGTGGCCCAAGCCGGCTTGCCGCTGGCGCCGCTCGGGACTGAAGCCGAGTATCTGGCCGCCTTGCGCCAACCGGACATCTGGCATCCCCGGCGGGGCTTTGCCGTCCTCTGGCGGCAGATCATGGAATGGACCCCGCGACTCCTAACGATGATCGAAGGTCGGATCGTCCCCGGGCAAACGGTGCTGATCGGCTCGACCCTGAGCGTGGCGACCCGCCTGGCTCAAGAGCGGTGGAACGTTCCAGCGGTCATGATGCATCTCGCGCCGAGCTGCTTTCTATCCGCCCACGAATTCCCGGCCACTGCGGCGGGACGGCTGCCGGGCTGGGTGCCGTTGTGGGCGCGGCGGGCGCTGCTGACGGTGGTGGACCGGGGGTTGCTGGATGCCACCTGCGCCCCGCCACTGAATGCATTGCGGACGACGCTGGGCCTGCCTCCGGTACATTCGGTGATGCGCCGCTGGCTGCATTCGCCGGACCTGACCGTCGGCGCGTTTCCCGACTGGTTCGCCGCGCCGCAACCGGACTGGCCGGCGTCGGCCGTCGTGACCGGCTTTCCCCGATTGCGCGCCCATGCCGAATCGCCGCTGCCCGAAGCCGTGCGGGCGTTTTTGAGCGCGGGGTCGCCGCCGCTGGCGTTCACCGCCGGCACCGGCATGGCGCAGGCGAAAGCCTTCTTCGCGTGCGCCCTGCAGACGGCCGCGGCGCTGCAGCGGCGGGCGCTGTTCGTCACCCGCTTTCCCGAGACCCTGCCCGATCCCTTACCCGCCGCGGTCCTGGTCGCCGACCATCTGCCTTTCGACCGGTTGTTGCCTCGGGTGGCCGCGCTCGTGCATCACGGCGGCATCGGCACCACGGCGGCCGCGTTGGCGGCGGGCGTTCCCCAACTGATCGCGCCGTTCGCCTTCGATCAGTTCGACAACGCGGCGCGGATAGTCCGGCTGGGGGTTGGCCAGGGGTGCGCCACCCTGCATCCCGAACGCTGGCGGGCTGAACTGGAGCCGTTGCTGCATCCCGCCCCGGCGCTGACGGCCGCCTTGCGCCGCTCCCGGCAACGGATGACCGACGCGCCCGACGCCGGCGCCCTCATCGCCGACCGGATCGAAGCCTTGGCGCGGGCGCGATTTCCCAGCGCCGCCACTCGATAACCGCTGATGGCTACCGACCTCGTTCCGCCGCGCCCGACCCTCGACGATCTCGACCCCCAAAGCGCCAGCACCGACCGGCTGATCGCGAGGGTGCGCCGCCACCGCGAGGGCGAGGACTACCCGACCGCCGAGGTGCTGCTCGGCAATTTGCCCGTAGCATTGCGGGCGCTGTGCGATTACGTCCTGACCGGACAGGCGACGGCGTTGGATGTGGCTTATCGGCTGGCGTCCCTGATTGACGCCATCGAGGGGTGTCAGGGCCAACCCGTACCGACACGCCGGACGCACTGACCCTGCCGTGGGTCGGGGACAACGGGGGCTGGATCGGGTCGCAGTTCGGGGTGAGGCGGCGGTGACCCTGGGACCGGGGGAGAAGTGGGAGGTGGAAAGGATACCGGCGCAGTTGAGGAGGTTGTTATGAGTTCTTGTAAGCTTCCTCCTTTCACCAAATCACCTCTGGCACCCGTTATAAAAAATGCTCCCATAACGGCTGTCACACATCCTTGCAATGGACCTAACCATAAACTTGATTTTTTCATAAGTTCAAATGGCGATAAACCAGTTAATGGTTGAATAAATATTGTTAGGCCTACCAAAATAAGATAAATAGTTGACAGGAAAAAAGTAAGCCAGAAAAAAAATCGATTAACATTATCTTTTTGGTTTGGTAAAAAAGAGTCAATTACCAAAACCACAATTATTAATGAAAGTGTAGGCATAATATTTGGCAAAAACCAGGACCAAGCTTCTTCCGTCCTAGCGCCATATTTTCCAAAGATAGATTGAAAAACTAATATTATGAAAAGAGTTAAACCAATTGAAACCCAGAGGTATGCAAGCCTCTTCTTGCAAGTCCTAACTGAGATGGTTTTAGTCGTCATTTTTCAAGTGCCCGCCATATGCCTGCCTTCACCAGATGTATACGGCCAGGAATCCGACTTGGCCTACGGAATCGTGAAGCTTCTGACTCAGTTTCGCGCTCAAATTCGTATATGAGAGCAGTACAAGAATAAGTTCGTGAGAACTCCTTATTTCCAATTAATTCTGGCAAGCGATTTTGGCCTCCACTAAGCCAGTTTCCCGCATCTTCCGGCGTAATCTCCGCTGGCGACTGTGTAAGTGGATAGGGAGTGACAGCAAAAACAATCACTCTATAATAGCCTGGTTTAGAAAAAAGAAGTGCTTCTAAATAAGTAGAAAGAGTGAAAGAAGTGCTCTCAGGTCTTAAAGTCCAGCGTTCTGGTTCTTTTTTCGGCGAGCCATCCTTTTCGATTTGCTCTATTCTTGTTACTATTGCAAATCCACTTGGAATCAAGTAGTAACTAATTTCGTAGTAGCCAGCTTGTTTAAGTGCTTGGCTTAGATTCCATTCAACATCTCTTAGTTGTGTTGAATTTTGTTTCACTTTCAATAGTTCTTGAGGGATTATGCTCGTAGTAGAAGCGCGGGGTGGTGGCCATGGAAATTGTCGAAACTGCTGCACTGCCTCCAATCCGATGTAGTACCCAACAGCGCAGACTTGATCGCTCACCCTGGTAACATAAGTCGATTTTTGGGTCGGTTCTTCTTCACCAGGGCGCGGCCACATGTAGTAGATCTCGGTGATCTTGTCTTCCTTGGCCGTCGCGTAAATCTCCTCGCCAAGCGCTTTGCCGGCTTTGTCTTTCAAATCCTTAAAGCTCTTACCCACCAGCGTAGGATGAGCCGTGAAATTACCATCGAGACCACCGCAGAAGACGTACAGGTCTCTATCCTTGAACCCTTCCGCGCCTTCGTTGAACGCGGCCAGGGCGCTGGCCTCATCCGCCTGCAACGCAGCGACGGCTTTCTCCAACATCGCCTTAGCAGCTAATGGTGTTGAGTCTTGGTTGTGTAAGATATTAACATCATTAATGTCCTGTTCTATATTTGCTGGAGAGATGATCATATATATAACTACCATCAAGCTAAAACCTATAGATAAAGCTGGCTTCCAATGTTTGATCAGCTGATTTTTTATAATCATCGTGGCGTACCATATGAAAGAAAAAACTTTGTTCCTATAAATTTTCCTATTAAAGCTTAGCTCGGACAGTATAAGGAATCTGCCGGGTGCCAAATATCAGACCATCTATATATGCATAGATAGATCCACCAGCAAGTGGCTTATCGTCGAGAGTCAGTAAGTGAATGCGGTCTAGCCTTAGAGCACTCACAACGTGAGAATCATCAATCAAGCACTCACCCTTCGCCTCCATGAAACCTTCATCGACCTCTTGCCCGTCAGCGGTGCGTAAGCCGTATGCGTTGAAACGCAAATTGAACACAACGGCCGTCGTCGCAACACGCTCTGTTGCGTATAATTCGATATTAGCACGAACTCGGGGACCGGAACGCCAGCCTTGGCTCTCTTGGATATTTATCAACAAAGGTTGGATAGCTGCAGCGATTGTGTCCGCAGTTCTTTCCAAGTCGAGTGGCGGTAATTGC
>REEE01000051.1 GCA_007695245.1 Candidatus Competibacteraceae bacterium | reverse complement strand
AGCGGCGGCAGCGCCGCCGCGCCGCCCGCCAGGGCGGCAGGAGAAACCCCGGCCACCTAAGCGCCCCGCGCCCACGCGAGCGGCGCCGGCAGCACCGGAGGCGGCGCCAGCCGCAGCGACGGCGGGACGGCCACCGGCACGGAGACGCCGAACACCGGACCGGCGAACCGCCGCACGGCGAGCGGGAACCCGACCCAGCCCGACCAGGCCGCCGCGAACGCGGACGCCGCCGAGGCCGACCGGAACCCGACCACCACCACCGCACCGGAAAACGACCGCACCGACGCCCGGACGCGCCAGCGCCGCGCCCCACACGACAGCGCCGACCCGACCAGCGCGCGCCACCAGGGCGCAGACAGCGACGCAGACAGCGAACCCCGCGAAACCACAAGCGACCGGGACGAGAGCAGAGAGAACGCAACCACAGGACACCCCCAAAAAAGCCAGAACCGAGAGACCCGAGACCGGGGCCGCCGCGGCGGGCAACCAAAACCCGCCCGCCACGCCCACGGCGACCAGAACTGCGCGGCCACGGCGAACGGCGCAAGGGCGCGAAGCGGCGAAGCGAACCCTTGCGCCGGGCGACGGGACGCGCGACACCATGCAGGCGGCAGCGGGCGGGTGGGTGCGCCCCGCGCGAAAACACCAGGGATTCTTTTGGTGCGGGTGCAACCGACCGTGCTCGGCTCCCGCGCCAGGGAGGGCGCCGGGCCGGCCACGGAACCAGGCATCGAGAAGAAAATTCCCACCATGAAATTGCGCTATATTTAAGCTACACCATGCCACGCTACGTACCGGCTCAACGCCGGCGCGACCGGGTGGACATCAAGGCGATGCTGGGCCACGAGAGCATCAGCACCACGCAGATTTACACCAACGTCGAGCAGGAGCGGATGGAGCAGGTGGTGGGGAGGTTGTGAGGGGAAAGTCGGGCGCGCGTCAATCTGCCAAATTCAAAAACCCAACCCAGATAGGAGAAAATCAATGAGCATGCACCCTAGCGGATTAATAATTGTCGCAAATAATCTTAGTGAGATTACACGGTTCGCTTTCAAGCTCGTAAAGCATAAGCTAACTCCAGATGTGCAGAAGAAATTCGCATCAAACATCGACGACTTATGTTCGAGTTTAGAGAGAGCAAAGAACCACCCCCGTATGATGCAGGATCGGTTTGAGGCTTTGCAGGAACAGTTACTTAGTACATGGTCTCAACTTGGGCAGAATTTTTCGGATGAAGACAATGTGGTTGTCGCGAAAGAGCTGGCAAAGTATGCAGGTATTCAGGAATTTACAGACTATGGTGCTCTCTTTAATGAGATTCTCTCAGAGCACGGACTTGCAAGCGCTGTTGCAGTTGTTCCTGCGGAACCATTAATGGAGGCGGGCGTTGGCGATGCCAGCGATTTCGGCGAGGATGCCGTTGGAGTTACGGTTACAGGCGGAACTGCTGCAGCAGGTATTGGGCTTGTAACCGTTGGGAATGTTATAGGTGGTGCCGCTTCCGCTGCTGGTTCCACCGCTGGAGTGGTGGCCGCAACTGCAATCGTCAAGACTGGCGCCGCAGCCGTAACAACTGCGACGTCATCAGCCGCTGCAATTCCAGTCGTTGGCACGACTATAGCCACCGGCATAACGACAGCAGCGACTACCGCTGCAACTGCTGGAGCGTTGGTCGGCAGTGCCGCAGTTGCGGCAGCACCGGTTGTCGTACCGGTACTAGCAGCGTGGTGGCTACTTCGTCGGGCATTCCGAGAGTAAAGCTCCAACCGGCCACTCTACGCCGACCGCCCTAAAGCGTTGCCGTGCTTTAGGGCGACATGTGAATGGCGCGTTATTCACAAAAACCGCCGCAACTGCTCCGGTATCCTTTCCACCTCCCGCTCTGCCCCCCCGAACTGCGACCCGATCCAGCCACGGTTATCTCCAAAACACGACGTGGTCAATGCGTCCGGCGAGTCGGTACGGGTTGGCCCTGACAACCCTCGATAGCGTCGATGAGCGACGCCAGCCGGTAAGCCACATCCAGCGCGGTGGCCTCGCCCGACAGAACGTGATCGCACAGCGCCCGCAATGCTACGGGCAAGTTGCCGATTAGGGTCTCGGTGGTGGGGTAGTCCTCGCCCTCGCGGTGGCTGCGCACCATCGCGATCAGCCGGTCGGTGGTGGCGCTTTCGGGGTCCAGGTCGTCGATGGTCGGGCGTTGCGGCGGGGAATAAGGGGAATCAGTCATCAGCGGAATCTCCGAACCAGGCGGATGGGCGAGAGCGTACCTTCAGCGGTTGCACAACCGCTCGCAGGGTACCCCATCGCCGTCGCCGTCCAGCCGAGTGACGCCGCATTGGGTGAGGTAAAACATAGCCTCCTCGCAACTTTCCATCTGCCCGCAAGTGGTCTTGGCACCGCAGGTCCAGCCTTCCGAATGCGCGAGGGCGGTCGTGATCGCGGGGGCGGGCGCGGGGGCGGGCGTCACGGGGGTGGCCGGGGTCGCCAGTGCGGGGATCGTAGCCCGAGTCCCGCCGAACAGCTTGGTGTAATCCTCGACGAAGCGGTTGCCCCGACCCTGGATCGCCGCGATGCGCCGGTTGCGCTCGATCTCCCAGTCGTCCGGGGGGTCCAGGCGGCTCCAGGCGGTGTAGAGTTGCTGGTCCTGGCGCGACAAGTTGAAGCCGTAAGTGTCGGCCATGTACATCATGATCCGGGCGATGTCGCCGCGCACCGTGGGATCGGGTTCGGCCCGGCGGGTGCCGGAGTCCACCTCAAAAATGCAAGCCCCGAACTCGTGCGGGTCGCCGGGAATCACCCCCCAGTTGTAATTACTGCGGCGGGCGTTGACCTCGCCCACCACCGGCTTCAGGTTCATCAGGTCGTTGTGCGCGGCGGTGAACACCGGATCGACGCGCTGGCAGCACTCGCGCCCCGGCAGAATGCGCCCGCCGCCCCGGACGCACTCCGGGTAATCGCCGGGATTGCGCCAGCAGGCGCGGAAGTTGCCGAATTGCGAGGCGGGGAAGATGTGCTCTGCTTCCACCCGTTGCGCGCGTGGCCGGCCAGCCAGAACCTCCATCCCGCAACTGGCCAGGTCGATGCGCCGGTCGGCGTCGTACTCGCAGCCGCAGTAGAACGTCAGGCGGCGGTCGTGATAGATCCGGGTGTACAGGGCGTTGCGCGCGCCGGTGAAACTGTTCGGCGTGTTCGGCAGGACGCCGACCGGCGCGGGGGGCGCGGCGGCGGTCGGTGGCGCGGTCTGCGGCGCGGTCGGGGTTGCGGGCTCCCCGAGGTATTCATCCGGTATCCAGTCGGCGAAGTACGCGACCGCGGCGAGCACCGCCAGGCCGATGATTCCAGACAGGGTTTTGGGGAAGGCGCGGGGGGTGCGAGCGCGGGGACGTCGGGCCATGATGGTGTGGTCTCCTCAAGAAAAAAGACCACACTGTAAACTTGATATCGTTCAGCGTCGCCCCTCCCAAGCCCTGCACGAGGGCCAAGAGTTGGTTTTGATCGGTCGCGCGAAAAGCGTCATCCAAGAGGAAATCCAGCCGGTCAGCGGCCACGCAAAGCCGCTGCCGAGCTTGGGCGCGCGCGTCCTGGGCGCCGGTCGGAGGCGGGTTGCGGGGTTCGATCATCGTCATTTCCGCCATTGAACGCAGTCTGGCGCGTCGGCCAGATCGGGGGGTTCCAACGCCCTCGCCCGTTCGGCTTCGGTCAGGGTGGGGCGTAGTGCGTCGGCCAGGTGCCGGCCTTCCGGTTCGCCCTGGGCGGCGGCGCGGGCGCTCCAAAGATAAGCTTCGAGGCGATCCCGGGGCACGCCATCGCCGGCGTCGTACAGCACGCCCAGGTTGACTTGCGCAACCGGGTGGCCCTGACAAGCCGCCGCAACCAGCCAGTAGAACGGTTCCGGGTCGCCGGGATGGGCGGGCCAGAGGTGTTCGGCCAGCTCGAATTGCGCGGTGGCGTCTCCCGCTTCGGCCTGCTGCCAGAGTTCGGGCGGAACCGGAACCGGGTCGGGCGGGTAGACCAGCGGCTCGATCTCTCCAACGCCGCAGCCGGCGAGACCGAGCAGGAGCAGGGCGGCGAGGCAGCGGGGGTTCATTGCGCGCTCCGGGCATTCTCGATGCTGTCGATCAGCACGGCGAGGGCGTAGGCCACCTCCCCGCCTTGCATCTTGCCGCTCAAGACCAGGTCGGCCAGGGCGCGCAAGCGCTCCGGAAGTTGCTCCAGCAACCGCTCGCCGGTCTCGTAGGGAATCCCCTGGCGGCGGGCGTGGGCCTGGGTTACCAGGTCATCAGTGGTCGGGGCGGGTTCCGGCAGGGCGGCCGGGCCAATGCGGTAGGGGGTGGGTTCTTCCATCGTTGAAGGTCCTGCGGCGGTGGAGAGTGGTATAGCCTATCAGGGGCCG
>REEE01000052.1 GCA_007695245.1 Candidatus Competibacteraceae bacterium | reverse complement strand
CTACGCATACGCAAAGGATCGCTTCTTTCCATTAAGCATCCCAAAGGCACTAGAGGAAGCACTTTTCGATCTTCATGAGGCTCAATGAGTGTGAGAACGGACTCGCCCCGGCGGAGCAAGTCGAAGTGTTTCGGCTGGACGCCAGTCCGTTTGGCGGACCTCTCAGGTACTCCTACAGGGGACTTTCACCCCATCAGTTCATGCCCATGCCGGGCGTACACCAGCAGTTCCAGCGGACGGTGCTGCGCACAGCCGCTGATGCTAGCCGTTATGTTTCTTGAGGCACAAACCTACACCCATGTGGTTGCCTCGGTATTCTTGACAGCACCTGTAGAAAGGTGCTAATAACAGCCCTATCCAAAAGGAGGGCGTTATCATGCAAACGAAATTTTCAGAGGATGTCATTCCCCTGTCCGATCTCAAGGTCAACCCGGGCAAAGTTGTAAGTCGGGTGAACGATACACACAGACCAGTGCTGCTGACCAGCAGAGGCAGAGGGGTTGCTGTCGTGCAAGGCCTCGACGATTACGAGAAAACAACCGAAGAGCTGCGGTTCATTAAGGCTGTGGCCCAAGGACTGGCTGACATACGGGAAGGCAATACCGTCACGCTGGTTGAGGCGAAGAAAATACTTGGCGCAGAGTAGTGAAGATAATTATCGCTCGCTCTGCACTGAGTGACCTCCAAGAGGTTAAAACTTATTACCTAGAGCAGGGTGTGCCGGACATTGGCCAGAAGTTTGTAAACGCCATATTGAAAAATGTGCAAAGGCTGCGTGATCACCCGGACTCAGGTAGAAAGGTCCCAGAGTTTGATCATGACCGCATCCGGGAAATTATCCATTCGCCGTTTCGTGTGGTTTACCTGCGGAATGCATCATCGGTAAGTGTGGTTCGGGTCTGGAGAAGCGAGAGGTTGCTATTGCTTCCCGATGAAGAGACATAATCGGGTCGCCGGGGTTTTCTCTCCACCGGCTCCCACAACACCCCGCCTGTGGGTCCGCACGGGGCGCTTCCTCCGGATGGGAAAGGGTCACCGTAGGATGACGACCGCCAATGCTGGCTACAGGATAAGCCGCCAAGACCGTTTCACCCGGTCGGGTGCTTTACGGTCATTGAGGCGCGCCCATCTCGCTCGTTGCCGAAGATTCGGGCCTTCCCCTGTCCCACCCATGACGGCGAGCGTTTGGCGACTCTGCCGTCTGCTGACTTCTAGTCCCATCACGCCGGAAGTTGCCGCCCGGTTAGTCGGCGTACCGGCGGAGGACCGAGGTCATAGGGTTTCTCCATTCGGACTCTTCTCGATGGGGGTTTCTTTATGGAGACCGAGGCAACGATACAAGACCCGCCGTTGGTCGAGGGCGGCGGAAAACCCGGCGAGGGCGTCGGCGAGCGGCGCCAGATCCGGCCCGATGGCTTCGTCGGCCAACACGGACGGCGGGACGCGCAGCGCCAGCAGCGGCAGCGCCGCGCGCAAGCGCCCGTCTCTCTGGGCCAGCCAGCGCGGCAGCTTCCCGCGCGCCGTTTGCCACAGCGCCGGACTCCACGGGAAATCCGCCGTCTCGATGATCCGCGCCGCCAGTCCCGCGTCGTCCGTCTCCGCGAGAAGCCGTTGCAGCGCGGCGGCGGCTTCGACTGGAGCCAGGGTCAGAGCGAGTTCGACCGCGTCCTGATGGGCGAAACCGCCGCGTTCCAACTGCGCCAGAACCCAGGCGGGATGGCCGGGTTGCTGGCCGATGGCGGCGCGGAAGCCGGCCAGCAGCGCCGCCTTCCACGCGCTTTTGGTGGCCAGGGCGAGAATCCCGGCCGGGTCCAGCGCCAGTTTTTCCTCCCACCAGCCCAGCGGCGCATAACCGACCATCTGCCGCAGCCACCAGGCGCGCTCGCCCATTTTCACCCCCGTCGGCGGCTGCTCGACGAGGGCGTCGTCCTTCCAGTCCAGGGCGAAAGCGTCGGGCGGTTCGATGACGGTGACGGTGCGCAGAATCTTGCGTTCGCCGCGGATGCAGGGGTCCAGACGGGCGGTCATGCGCCGGGCGAACGCGCTGGCCGGCAGGCGGGACAGCAGGACGGCGGCGATTTGGCGCACCTCCTTGCCCCGGTCGTTGGCGAGGACGGCGGCGAGGAACGGTTCGTCCTCCGGTCCCAGGCGTTCCGCCAGAACCGGTAACAGAGCCGCCCGCGTCCGAACGTTGTCGCCGGGGAACGCCTGTTCCAGCAAGCGTCGCGCGGCGGCGGGATCGGCGGCTCGCGCCCGGCGCAGAAAGGCCGCGCGCTGGTCGGCGTCGCCCTCGTCCCACAGCCGTGGTTCGACCGGTTCGACCCCGGCCAGCGCGGCAAAGGCCCAGTCGGGATTTTGCGCGGCCAGCCAGGCGCCCCGTTGGCCCAACGCCGCCCGGAGCGGCTCCCGCAGCGCGTGCGAGCGACGGCCCAGTTCCAGCGCCGCCGGGAGCAGCCGGGGCGGCAGGCAGCGTCCCGCCTCGGCCAGCAACCGGCAGCTTTCGAGCAGTAGCGGGAAGCTTTCCTCTTCCACCATCCGGGCCAGCACGGCCGTCAATTCCGGTTCGGTCACCACCGCCGCGACCTCGGGTGGCGCGGGCGCCGGTTCCGGCTCGGCGGATGGGCCGACCGTCGAGGCCGCCCGATCGACTAGCGCCAGAATGCCCGCCGCTCGCAGCAGCCGGTGTTCCGCCTCGGCATCGACCAGCAACGCATCGAGCCGGCCCGGCAGGCGGATTGGGGGTACGCCGCGCCCCGCGCCGAGCAGCGCGGTCGCCGTCAATTCGGTCCAAAGGGTCATGAGGTCATCATCGTGGTGACAAAGCCGTGAAAGCCATCGGCCCAGCAGCCGAGCACCCGGAGTCCGCCGTCGTTCCATTCGCCGAACAGGGGGAGCGGCTGTCCCCCGGAGATCGCGAGCAGCGTCCAGGCGTCCCGCTCCGCCATGTGCAGCGGCTGTTCCACGCCGGCCGCGTCGCGCAACCGCCAAAAGCGCTCCCGGCGCACCGGGATCACGCCGGTCACTGCGCATGGATAGGCCAGCAACCACGGATTCGCCGCCAGGGCCTGGGCGCGCTCCGCCAGCGCGGCGGCGAAATCCGGATGCGCGGCGAACGGATCGCGCGCCGGGCTGGCGGATTGCGGCGGATCGACCAGCAACGCCCGCAAGGGCCAGGCCGCTGGATAAAAAGCCAGGGCGGTCTGAAAACGGGCGCCGACCGTCAGCGGCATGGCGAAATTGCGCTGACCGTGCTGGTAATCAAGGAGCAGCGCCGGTTTGGCGCTGTTGCGGCCCAGCAGCCAGGTGCGCCGCTCCCAGAGGCGGTCGCGCTCGGTGAAGACCTGCCCCACGATGTCCCAGTCGTCGGCGACCGGCGCCGCCGCGGCCAGCACGTCTTCCTGATCCAGCGGCCAGCCCAGCCAGGCGCGGAGATCGGCTTGCACCGGGGCCGGCAGGGTCTCGAACCGGCGCAAGCCTTCGGTCAGCAAGTGCATCCGGCCCAATTGGCCGAGCGCCCGTTGCGGCCAGCCGTCGCCGGAGCGGGCCTGGGTCTCCAGACGGGCGATTTCGGCGGCGAGGCCGGGCGCCTTGGCATCGACCATCCGCGCCGCGATCCCCCGAAAGAAGGACGCCGGCTGTTGGGGCCAGGCCGCCAGACCCTGGCGGACCTGATCGGCGAGCCACAGCGCCAGTTCCGCGCCGCCCTCGCGCATTTGCGCCAGCCGCCGCGCGGTCCGCTGGGTCGCCGCCCCGGCATCCACCGGGCGGTCCTTCTTCTCCGCTTTCCCGGCGCTGGCGGCGGTGGCTTTTTCCGCTTTGGCGCGCCGCGCCGCTCGCCAGTCCGCCGCCCACGGTGGTGGATCGCCGGTTTTGACCGCCGCCGGTTGCTCCGCCGTCAGAAACAGCAGTCCGAGGCCGTGCTTGCAGGGAAACTTGCGACTGGGGCAGGTGCATTTGCAGGCCGGTCCGTCCAGATCGACCGCCACCTGGTAGGGTTTGCCGCCGCTGCCCTGGCACTCGCCCCACACCAGCGTATCCGACTGGCCCAGCGCCGGCCATTTCGCCGGATGGGCCAAGCCGCGTCCGGCCTTCACCGAGGCGGCGTCCGGAGCCAGCGCGACAATCTGTTCCGAGGTGAGATTCATGTTTTCACCCAACGGCTCATCATCAGCCGGCCGTTGCGACGGATGCACGTTGGAACGACTGGATCATCCAGCACCCGTCGAGCCCGTCACGGACTTTCAGGATAGATCGCCGAAGTTCATCTACCCCTCGCCCCGATCGCCACCTTCTCAACGGCTCAACGCAAATAAGCCCCATCCACCCCGATCTTACCCGGTCCGTTCAGCACGTAGATGCCGGCGGAGTTGCCCTGGACGTGGAAGGACAAACCGCCGCCGTCCGTGG
>REEE01000227.1 GCA_007695245.1 Candidatus Competibacteraceae bacterium | reverse complement strand
TTTACTCCAGCCCCAGCAACCGCCTCGCTTGATCTTCCGCCATGCCCGACACAACCAGCCGCTCCAAGGCTTGGTGCAGACCCTGCCGCAACCCTTCCCGCACGCCCTCTTCACGGGAGCGTTGCGCCCGCCGGTCGAGTTCGACGAAGGTCTCGAAGCGTCGCTCGTCGGGCCGATAAAGCACCAGATCGGTTCCTTCCAGGCCGAAGCGAATGCCCAGACGCGGACTGACCCAACCCTCCATCCGGGCGATCGGCTCCAAGCGCCCGTCCTGGCGCAGCCAGCCCTTGAGCGCGCCCCGATCCGGGTCGTACTCGTAATACTCCTCAACGCCGTACTGTTCGTAAAACTCCAGCTTGCGGCGCATCTCCGCCCGGGTATTGCTGGGCGAGAGCACCTCGAACGTCACTTGCGGAGCAATGTTATCCTCGCGGCATTGAACGTAGGATCCCCGATGGCCCGGCGGGCGGCCGAACACCACCATCGCATCCGGCGCGGCGCGGAGGTCGATATTCCCCGCCACGGGATACCAGAGCAGGTCGCCGGCGACGAATACGTCCGGGCGGTCGGCGAACAGCGCGGCCAGCCCTCCTTGAATCATGACGATGCAGTCAAATTGGCGGGTGTTGTCGGCCATCGGCTTGCCGTCGCTGTCGGGATAGATCACCTCCGAGTCTGGAGTCAAAAAGGCGCGGGGCGGCGTCGCCGAATTCGCCCGTGCGGTTGCGGTCATCTCGGCCTCCGTTCGGTTGCGGATCGTGAGTCAAGAAATCTTGTACACCAAGCGTTGGCTTGCTGGCGATTCGAAATCTACAATAACCGAATGACTAAAAAAGAACGAGTCCCCTCCATCTCACCCCTCCTCACCGTCGCCGGTCTGGAACAGAGTTTTGGCGGCGTCATGGCCTTGGCCGGCGTCAGCTTCCAGGTGCCGCCGGGCCTGATTTACGCGGTGATCGGTCCCAACGGCGCCGGCAAGACCACCCTGTTCAACGCCCTGTGTGGTTTTTATCAACCCTCCGCCGGCTCCATCCGCTTCGACGACCAGGAACTGCTCGGCCTGCCGCCGTACCGGGTCGCCGCGCGCGGCATCGCCCGCACCTTCCAGAACCTGCAATTGTTCTTCAACATGACGGTCCTGGAAAACGTCATGGTCGGCGGTCACCTGCGCGCCCGCACCGGGCTGTTGAGCGCCGCGTTGCGCCTGCCTTGGGTGCGACGTGAGGAACGGCAACTACGGGAATGGGCGCGTGCAGCCTTGGATCTGTGCGAACTTGCGAATCGGGCCGAACAACCGGCTGGCGCCCTCCCTTACGGCCTGATGAAGCGGGTCGAAATCGCCCGCGCTCTGATCGCGCAACCGCGTCTGCTGCTGTTGGACGAACCGGCGGCCGGTCTCAACGACACCGAAACCCTGGCCTTGCAAGGTTTGATCGCCCGCATCCGTGACGCGGGAGTCACCGTCCTGCTGGTCGAACATCACATGCCGCTGGTGATGAGCGTCTCCGATCGGTTGCTGGTGCTGGATTACGGGAGCGTACTGGCCGAAGGTGCCCCGAGCGACATTCAAGCCGACCCCCGGGTGGTCGCCGCCTATCTGGGCGGCGAGGTGCAATATGCGGTCTGAATTCCCCCAAGCCTCCCGTTCCGCTTCCTTCAGAGCCAACATCCGATGCCCCAGCCTCTGCTGAACGTGACCGGGTTAAGCAGCCAATACGGACCCGTCCACGCCATCCATACCGTGGATTTAACCGTCCACGCCGGCGAACTGGTCGCCCTGGTCGGCGGCAACGGTGCCGGCAAGACCACCCTGCTCCACACGCTGTCCGGCCTGCATCCTTCCAGCAGTGGCCGCATCCAGTTCGACGGCCGCGACATCACCCGCTGGCCGCCGCACCGCATCGTCGCCGCCGGCGTGTGCCAGGTGCCCGAAGGGCGGCAGGTCTTCGCCCCGCTCAGCGTCGAGGACAACCTGCGGCTGGGGGCCTACCGCCAGCATCACGACCGGGACTGGGTGCAGCGCGAACTGGAACGGGTCTATACCCTGTTTCCGATTCTCCACGAACGCCGCGAACAACTGGCGGGCACCCTGTCTGGCGGGCAGCAACAGATGCTGGCCATCGGCCGTGCCCTGCTCGGCCGACCGCGCCTGTTGCTGCTCGATGAACCCTCGATGGGGCTGGCGCCGTTGCTGGTCGAGGAAATCTTCCGGGTGGTCCAGGAACTCAACGCCGCGGGCGTCACCCTCCTGCTGGTGGAGCAAAACGCCCGCGCTGCCTTGGCGATCGCCAGTCGCGGCTATATTTTGGAAACCGGCCGCATCATTAAAACCGGACCGGCGGCGGAACTGCTGGCTGACGATGCGGTACGCAAGGCTTATCTGGGTTATTGAGGAACGAACGCCATGTACGTAGACCGGATCATGACGCGCGATGTCGTGCAGGTCGCTGAGGATACCCGCCTGCCGCAACTGGCGGCGCTCATGCGCGACCGCCACATCCGCCATTTACCGGTGGTGCGCGAGGGACGACTGGTGGGACTGGTCACCTCCCATGACCTCGAACGGGTCTCGCCCTCCCCCGTCACCACCCTGTCGGTCGGCGAAGCCAACTATCTGTTGGGCAAACTCACCGCCGCCCGGATCATGCGGACTCAGATCATTACCTGTGCGGCGGATACCTTGGTCGAGGAAGCCGCCCGCCTGCTGCGCCAAGAACGAATTGGCTGCCTGCCGGTGCTCGAGAACGACCGGCTGGTCGGCATTCTGACCCACGAAGATCTGCTGGACTTCTTCCTCGACATCACCGGCTGTCTGATGGAAGACACCACGCGAATCGCCGTCCATCTACCCGACACCACCGGCCAACTGGGCCAACTGCTCGCCGCGATCAACCAGGCCGGCGGCTACATCGCCACCGTGGTCTCGCCGCTGCACCCGGATCAGACCGGCTTGCGGATCGTGGTGGTTCGCTATCGGGCCAGCGATCCGCGCGCCTTGAACCAAGGCTTGCGCGACCTCGGTTACGATCTGTTGACTGAAACCCTGCCTTGATGGGCCGTTGGTCTTGAACCAGGGGGCCTTGAACCAGGATGCTTTGAAACAGGGGGCTGACGCCCCCCGCTCGCCTTTGGCCTTTAGCCTACGGAACCATCACCATGATTCTGGACATCGAACAGGAAACCCTGCCCCGCGAAGACTTGCAGGCGCTGCAATTGCACCGGCTGCGCGCCACCGTCGAACGCTGTTATCAGACTGTTAAATACTATCGCGACGCCATGGACGAACTCGGCGTCAAGCCGCGCCACATCCAGTCACTCGCCGATATCCGGCTCCTGCCGTTTACCAAAAAGGAAAACCTGCGCGAGAACTACCCCTTCGGCATGTTTGCCGTCCCCACCGATCAAGTGGTGCGCATTCATGCCTCATCCGGCACCACCGGCAAACCGACCGTGGTCGGCTACACCCGGCGCGACGTGCGGACTTGGGCGCGACTGATGGCCCGCAGTCTGGCCGCCGCCGGGATGCGCGCCGGCGACCGGCTGCATAACGCCTACGGCTATGGCCTGTTCACCGGTGGCCTGGGCCTGCACTACGGCGCGGAGGAACTCGGCGTCATGGTCACACCGATTTCCGGCGGCCAGACCCAGCGCCAGATCATGCTGATTCAAGACTTCGAACCCACCGCGCTCTCCTGCACGCCATCCTACGCGCTCAACCTCGCCGAAGCCGCCGAGGATATGAACGTGGACTTGCGCAAGCTCTCCCTCCAGGTCGGCATCTTCGGGGCCGAACCCTGGACCGAGGAAATGCGCTACGAGCTGGAATCCCGGCTCGGGATCGACGCGATCGATATCTACGGGTTATCGGAAGTCATCGGCCCCGGCGTCGCCGTCGAATGCCTCGAAGCGAAAAATGGTCTGCACGTTTTCGAGGATCATTTCCTGGTCGAAGCGGTCGATGTCCATACCGGCCAACCGTTGCCCTACGGCGAAACCGGTGAAATCGTCTTCACCTCGCTGACCAAGGAAGCCTTTCCGATCATCCGCTATCGCACCCGCGACGTGTCGGTGCTCGATCCCGCCCCCTGCCGCTGCGGTCGCACCCACGTGCGGATGAAACGGGTCACCGGCCGCACCGACGACATGCTGATCATCCGCGGCGTCAATGTCTTTCCCTCCCAGGTCGAGGCGGTGCTCATGCAAACCGAGACCCTGACCCCGTTCTACCAACTGGAAGTCTTCCGGGAAGGCAATCTCGATCTGCTGACCGTCAACGTCGAAGGCAGCCCGCCGCTGGTCGCGCAAGGACCGGACGGCATGGAGCGGGTGGCGCACAAGGCCCAAAAAGACATCAAGGACTTTATCGGCGTCACCGCCCGCGTCGTGGTAAAAGGGACGGGCGAGATTCCCCGCTCCGAAGGCAAGGCGGTGCGCGTGATCGACCATCGCAAGAAACCGAAGGA
>REEE01000223.1 GCA_007695245.1 Candidatus Competibacteraceae bacterium | reverse complement strand
AGTTCAAACAGCGGATAGGACCCGGCGCGGTGCTATGTTTGAAACAAACGGATATTCCGCTGTCGTCCCAAGTGAATGCGATCCCCGCCTACTATCTGTAAAGTGCTTGAAAGATCGCTCGGTACACTGTAACCTTTTCAGCAGACGGTTCCCCGCAGTGGGATGAAAAGGGAACACGGTGTGCTCCATCTCGGTGAGATGAGGTCCGCACGCAAGCCGTGGCTGCCCCCGCAACTGTACGCGACGAGCCGCCGCTCACCACCCGCCACTGGTCACGCAGCATCGACCGGGAAGGCCGAGCGGCCGGTTTTGACTCGCCAGCCAGGAGACCTGCCGTCGCTTGCGTCACCTACCTTCGAACGGGGTGTTTCGAGGGTGCGGTCCACCGTTCGGGTGACGCCTCGTGCGTTGCTCGGTGTGGAATCCGCGGTTTGGTGACTTCCTTCATCCCCCGCTCGCCACCCACGACTACCCGCCCTGGGAGAGTTCCCCAGAGCCTCGGGATCGTGGGCTGACCCCCCGCCTGGCAGACGCTGTTTCGACTTGTGTTCGGCAAGTTCCAACGGAGTCTGTGCATGTCTCGGCTTGACCTTGTTTCTTTTCTGGCGCGCTGGCGTTCCAGGCGACCTCTCTCGTGCGGCCCATTCCCTGCTTCCGTATCCAGACGTGGGGTGATCAGATGCGTCGGCCTCGCCGTGGCCGTTCTGGGAATTTCCAGTTCCGTCCATGCCGACGGCGACCGTTCGTCCGTGGAAGTCCTGGATGAGGTCGTCGTCAGCGCCAGCCGCGCGCAATTGCCCGCTCGGGCCGTCGGCAGCGCCGTGACCGTCATCACCCGCGAGGACCTCGAACGCGGCCAGATCCGGCGGGTCGCCGAAGTGCTGCAAGACGTTCCCGGCGTGCGCGTGACCCAGACGACGCCGGGCCAGGTCACCCAAGTCAGCATCCGCGGCTCGCGCAACAATCAGGTGTTGGTGCTGATCGACGGCATCAAACTGGGCGATCCGAGTTTGATCAGCACCCAATTTCAGTTCGACCATCTGACCTCGCTCGACATCGAGCGCATCGAAGTGCTGCGCGGCAACCAGAGTTCGCTGTACGGCTCCGACGCCATCGGCGGCGTCATCAACATCATCACCCGGCGCGCGACCCAGGACGGGCTCCTGGTGAATTTGGAAGGGGAAGGCGGCGCTTACGGCACGACCGATGGCGGTGCCTCGGTGTTCGGGCGGGGCGAGATCGCGGATTTCCGGCTCACGGCCTTCGGCTTTCGCGCCGACGGGCCGTCGAACGCGGACCCCAGGACCGCGCCGGGACCCGTCAAGAACGACCCCTATCAAGCCTATGGCGTCAGCGGGCGGTTGGGCCTGCGCTTCACTGAGGCGCTGAACTTCGACGCGACGGGCTTCTACAGCCTGACCGAGCTCGACTACGACAACGTCCCGCGCGAAGACTCCGATTCGGTCGACAAGGATGAATACGCGCTCGGCGGCCGCCTCACCTATCAGACGCTCGACGGCGCGCTGACCCACGAGATCAACGCCGGCCTCTACAACGCCGAGCGCACCTACACCACCGGCTTCAGTCGTCCCGGCGGCGATGTTTACGACGGCACGCTGACCCGCGCGGGATATATCGCGACCGGCCGGCCGATGGAACGGGCGACGGTGATCGGCGGCGTGAACTGGGAGCGGGAGGAGACCGATCAACTCACCAGCTTCGGCGGCGATTTCTCGGCGAGCGTCGAAACCCGGTCGGTCTTCGGCGAAGTGGCGGTCGAACCCCTGGACGATCTCACCTTCACCGTGGCGGGACGACTCGACGATAACAGCCGCTTCGGAACCTTCGATACCTACCGGCTGACGGCGGCCTACTTTTTCAACGTCGCCGCCGACCTCGACCTGAAGCTGCGCGGCAGTTTCGGCACCGGAGCAAAGGCGCCCGGACTGTTCCAGTTGTTCGATCCGACCTTCGGCAACCGCGATCTGCAAGTCGAGGACAGCGAGGGCTGGGATCTCGGCTTCGACGTGTACTGGGCGCGGCCGCGGCTGACCTTCGAGGCGACCTATTTTCGCAACGACGTTACCAATGAAATCGCTTTCGGGACGCGGCCGGATCCACCGGGCGGCAGCGGCTACATTCAGTTCGGGGCGACCGAGGCGGAGGGCGTGGAATTGGGACTGACCGCCCAACCGCTCCATTGGCTACGGATCGATCAAAGCTACACTTGGCTGTTATCCCAGAACAAAGACACCGGGCGCTGGCTCGGTCGCCCGCGCCATACAGGGACCACCAATCTGACCTTCTTCGGCCCGTTGGAGCAATGGTCGATCGGTACTCGCGCGCGCTACGCCACCGAGAACGCCTCGGGCTTCGGCGGGGTGGCGGATGGCTACGTGGTCGTCGATCTGCTCGGCGGCTACCGGCTCACGGACGCCGTCGAATTCTTCGGGCGCGTCGAGAATCTGTTCGACACGTATTACCAGACCCAGTACGGCTTCCAGACTCCGGGCTTCAGCGTGTTCGTCGGACTGCGGGGGAGCTTCGGGGGATGACGACGCCGACGCCGCCGCGGGTGGGGGGAGAGACGATGGTTTTGCCGATGAAATCGACGACCGGTAGCCGGGCGTCCGCGCCGTTGCGGGGTTGGAATGGAACCGGTCGCTAGTCCAGAAGCCGCGACCGAGCCGCTGGCGCGGGTTTGGGAACAAAGCCTGAACTGGCTCCAGGCGGGTGGGCCGATCATGGCGATTCTGTTCGGACTCTCGGTGCTGGCGCTGACCCTGATCTTCCTGAAACTGCTCCAGTTCGCCAGCCTGCGCATCGGCGCGCGCGCCTTCATCGACGAAGCCTTGGGCTATTGGACGACGCTGCGCCCCGAGCCGGCCCTGCAAACGCTCGCCGCCACCTCCAACCCCATCGCCCGGGTGCTGGAAACCGCCATGCGGGGCCTGAATGATCCGAAGCTCGCCGCGGAGGTGGTGCGCGAGGACGTGCTGCGGGTCGCGGCGGCGCAAAACCAGGCGCTGAACCGCTATTTCCGGGGGCTGGACGCCATCGCCACCCTGGCGCCCTTGCTCGGGTTGCTCGGCACGGTGCTGGGCATGATCAACGCCTTCCAGGCGCTGGAAGCCGCCGGGGGTCGAGCCGATCCCGCGCAACTGGCGGGAGGCATCTGGGAGGCGCTGCTGACCACGGCCTTCGGTCTGGCGGTGGCGATTCCCACCGCCGCCGCCCTGCACGGACTGGAAAGCGTCGCGGAGCGCACCCGGCACGCCATGGAGGACGCGGTGACTCGGGTTTTTACCCGCAGCGTGGAAATCGTCGCCCTCGCGCCGCCGCCGAGCGCGGATGCGCCGCAGCCCCTCAGCCATGCGCCTTGAATCTGGCTCGCCCCGGCGGCGGCGGTCGTTCCTGACGCCGATGGTCGATGTGGTGTTTCTGCTGCTGCTGTATTTCATGCTGGTGGCGAACGTGCAGGACTTGCGCGCCATTCCCCTCAACGCGCCGGCCGCGACCGGCGGCGCATCGGCGGAGGACGCGCTGGTGATTCGGCTTCTGGCGGACGATGTGTTGGAGCTCAACGGTGCGCCGGTCGGCTTGGACGAGCTGGCGCTCCGACTGGGCGACGCCTTGAGTCACGACCCCGATTTGACGGTGTGGGTGCGCCCCGCGTCCGCCGTGCCGTTGCAACAGCTCGTGCGGGTCATGGATCGGGTGCGGGCGGCCGGCGTCCATCACCTGAACCTGGTTTCGGAATAGGAACGGCCGTCATGCGCTGTTCCGTTCCACCGCCGCGCCGCGTCCGCGAACCCATCGCGCCCTTGATCGACGTGGTGTTTCTGCTGCTGATCTTTTTCATGCTGGTCGGGGTGATCGCGCCGCTGGACCCGTTCCCGGTGGAGCCGCCGACGGCGGAACGCGCCGCCGGCGAGGGGGGCGGCCAGTTGACGATCCTGCTGGCCGCGGACGGTCGCCTGGCCTTTGAAGGGATGGAGCTGGATCTGCCGACGCTGCAAGCCCGGCTGGGCGAGCGCCTGGCCGAGGCGGAAGGGCGCAAGGCCGGCGTGGAATTGAAGGCGGACGCGACGGTGGATTCGGGGCAGGTCATCGCCGTATTAAACGCCTTGCGCGCGGCGGGCGTCGAGCGGTTGGCGTTGCTGACGGTGCGGAGCAGTCCCTGATGAACGGCATTTCGAGGGGACGGATGGTGGTCGCGGTGGGCTTGGCGCTTCTGGCGCATCTGGGCATCGCTTACGCGCTGTTTGCCTTGCCCCCCGCGACGCCGAACTTGCCGTCATCACCCATCGAAGTGACGTTGCTACCGGTCCAGACCGCCGCCCCTGCCGCGTCCGCGATGGCCGAACCCGCGGCGGACCCACTGCCTCCCCCCATCGCCACGGCACCGCCGCCCGAACCCGAGCCTGAGCCGCCGCCCGAGCCGAAACCCAAGCCCGAGCCGAAACCCAAGCCGAAG
>REEE01000096.1 GCA_007695245.1 Candidatus Competibacteraceae bacterium | reverse complement strand
CGGTCAAGCGGGGCGCGTCGCCAGAATCGCCGCGCGCAACCGCTCCAGATCCCCATCGCCGCAGGCCGCCAGCGGCCGCTCGTCGGCGGCTGGCGGTTCGACATGGCGTAACTGGCGCTCCAGGACTTCAACATCGGCTTCGGCGGCGTCATCGCCGCGTTCCCGGCGCGCGGCGACCCGCTCTCGCAGGGTCGCCGGATCGGCGGCGCAGTGCAGTAAAATAAACGGTACGCCGCAGCGGGCGGCCAAGTCGCGGAACGGTTGCCGGTGAGCGCGTTTGAGGAATGTGGCGTCCACCAACACCGCATGACCGGCCGCCAGGAGCTGCCCGGCCAGTTCGTGCAGACGCTGATAGGTGCGGGCGCTGGCGTCCGCCGTGTAGAGTCCCTGGCCGAGGTTGGAGCTGCTGTCGTCCAAAGGCCCCAGGCCGAACAACCGCTTGCGTTCCACGTCGGAGCGAATGCGGACCGCCCCTGGAAACGCTTCCAGCAGTTCCCGGGTCCGGCGCGATTTGCCGGAACCGGATACGCCGTGGGTGATCAACAGGAAAGGTGCCGGTTCGCGGGTGAGGTCCAGCGCCAAGTGCAGGTAGGCCCGGCAACGGTCGGCGGCCGCGGTGCGGTCGGCCTCCGGAATATCGCGCTGGTTGGCCTGGGTGGCGTTGATTTTGGCGCGCACCATGGCCCGGTAGACCTGATAGTAAGACAGCAGCGCCACCCCGGCGAAATCGCCGCCGAATTCCAGATAGGCATCGAGCGCCCGCTGAGCGAACCCGCCGGCACCGCGAAATCGTAAGTCCATGATCAGGAAGGCCAGATCGCTGATGACGTCGATCCAGCGGAGGTCGTCGTTGAATTCGATGCAATCGAAGATAGTGATTTGCCTATCGTCGGCCAGGATCATGTTGCCGAGGTGCAAATCACCGTGACATTCGCGAATCCAGCCGCCGGCCCGGCGCTCCGCCAGCCGCGGCCGCAGCCGGGCGAAGGCCGCCAGGGTCCAGCGTTCCACGGCGTCCAGCGCGGCGTGATCGGCGGGATCGGCCAGCAGCGGCCGAGTGTGCGTGAAATTGTCCAACATCGGCTGCTGGACCTGTTCCGGAGCGCCGAATGGCGTGGTTGGAGCGGCGCGGGCGATGGTGCGGTGAAATTCGGCCAGCCGGCGGGCCAGCGCGTCCAGATGGCGAGGTTCCAGCCGGCCGGCGGCCAGCCGACGATCCAGCAACGCCTCCTGATCGAAACGCCGCATCCGCACCGCATATTCAATGACGGGGCCGGTTGCGTCGCCCAATACCGGTCGGGCGGGAGTGCCGCCGATGGGCACGCAGTCGAGGTAAAGATCCGGTGCCAGCCGGCCGTTCAGGCGCAGTTCCTCTTCGCAATAGTATCTTCGCCGGTCCAGGCTGGTAAAATCCAGAAAGCCCAGATTCAGGGGCTTCTTGATCTTATAGGCGTAGTCACCGGCCAACAAAATGTGGGAAATATGGGTCTGCAAGTGTTCGACGGTGGCTGCGGGATGGGGGTAACAGGCGGGTCGCAACAGCGCCGCGACCAGCGCGGCCTGGTCGAATCCATCATCATGGGGTTGCACGCGCCGGACTCCGTATCATGGTCAGTCGTGCGGCCAGAATAAGGCATAATCCCCCGAATGCGCCAAGCGATAAATTCAGGACGTTCGCCGATCGACGGGGTGTCGTCATACCCGTGAAGACGGGTATCCCGTCTTTTCAGCAGGTTGCTGGATTCCCACGCCAGCGAAAATGACGGAAAGCGAAAGTCCGGAAATGAATGACCGCAGCGCGTCCACACAGGAACAGGCATGGCTAGAAGTCGCAAACCCAATCCTTCGAAGACCCCAACCAGAATGCGTTCCAAATCGCGCCCGCAGGTGTTGCAATCGTTTTTTTCCCTGCTGTTCTCACTGTTGATGGGCAGCCTGCTGCTAGCGGCGATCGGGCTGGGCGGTTACATGTTATATCTGGATGCGGTCATTCGCGCCGAATTCGACCAGAAACGCTGGGCCATGCCGGCCAAGGTTTACGCCCGGGCGCTGGAGCTGTTCGAGGGGATGTCGCTGAGCGCCGACGCCTTCGCCCGGGAACTGCGGCTGCTGGGCTATCGCGATGTGAACTGTCCGGTCGAGACCGCGCCACCGCCCGCCGCTGGCAAACCACCGGTCGCGCGGAAGGCATCGCCCTCCGCGCCGGAGACCTGCGCACCTCCCGCAAAGGGTGGGAATTCGCCGAGTCGCCCCGGCAGTTACGCACGCCAGGGCGAGACCTTCGAAGTGATGACTCGCGGCTTCGTGTTCGGCGATGGCATCGAGCCGGAACGCCAGGTCCGGCTGACCTTCGCCGGCAACATCCTGGTCGATCTGGTGAACCTGGACGAGCGGGAGCCCCTGGGCCTGTTGCGGCTGGACCCTCCCGAGATCGCCGGCATTTACCCCGCGCACTACGAGGACCGTATTCTGCTCAAGCGTGAGGATTTGCCGCCGGTCCTGGTGGATACGCTGCTGGCGGTCGAGGATCGTTCGTTCTACGAGCATCCCGGCATCAATCCCCGGGGCATTTTCCGCGCCTTTCTGGCCAATCTGCAGGCCGGCCGCACCGTGCAGGGCGGCAGCACCGTGACCCAGCAGTTGGTGAAAAACCTGTTTTTGAGCAACGAACGGACGTTCAAGCGCAAGTTCAACGAAATGCTGATGGCGATTCTGATCGACGCACGCTACGGCAAGGACGAGATTCTGGAGACCTACGTCAACGCCATTTACCTGGGACAGGACGGCAGTCGGGCGATTCATGGCTTCGGGCTGGCCAGCCAGTTCTACTTCGGCAAGACGCTGGACGAGCTGGATCTGCGACAGATCGCGCTGCTGGTGGCGATCATCAAGGGACCCTCCCTGTACGATCCGCGCCGGCATCCGGATCGGGCGCGGGAGCGTCGCCTCCTGGTGTTGGACGTCATGGTCGAGCAAAACCTGATCGGTGCCGAGGATGCCGCCCTCGCCCAGCAGATGCCGCTGGGCGTCACTCCCCGGGCCGCCAGCGGCATCACCGCCTATCCCGCCTTTCTGGACCTGGTGCGGCGCCAGTTGCGGCAGTACTACAAATCCGAGGATCTGGTCCTGGAAGGCTTGCGGGTCTTCACCACGCTCGATCCGCAGGTGCAGGCGCAAGCGGAGAAAGCGCTGATCGACGGGTTGCCGGCGTTGGAAAGAAACCAGCGCCGGGCCCGACCGCTGCAGGGCGCCGCCGTGGTGGTCAGCACCCAGACCAGCGAAGTGTTGGGCCTGGTCGGCGACCGCGAACCCAAAACCGTCGGGTTCAACCGGGCGCTGGATGCCCGGCGCCAGGCGGGCTCGCTGTTCAAGCCCATGATCTACCTGGCCGCGCTGGAGCAGCCCGACCGCTATACTCTGACGACCCGGATCAACGACAGCCCGCTGGTACACACCTCCGGCGGCCAACGCTGGACGCCGACCAACTACGACAAACGCTACCGGGGCCAGGTCACGCTTCGGGACGCGCTGGCCCGTTCCTACAACATCCCGGCGGTGCGTGTGGGTCTGGACGTGGACGTGATCAGCGTGGTGGAGATGTTGCGGCGACTGGGACTCGAGCGCGAGATGCGCCCTTATCCCTCGTTGTTGCTGGGGGCGCTGGATGTCTCGCCTTTCGAGATCGCGCAGATTTACGAGACGATCGCCAGCGGCGGCTTTCGGATGCCGTTGCGCGCCATTCGTGAAGTGACCGACGCCCGGGGCCGACCCATGCAACACTACCCCATGGAGGTGGTGCAAGTCGTCGAACCCGGACCGGTTTACCTGCTGACCCACGCCATGCAACAAGTGGTCAAAACCGGTACCGCCAGAGCCATGCGCAGCAAACTGTCGCCCGATCTGAATATCGCGGGCAAGACCGGCACCACCGATAACTACCGCGATAGCTGGTTCGCCGGCTTTAGCGGCGATCGACTGACCGTGGTCTGGCTGGGGCGCGACGACAACAAACCCACCGGCTTGAGCGGTTCCACTGGGGCGCTGCGGGTGTGGATGGATCTGATGGCGAGCTTGAAGCTGGACCCGGTGGAGACGCCCGTGCCCTTCGACGTCGAGGAAGTGTGGGTGGATCCGCGCAGTGGCTTGCGGTTGAGCCAGAGTTGCCGGCGCGGTCAATCAGTACCGTTTCTGGTCGGTTCCGGACCCCGCGGCTCAGCCGCTTGCAACCCCGTCCAGGCGCAGCGCGCGGCACCCGAGCCACGCCCCGCCGACGATGCCGAAATGAGCGGGTTTTTCCGGCGCTTGATGGATTGAGCTCACCACCTATCGGTTTTCAAAATCGTCGGAGTCACCAATTGGAAAGCGGCAGTAACTGCTTGATTCGCCGTTGCGGGAACTCTGCCGAAAGGCTCTGAAATCATGGTTTGGGACAAACTGATGGGTGGTGAGATGGATTGAGCGCAGCGCGTGGGCCTACTCTGGAAGTGCGCTATCATTCAAAAT
>REEE01000249.1 GCA_007695245.1 Candidatus Competibacteraceae bacterium | reverse complement strand
AGGTCGACCGGGATCTGGAAGATCTACTCCAGACCGTCGAACGCCAGTTGACCAAAGAACGATCCGCGACTGGATAGGCGATCCGTCCCTGCCGGGACCATCTGGTCGGGGCCGAAAATCTGCTGGGTCCACACGCCGACAGCGGTTCGTGGCTCAGCACCCCTCCGGCGTCCTGTTCGATGAAATCAATGAATCCCTGGGCGTAGTCGATGAAGGTATCGACCGTGCGGCCTTCCGCCGTGGCCGTGCCGAAGGTGAGATAACCATCGCGCCCCGCGGCGATGAAGCTGTTGGTGACCACCTGGTAAGTCGCGCCTTCGTCGATGGGCGTCCAGACGCTCGTACCCTTGAGTTTCACCTCCAGGTCCAGGAGCCGAGCGCCGAACGGTGCATTCAGGTCGACCTTCCAGCGCACCCCGGAGGCATAGGGATACGCGCCCGTGGAACCTCCCGGAGTGATGGCGAAATCCACCGCCTCTTCCAACACCTGACGGATTTCCGCGCCGCTCAGATCCAGATTGACCAAGGTGTTGGCGAAGGGGAGCAGGGTGTAGGCGTCGCCGATGGTGTAGGGTCCGGCCGGAACGTCCACCCGCACGCCGCCCGCGTTCTGAATGGCGACGTCGGCTTCGAAGCTGCGCTCGCGGTAGGCGCGGGTGACCAGTTGCGGGATGTCGCCGCCGCGCGGCGCCGTGCCGGCCGCGCTGCACGAGGGGTTGGCCAGGCTGCTGCGCCCCTGGCCGGGAATGCGTTCGATGCAGAGGTCTTGCGTGACCTGACCGATCACGGTCTCTTTGAGAATATCTACCTGCGCGGAGAAGACCTCAAGCTTCGCGCTGGCGGCGGGATCCGGGGTCACGATGCTGAGTTCCGGGGTGGCGGCGATGAGATCCAACACCTCCTGTCGCGCCGCGCCGCTCAATTCCTCCCGCGCGCCGCCGCTCGCGGGAGCGCGCTGGAAGGTATCGCCCAGCAGCAAGTGGGACGTGCCCTCGCAGGCGGTCACGCGGCCGCGGCCATCGAAGTTCACCTTCAGCTCGCCCACGACTTCGGAATATTGCCAGGCCTGGACCACGCACACCGGGTTGCCGTCCAGGTCGGCGGTCATCTTGGGATAGGGGCCTTGCGGATTGAGTCCAAAGTCCGCGAAGGCTTCGCCCAACAAGGTATGCGAATCGCCGCCGACGATGACGTCCGCGCCGCGCAAGGATTCCGCCAGGCGCAAGTCGTTGACGTATTGCAGATGGGTGAGCAGCACGATCTTGTTCACGCCCATGCCGGTCAGCTCGTCGATGTAGCGCTGGGCGGTGGTGGTTTCATCCAGGAACCGGGTGCCGCGCAGGGGGCTGGATGAGTTTTGGGTCTTGTTGGCGATGGTCAAGCCGATGACGCCGACGCGCTGGCCGGATACTTCATGGATGACGTAGGGCTGGAAGTAGTCGTCGATTGCGGTGGGAGCCAGCGGAGTGCCGATTTCCGGCACGACGTTCGCCGAGATCACCGGGGTTCGACAGGGGGCGCCCGGCGCGTTGAGCAGATCCAGGAATCGGGCGAGCCCGGCGTCGCTGTCGTCGAATTCGTGATTGCCGAGGACGAAGGCGTCGAAGCAGATTTCGTTCATCAACTCGGCGTCGGCGGCACCCTTGAACAGGGTGTAGAACAGGGTGCCGGTGATGGCGTCGCCGGCGTGCAACTTCAGGACATCGTCCCGACCTTCGCTCAACTCGCGCATTTTGGCCACGACTCTGGGGAAACCCCCGGTTTCCACCCGCGTGGTCTGGCCGTTGAAGCGCAGATCGGCGCTGGTGTTGGGCTGCAAGCGCGAGTGATGATCGTTGATATGCAGCAAGGTCAGGGACAACTCCGAAGGCGGATCATCGGGAATGTTGGAACTTGAACTGCTATTGCAGCCGGCGACGAGCAGCGCCATTGCCAAGCCCAAGGTGGTTAATCCAAAGATGCGCATGTGTATTACTCCTTGAATCTTATCGGTTTATGGTGTTATAGAGGATAAGTGGATCGATTGGAGCCGTAGTGGTTGCCACAACAGTGACTCGATCCATCAGGGACTTCTTCATCAAGGACTTCCCATGATTCTTCTGGATGATTCGGGATCCGTGGGAAGCAAACCAACCGACTATAAGAATTGAATATTTCGGAATCGTGACATTTCGGGAGATGGATGCAGCGCTCGCTGAGATCGCCGACGCCTTTCCCGCGATCCGGTAAGCAGGGGGCTGACGCCCCCCGCTCGCGGAACGACCACGCCGTTCCCACAGGGAGAAGGGAGTTTTCGTACAGGTTCTTAAACCTCCGCAACCAGGCCGTTCCTGAGAACGAACTGGTGGGTGGAGAACCGCCGGTTCAGCGCGTCGGGATCGTCGTAAAGAGGCGCTGCCAAATCGCCGGGATCGACCAGGTGATAGGTGGCCGTCACCTGCTCCGGTTCGACATGCAGCAACAAATACCCGTTGCGCTGGGAATCGGCGAATTTGAGCTTGGGAAAGCCCGCTTGGAAGGTGCGGTCCAGTTCCACGACCAGCAACTGGTTCACCAATTGCTGTTGCTCCGGCGTCAAGGCGCTGGTGAGCGCCGGCAGCGCCGTGCTGACGAAGGTGCTGAAGGTCGTGGAACTCACGGCGGGGCCGGTGAAATCGGCGACCCCGTCGTGGTCGGTGACGAAGGAGGCGTGAATGTCCCCGGCGAACACGAACGCATTGCCGCGCGCTCGCAAGCGCGCCAGCAATTCCTGCCGCTTGGTGGGAAAACCATCCCATTGATCGACGTTGACCAGGAATTGGGTGCGAAACTCCGCCGGCAACGACGCCTCGCCGGACAGATCCCAGATCAGCGAGGTGGTGGAAACTGAGCTGGCCATCGCCAGGAACCGACCCGGCGACGAGTCGATGGCCTGATACAGCCAACCCTCCTGTTCGGCGCCAAACACGTCCTCCGGCCGCCGCCCCAGCGCCTGTTGCCGTGCGTAAATGAAGGCGTTGTACAACTCGAAGGTGGGTTTCACCGCGCCGTAACGAGAGCCGAATTCGGTGAAGAGACCCTGCTTGCCCAGATGCAGGTAGGCGATGCCCCGCTCCAGCACATTCTCATAGGTCTCATCGTCGATGAGCGGCAAGGCACTGGCGCCGGGTATCTGTCCGGCGGCGACGGCGGCGTTGAACTGGGCGACCAGTTGATTGAAGACGAAGGCGCTGACCTGGTCGGACAAATCGCTGGCGGCCTTGGCGCTGGCCGCCGCGCCATCGAGACCCTCGGCCAGATACGCCTGAGTCAGTACGCCCACCAGAGCGGGTCGATAGGCGGCCCACGGCGCCAGGTTCAGATCCACGTAGGGACCGAGCGCGGCTTTTTGCGCCTCGTAGATGGCCGCGCCCGCGCCCGGCGCTTGCGCGTCGAACAAGGCGATCAATGTCGCCTTGTCCAGCACGATCTGTCCGGGGAAGGCGTCCTCGGGAATCAGATGATCGGGACGGAAACTCCGATAATCGGTCACCAGCAGGTGCAGATTGCGCCCGAACAGGAATTCCCGGTACAGCCGGGTGTTCGGGTATAGCTGGCTGCGTTCGGTCGTGATGGCGTCGGTAAAGGTCACCGCCCGATCGTCGACCGGCATAAATTCGAAGAAGACCTGCTCGGCGTTGCGTCGACGCTCGGGGTCGTTTTCGCCGCGACGGCCGTTGAAATAGGTCGCCACCGCGCCGTGGCAGTCGTCGGAATACTCGTGATCGTCCCAGACGGCGATCATGGGAAAGCGTTCGTGCAGTTGTTGCAACATCGGATCGCGGCGGTAGGTTTGGTACAGGTCGCGGTAATTACCGACGCTCTTGGCCGCGAAAAAGGGGATTGCATCATCGCCCAAGGCGATGGCGCTATCCGGATCGGTGAATTGAATATCGCGGTTGCGATCCAGGGTCTGGAAGGATGGATCGCCGGTGGTTTCGTAGACGTAATCGCCGACGTGGACGATGAAATCCGGTTCCTCGTTGTGCTGGAGCAAGTGGGCGAGAGTGTTGTAGTAACGCCCGATGTAGTCCTGACAGTTCAGACTGGCGAAGCGGATCGGGCGCTCGCTGTCCGGTGCCGGCGCGGTGCGGGTGCGCCCGGCATTGGACGCCCGCCAGATGCCGTTGCTGAAGTAGAGAAACCGGTAGTGGTAAATGGCGTCTGCATCGAGAGCGGTCACCTTGACCTTCAGGCAATGATCGTGGGCGGACGCGGCGATGAAGTCGGTTCGATCGACCACGAGGCGCTGAAAATCGAGGTCGGTCGCGACTTGCAGGCGCAGGGTTAGATCCTGGTCGCCGGCGGCTGCATCCTCAACCCGGGTCCACAACACCACGCTGTCGGGCCGGGGATCGCCCGAGGCCAACGACTGGGGGAAAAACTCCAGACCGGTTCGGATGATCTCTCCGTCATCATTGTCATTGTTGCATCCCGCCAATCCCAGGGGGAGCGATGCGGTCGCGGCGACCACGCTCAGCTTCAGAAAGTCCCGTCTCGTCAACTCCGCCATGGCGACCTCGCGCTGTCTGCTGAAAGCTAGACAGGGTAGACGGGTTTTATGAAGCCATTATGAAGCGGAGTGCGGCTCGAGCGAACAGGAAACGGCGCGCTTAGCCCATTAACCTGCGGATCGGTTGTAACAATTACCGGGTTGCCCAGCCGTGCAGGATGCGCCCGCCCCCCAGCCAGAACCCGATATCCTCCCGCTGGCAGAGTGCGATGAGGTCGCGGGCTTGCGCCTGTACGCTGGCCGGGTCGCCACGACCCTGGCTGACCAGCAGGCCGGCCCAGAGGATCTGAGCGATCCCAAAGGGCTGCGCCAGTTGGCGGGCCAGCTCCAGTCCGGTCTCGATCCACCACCGGGCGCGATCGGAGCGGCCGAGCAGCCAATACGCCAGGGCGGCGTACATGTGACACACCACAGCGGGGTCTTCCCCGTATTGGTCGGCCAGGCGCCGATGCGTTTGGAGATCATGTTCCGCCATGCCGTTGGCGATGTGAGATAGAGCGCGGACGGGTTGCGCGATTGGGTCAAATTTCCCAGACACCCGGTTGCGGATTGGCTATCCTTGAGGTTATGAATGTTGTAGAAGGAAGGTTGACCATGTATGCCATTGAGTTTGAGGCCATCGCCGATCAACATCTGCTGCGCCTGCCAGACCAGGTGCCCGACGGTGTCAAGCTTCGCGTTGTGTTGTTGATCGACGAGGCAATGCACGAAGTCGCTCAACCGCAATCTGTGGGTCAGCCGCGCCGTAAGCCGTCACCAAAGCTGGGCGGTTCGGTGATCATGCATGACGATCTATTGGAGCCTGCGCTCCCGGAAGAAGACTGGAACGCACTCAAGTGATCGTGCTTGACACGCACGTCTGGGTTCGCTGGGTCGATCCCCAAGCCAACCCCTTACCCACCCAAATCGTCGATTGCATCGAAACCGCCGATCGGCTGGCCGTCAGCGCAATCACTTGCTGGGAGGTCGCCTGGCTGGTTCGACGCAATCGTTTGCAGCTTAAGTTGCACTTATCAGACTGGCTCGATCAGGCATTGCAGGGCTCTGGCGTCACTTGTATTCCGATTGATCAGCCTATCGCCGTGCGCGCCGCCTACCTTCCCGAACATCACCGTGATCCTGCCGATCGCTTGATCATCGCGACAGCTATCGAGCGGCAAGCCTCGCTGATTAGTCTGGATGGCGCTTTCCCAGCCTATTTTGAATTGGCGGACAGGCTGATTGGGCGATGAATCGAATCGTCTTGTCCATCGAGCAGTCGAACCGCCCTGACACCGCGCGCCACTCCTGCAAAAGATCGGTGGGGGTTCTTCGAGGGTTCTTGTGGAAACGAGGCCTAGCGCCTCATCAATGTGATTTTGAATGAATTGCTCGTCACTAACCTATTGATCTGAATAAGAACCATGAGCCGACGCGGCGGGCTAGAATCTGTCTTGGGAGACCCGCTCCACAGAAACTCTCGAAGAACCCGATGGGAACAACGGGTTCTACTACCAGACCATCGACTCCGCCATCCAGCGTGAAGGCGACATGATGACCGTGCTCGACGTGCTGGCCCGGGAGGTCGGCATCCTCGGCATCTTCACGGATTGGCCGGCGACGGTGACCTACTACGCCAATTGCATGGGTTTGAAGTAACGGGAATCGGCGGCGGCAGGACCGCGTGGCCATGGCCGCGTCTCGCCGCTACCGAAAGATTTCATAATGGCGCTGAGGTGCTGGGTTGTCGTGGTGGGTTGCAATGTGGGGCTATTTAGCCATCAAGGAAAACGGCGACCCAAGGGGCCGCCGCCATGACGTAAAAGGGCTAGAGCTCAGCCTGGCTCATGTCTCCCAGCGGTGCAGTGTGATGGGTAACCCACGAGCGGAAGGAGTAGGCTCAGTTGGAGAAGTCCGTAAAAATCGCCCCATTTTCGGAAAATGTATTCGGTTGACTGGTGAACAACTCTCCGACACCGTTGGTGTCGCGGATACCGTGCGCGTAGATGAATCCACCCTGCGTGACTTGCATGGCCGTCCGTGATCCCGTGAAAGAGACGCTGAGCAGGTTGATCTGACCGCCGCGGAAGGCATTGGCGGCGATTTCCCGATTGCCGATCACGGCCCCATGGGCTTCCACCAGGCTCACGTTGTCGGCGCGAATGCCCTCACCCTGTCCATCGCCCGAGAGGTCGGCACCGCGCACGTCGACGCGCGACGCGCGACGAGCCCAAGCCCCCAGTTCGCCGCCCGTCAGATCCGCAGAGCGCAGGTTTGCGTCGCTCATGTGCCGGGCATGTACGCCCCAGCGCGAACCACGAAGCGTGGAAAAGCGGCCCGATAGGGTGGAACCATTGTTGATCGTGGCACCATCCCGGAAACCGACGAAACCACCATTGGGCGTGATCACGGCGCTGGAGCCGCGATTGACCAACAGGCCGACGGAAGCGCCGCCGGCGACTTGTTCGAAAATGGTATCGATCTTGGGTGCCTCGCTACCGCGTTGGATATTGAACAGGGGAGTGCTACCGCGAGAATCATCCGCATTCTCAAACCCCGTGGTGTCCACCGGTACGCTACCGTCGCCAGTAATGCGCACATGCGACAAGTCCATGTTGTACATATGCACCTGCTCGCTCATCACAAAGCCGTCGAGAATTCGGACGACCACGCCGTCGCGGTCCGAGTTGTGACGGTGGCGAATTCCCGAGGCAACGGCAAGAGCCTCATTCAGCGTGGTAAAGTGGCCACCTGGCCCCACAGTCAACTCCAAGCCGCCTTCCACCATGATCATCATCCGGCGTTCAAGGGTTTGGAAGGGTCGGCCCGGCGGAACTCTGGACTGTCCGGGGGCGTGCGCCGATTGGGATGCGCGGGCATTTTCCGCAATGAAGTCCGACTGTCCCGAGCCATCGACGGGTTGGAGTCCCGGCGTATTAGCGCTCAGCGCCCAAGCGTTGACTGAAAGAGTCATTAGAAGCGCCGCAAAAACCGCAAAAATCCATGAAAAGCGGGCCGGCGGGACACAACGCACGCGTTCGCTGACGCAATCTCTTGAGTGGCTCATCACTTCCGATTCTCCTCTTGTCTATTCCGCGAGAGTCGCGAAAATGGGTAATGGAACTCTGGATAATCAACTCCCCACTGGTTGATCTGGAAGTCCAGCGGATGCGGGATTTCCGCGAGCAGCCCTGCGGGAAGCGCGCGTTTATTGTCGCGGATGGCCCTTGCATCCTTGTGAAAGCGAGGTGACGGTTTCTTTAAGGTTTCATTAAAAGGCCCCAGTCCCCGCGCTTTGCTCTATTCAGAATCTGCGGGTGATCGAGGACCGTAAGCCGGATTTCGTCATCATGCCGGGGGATCTGGTGCAGGGCGGCGGCTATCAGCCGGGCTGGGATGAGTTCTTCCGCCACAACGCCGGCGAGTGGGGCAACGTCTTGTCCTACCGTCCGATCCTTCCCGCCCTCGGCAACTGGGAGATGTTCGGGGCCATCAACGGTGGTTATGGGAATCCCGCCGACCGCTCTCCGGTGGTGCGCTCACGCGCCAAGTACAAGGTCTACTTCGACGCTCCGGAAAATGGCACTCCCGAGCACCAGGACAATTACTACCGCATCGACTATGGCCCCCTCACCATCCTGACCCTGGATAGCACCAACGGCGAACCGGATGATCGCCGGGCTAACTATCCGGCGGAGACCAAGGCTACCGGTCAGCAGTACAACGGTCCGGGTACCGATACGCAGGAAGACGTGACCCGGGAAGAGTATGAAGCGGCGGGCGGAACCGATTTGTCCGACTTCAATCCGGGCAGCATCCAGTGGAACTGGGTGGAAGAACAACTCGCCGCCGCCCGCCGCCAGGGACAGATCGTCTTCGTGCATTTCCATCACGCGCCCTATAGCAGCGGCGAGCACGGTCTGCCGATGGACCACGTCCTGTCGTCGGGTCAGGGCGGTACGCCCATGCGCCAATACCATCCCCTGTTCGAGCGTTTCGGCGTGGCGGCGGTGTTCTCGGGCCACAGCGAGATGTTCGAACGCAGTTTCGTGGACGAAGACGGCGACGGCGTGGGCGTGCATTATTACGACGTGGGCGTGGCCGGGGATGGCTTGCGCGGCGAGCAGGTCAATGGCCGCAGCCTCAACGATCCGTTGCTCAAATACAATCCTTACAGCCAATGGACCGCCGACCAGAATGAACCGGAGCGCTGGGCCATGGTGAACGGCGTCGTGCAATTGGTGGAGGGTGGCAAGCACTACGGCCATCTGGAAGTAAACGTACAGCGTTTGCTGCCAGCTCACGCTATTCCCAGCAAGGCCAAGCTGTTCCTCGACCGCCCCTACGCCCGCGTTACCTTGACTCCTGTGTATGTGTTTCCTTCGTTCGACCAGGATTGGAAGCTGGTAGGCACGCAGCGTCGGGTCTATGGCGATGAGATCGTGCTGTACGTGGACCAGCAGGGACAGGTGATGCCCTCGACATCGAGCCGCTGAAGTTCGCGGCGGTCATCGCCGTTCGGGATGGGCGCGGGACTGAATGAGTTCCGCGCCCTTTCTCTTGCAAGCCTTGGTCGCCCTCAACAGGCGCGGTGAAGAAGGGCTTCAAACCTCCGCAACCACCCCGTTCCTGAGAGCGAACCGACGAGTGGAAAACCGGCCGTTCAATGCGGCGGGATCGTCGTAAAGAGGCACCGCCAGTTCGTCGGGATCGATCGGATGGTCAGTGGCCGTCACCTGCTCCGTTTCGACATGCAGCAACAAATACCCGTTGCGCTGGGAATCGGCGAATTGGAGCTTGGGAAAGCCTTCTTGGAAGGTGCGGTCCAGTTCGACGACCAGCAACATCGGTTCTGGAGCGGCCATGGAGTTCGGCCATCGGCCTGCAATCCAGCCTTCATTGTCGCTTCAATCACCTGTCATCGAATCCGGGCAAACTGCTGGTTCGGGCTGTCGCCCCCGAGCGACGACCTGAGACCTCAATCTGCTCGGGCGAGGCCACTCGTCGAGCGCTTCCCGGAGAGCCTACAAGATGCAGAGTCTCATTGATCGATCCCACCGTTTGGCGCCATGGCTTGCCCGTGTCGTACTTGCTGGTGCAGCGCTGGCGAGCAGCAACGGTCTTGTCTTTGCCGATACCCCACCCATCACTCGCATCCACGAAATCCAGGGCAGCGGTCCCGTCGTTACCGGTCCGGGTCCCTTCACCGTCGAAGCCATCGTGATCGGCGCTTACCAGACTCAGGGCAACGGTCAACTGCGCGGCTTCTTCATCCAGGAAGAGGACGCCGACGTCGATGGCGATCCAGCCACCTCCGAGGGCCTCTTCGTCTTCTGTAATACCTGCCCTGTCACCGTGCGGGTCGGTGATTTGGTGCGCGTCACCGGAAACGCCTCCGAATTCTTCAACATGAGCCAGCTTGTGGCTACTACCGCCCCCAGCGTCACCGTGCTGAGCTCGGGTAACCCCTTGCCCACCCCAGCAACGATTCAACTGCCGGTACCCGGCGTGCCGGCCGGTGATCTCGCCGCCGCTCGCGCAGCCATCAATGCCTACTTCGAGCAGTTCGAGGGTATGTTGGTGACCTTCCCGGCCACGCTGGCGGTAGCCGAATATTTCGAGTTGGCCCGGTACGGTCAGGTGGTGCTCGCCGCCGGCGGTCGACCCCGCCAGTTCACGGACCAGAACCTGCCCGACGCAAACGGCTTCATCGACCACCAAATCGACTTCGCCCGCCGCACGATCATTCTCGACGATGACAATAACGTCCAGAATGCCGCCATCACCGGCGGCGACAAGCCCTATTTCTGGCCCAGTCCCGGTCTCAGCGTGGACAATTTCTTCCGCGGTGGCGACACCATTACCGGCTTGACCGGTATCCTGCACTGGTCCTTCGCCGGTCAGTCGGGGACCGACGCCTGGCGCATCCGTCCGGTCGAACCGGCTTTCAGCTATGTCTTTACCAGCGCCAATCCGCGTCCCGCCGCGCCTGCGGTGAAGGGCAGCCCGAAGATCGCCAGCTTCAACGTGCTCAACTACTTCCTCACCATCGACGTCACACCTTCCAACTCGGTAGGCGACTGCGGCCCGTCCCAGACCCTCGATTGCCGGGGTGCGGATAGCCCGCGTGAGCTGGAGCGACAGCGCGAAAAACTCACGCAAGCCCTCCTTGGCCTCGACGCCGACGTGATCGGGCTGATCGAGTTGGATAGTCGGGGTCGCTAGAAGGGGCTTGCCCGCGACCGAGTCAAACGATTGCGGGCAATCCTGTTAATAAAATCAATAGGTTAAACTCAGTGCGGGCGCTTGGAACAAGCGCACCGCTGGAGGGGGGCAAGCAGTTGGATCGCCGAAGGTCGTAAAAAGCCCCTTTCAGTTGCTCCCACCTTCCGGCTGTTGCGCCATGGCCTGCATGATCGGCCGCAGTTTCAACCACCATTGTTCCTTGGGCCGCCGGTGGGGCCAATCCACCAGGTCCGGCATCTGTTTCAAGGGCAGGATGCTGACCTTACCCTCGACCATGCCGATGATCGCGCTCTCCGTCGAGCCGCGCTCCAGTTGTTGGGTCAGGTAGTCGATGCAGTGCGCGGCCAGGCGGGTCGCCAGGATACGGTCGTAGGGCGAAGGGTTGCCGCCCTGCTGGATGTGGCCCAGCACCGCCTGGCGCACGTCGAACAGGTTGCGGCCTTCTTCCTCGAACAGCGCGCACATGAAATCGGTGGTGTAATGGGGGTTGGCGTTTTCGCTACGGATGGTCAGATAGAGCCGCCGGCCGTCCTGGAAACTGGCGACCATGTGTTCCACGTCGGCTTGCAGGTCCTTCAGCGTGACGCCTTCTTCGTGCAGGTAGACGCGCTCGGCACCGCCGGCCAGCCCGCTCATCAGCGCCAGATAACCGCAGTAGCGGCCCATGACCTCGACCACGAAGCAGCGCCGCGCCGCCATGGCCGACAGCTTGATCCGGTCGAGAGCCTGGACGATGACGTTGAGCGCGGTGTCGGCGCCGATGCTCAGTTCCGAGCCGGGCAGGTTGTTGTCGATGCTGGCCGGCAGGCAAATCAGCGGGATCTTGAAGGCGGGATAGCGCTCGCGCTCGCTGTACAGCAGGTGCGCCGCTTCGTAGGCCATCCAGCCGCCGACGATCAGCAGGCCGTCGATGCGTTGGATCTCCAGGGCGCGGCCCACGGCGTACAGTTGTTCGACGGTGGGGATCTGCCGGCTGGCACCCAGTTCGGCGCCGCCCAGCGCGGTCCAGCCTTCGACATCGCCCCAGCGGAGTTCCTCGATCCGGCCGTCGATCAGGCCCTGGAAGCTGCCGCGCACCCCCAACAGCGTATGGCCGCGGTCCAGACCGAGGCGCACGGCGGCGCGCACGGCGGGGTTCATGCCCGGCGCCAGCCCGCCGGCGTGGATGATCGCCAGCCGGCGGGGTCGGGTGGGCGGCGCGACGCTCGGCCGGGCCTCGGCCAACCGTTTGAACATCTCAAACATTTCGGTGAAGCTGCCACCGCGTAACGCCATCGCCCCGGCGTAATCCTGCGCGGCGATTTTTTGCGCGACCGCGCGCGTTTGCTCGACGCACTGCATCAGCGGGGCGCGTTGGATGCGGTTGTGGCGGATGCCGATCATTTGTGGTTCGCTGTCGGGCGTGGCCGCCAACACCTCCTCGACGGCGACATAACCCAGTAACGTACTCATCCCGCGATCGAAAGCGCTGGGCGTGCCGCCGCGCTGCACGTGGCCGAGGATGGTCACCCGAGTGTCCTCGCCGAGCCGCTCCTCTAAAACCTGGCGCACGTAGTCGGCGCTGATGGGTTGGCCGGCGCGGCTTTGCGCGCCCTCGGCGACGATGACGATGCTGTCGCGGCGGCCGGCGGCCCGATCCCGACGCAGCAGTTCGCACATATGCTCTTCCCAACCGTCGGGCGGCGGACTCTCGGGGATGAGGACGTAGTCGGCGCCGCCGGCGATGGCGCTCATCAGCGGCAAATAGCCGCAGCGCCGGCCCATCACCTCGATCACGAAGGTACGCTGGTGGCTGGCGGCGGTGCTGCCGATGGCATCGATGGCTTCGACGATGCGGTGCAGGGCGGAATCGGCACCGATGGTCATGTCGGTGCCGACCATGTCGTTGTCGATCGACCCGACCAGGCCGGCGATCATCAGCGCCGGGTGTCGCTGGGCGGTCGGTTCGTCGATCTCGCCGTTACAGAGCAGTTCCGCCACCAGATCCGGCCATTCCTGACGAAACTCGTTAGCGCCGCTCAGACTGCCGTCGCCACCGATGATCACCAGCCGGTCGATGCCGTGTTCGAGTAAATGACGGGCGGCGCGCCGCCGACCGTCCCGTTCGCGGAACGCCGGGCAGCGAGCGGTGCCGATGACCGTGCCGCCGCGATGCAGGATGTTGCCGGCATCGTCCCACGACAGCGCTCGGATGCGGTCGCCGCCGTCCACCATGCCCTGATAGCCTTCGTAAATGGCGTAGACGGTCACGCCCTGCTGCAGTGCGGTGCGGACCACCGCCCGCACCGCCGCGTTCATGCCCTGGGCGTCGCCGCCGCTGGTGAGGACGCCGATGCATTTCGGAGAGTGAAGGGCCATGCTGGATAGTCTCTCGGTTGAGGGAGTGAAGGTAGGGGGTTAACCGCCCGCCATTTTTTCAATCTCAAATTGCAGTTTTTCAATCGCTTCCCGCGCGCGCACTTGGTCGGTGATGTCGTACTGGACGCCGAGGTAATAGATCACCTTGCCCTCCTGGTCCACCAGCGGACGGATGGCCAGGCGGTTGAGGAACAGTTCCCCGTTCTTGCGGTAGTTGCGCAGGGTCACGATGCAGGGTTCGTGCTTTTGTAGCGCCGCGCGGATCGTGTTCAGTGCTTCCTGGTCGCGATCCTCGCCCTGCAGGAACCGGCAGTTGCGGCCGATGATCTCGTCTTGGGCGTAGCCGGAAATCTCCTCGAAGGCCTGGTTGGCGTACACGATGGGATTGTCGGGCAAATCCGGATCGGACAGGGTGACGCCGTTGACGCAGGCGTCCAGAATTTGGGTCAGGACATAGGGAATCAGGCCGTCATCTTTTGCAGTCATGAACATGAGGAGTCGCTCCCACGGAAGGTAAAGCCGGGCCAGCCGCCACGGGGTGTGGCATGCGCTGTGTGTTGCATTCCTAGCCTAGTCGTTTTCCAGCATCTCTTTTTCAATCAGCAACTTCAGCTTGCGCACCGTCTGCTTGGCACCATCCTGCAGCGCCATGCGGATCAGTTTCTCGAACGGGCGCATCCGCCCCTCGATCTGGTGCAATTCGAAGGTGAAGGTGAGCTGGGTTGAGGGACTGAGGTTCTCGAATTCGTAGAGGCAGAGATAGCCGGCCGTGACCCCCTTGAAGCAGACGCGCTTGAGGGGTTCCATGTCGGTCACCTCGAAGATGGATTCGGTTTTATGCCCCTTATCCACGCGCACCTGTCGCGCCCGGAAGCCCGGTTGCACGGGGCCGGAAGACAGGGGCGTAAGTTCTACGACTTCGGCCGACCAGCGGGGATAGTTGGTGATGAGGTCTTGGGCGACGAACCGGTAGACCTGCTCGACTTTCTCAAAGATAAGAACATTAGCCTTGGCGGTGATCATCCGTGGCCTCCCCTTGGGGTTGTTCGGTGCGGTGGGAAATCGGTCGGGTTACCAGCACAAAGCTAGCAGATTTTCCGCCCATAAAATACCCGTGTGGTCGGGCGTCCCGTGGCGGGTCGCGCCGGGTGGGGTATGATGCGATGGTGCCACCGAACCTGATGTCTGCCCACCCGTGTAGAACCACTCATCCCGCCGTCATGATCAAAATTACCCCCACGCTCGGTCTTCCTGAAGACGAACTCCGCTTTCAGTTCAAACTGGCGTCCGGTCCGGGCGGCCAGAACGTCAACAAGGTGGCGACGGCGGTGGAACTGCGCTTCGACGTCGCGCGTTCGCCGTCCTTGCCGGAGCCGGTGCGGGCGCGGTTGCTGGCGCTGGCTGGCAGTCGGGTGACCCAGGAAGGAGAACTGCTGATCACCGCCCGCCGCTTCCGCAGCCAGGAGCGCAACCGGCAGGATGCCATCGGGCGACTGGTCGCCCTGATCCAGAAAGCGGCGACGCCGCCCAAGCCGCGCCTTAGGACCAAACCTTCGCGAGCCGCCAAGCAACGGCGGATGGACGAAAAGCGGCGGGTCGGCGAGAAGAAACAGACCCGCCGGCCCGTGGGATCGGCGGGGGAGTAGGGGGGATGACGCCCGAAGCGAAAAACTGCTGGCCTTTCTCGCCATTGCCTTTAGTTGGTCCCATCTCATCGGTGAATTTATGAGGATAAAATTTTTGTCCTGTACAGGGGTCACACCCAAAGAATGAGCAAAAATGAGGATAATAATCAATGACTAACCGAACAGTTCCGCTCGCATCACTACGGTTTGACGGCCCACGTTTTGAGCGTCACACCCTCGACGTGGACTGCGTTGGCGAATTGTTGGTGTACAAGAAGCTGGTGCTCGAGTGCGCCAAGGAACTCTGGTATCGCCAGCATCCGGGACGCGAACGGTTGCCGCGTGGGTTCGAGGAACGTCTCACGCTGGAATTTTCAGAGATTCGCGAAGGATCAGTCGAAGTGCCATTGCGCCGGGTCGTGGTTGAGGAACAAACGCCGCTCAATTTTGGCGACGAATTTGACGAGGCGGCGGAACTGATCGAGGCCACGATTTACGCCGCGAACCAGGATCAATTACTCCCCTCCGAGTTCCCGAAAAACGTGATTCCGCTCTTTCGGGATTTCGGAAAAAGTCTTAGAGAATCAGAAACTCTGTTCGTCCAGGCGCGCAACCGCGAATCGGCCGCCCCTTACACCGCCAAGGCGCGCGAATGCTTGGCGGAATGGACGGAAGCGACTTTTGAGGATCTGGCGGATGTGACCGGAGAGGTCAGCATGGCCAATGTGCGTGGAGGCGTTTTCGAGCTTGCGGTGCACGCTGGTCCTCTCGTGCGCGGAAAATTTTCCGAAACCCAGGAAGCCGAGGTTCTGGATGCTCTTCGCGCGCATAAAACCGCCCAACTTCGGGTTCGTGGGGTTGGCGAGTTCTCGATCATGGATCGACAGTTACGAAAATTCGTCAGGATCGACACGGCGACCGTTGTAGCCCCGGCAACCTCGGAGTTCGTTGAAAACGTCAAACCCATCTGGGAGACCATCGCGGAAATGGGTGCCTCGGTTCCCGATGAAGTTTGGTCTCAGGTGCCGACCGATCTCGGTAAGCGACTGGATCATTATCTCTATTCAAGGGGTGAATCCCATTGATGCGAAAGGTATTTGCCGATGCGAACTACTGGATCGGATTGCTCAACCCGCGCGATCAGCTTCATCCGATAGCGTTGGCCGCATCACGCAAGCTGGGCAAAACTCGGCTGGTGACCTCCGAAATGGTCTTGGTCGAAGTTCTCAATGGTCTTGCGGAATACACCCGTTTGCGCGCGTCGATCATCGCGGCGGTCGATGCCATTTCAGCAAACCCAAACACCGAGATCGTGCCGCAAACCGCGATACTCTTTCGTGACGCTTTCGCCTTTTATCGCACCCATCAGGATAAAGAATGGGGGCTAACCGACTGTTCATCGTTCATGATCATGCGGCAGCGAGGGCTCACTGAGGCGCTCACGTTCGACCACCATTTCGAGCAGGCTGGCTTTCGCGCTCTCCTCCGGGAAGACTTGCAATAGGGCATTCTTGGGCAAGTGCTCCCATGGAACCACCAAAATGAACAGCAGCACCCTGATCCAGAAAATCCGGAACTTCTGCCACACCCTGTGCGATGACGGACTGGCCAGGCGCTGAGGAGCACCCGATATGACCGACTACCTCGATATCTCGCTGACGATCTCCCCGGATCTGCCGCGCTGGCCCGGAAGTCCGGCCACCGAGTTGCGTCGCCGCCGCGACATGGCGCGGGGCGAAGCCGTGAACGACAGCACCCTGTTCTGCGGCGTCCATACCGGGACCCATGTGGACGCGCCCCGGCATTTTCTGGCCGATGGCGCGGATGTGACGCAGCTACCGTTGGACGCGTTGATCGGGCCGGCGGTCGTGGTCGCACTGCTCGACGTGGACGCCGTCACCGTCGATGACCTGGAAGCGCTGAACCTGCCTCCCGATACCCAGCGCCTGCTGCTGCGCACCCGAAACTCCGAAGGCTGGAAACGCGGAGACCACGAGTTCCGCGCCGACTTCGTGGCCCTGACCGTCGACGCCGCGCGTTGGGTCGCGGCGCGGGGCCTCCGGTTGATTGGTGTCGATTATCTGTCGGTGCAAATTTTTCGCGGCGATCCACAAACCCACATCGCCCTGCTGGACGCCGGAGTCGTGATCGTGGAAGGCTTGAACCTGGCCGACGTCGCGCCGGGAACTTACGAACTGATCTGCCTGCCGCTTAAACTGGCCGGTGCCGAAGGCGCGCCGGCCCGGGCGGTGCTCGGAAAGTGGTCGTCTTGATCAAAGAGCGGTTTGCGTCGGAGCGCGGGAGTCAACCCGCCACCAGTAAGTATCCGGCCATCAGCGCCACCACCAGCAGAAACACCGGACGAATGAACGGCGCTCCGTAGCGAATCGCGCTGTGGGCACCCAGGAACGCGCCGAGCATCAACAGCGCGCCCATGCTTAGCCCGACGGCATAGTCGATAGTACCCAACACCGCGAAGGTCAGCAGAGCGGTGAGGTTGCTGATGAAATTCATGAACCGCGCCACGCCGGCGGCGGCGACCAGGTCCAGCCGGAACAACTTCAACGCCACCGCCATCCAGAACGCGCCGGTGCCCGGACCGATGAACCCGTCGTAAAAACCGATCAGGCCGCCGCTCAGCCACTGGACGCCGCGTCGGGTGGTTCGCGCCGCCGCGACGTCCGACTGGGTCTCCGCCCCGACGATCGCCCGGCGCGGCCAGGCCAGATACGCCGCCGCCAGTAGAATCGCCAGCGGCAACAGCGTCTTCAACACGCCGGCGCTCAGCAGATAAATCAGCACGGCTCCCACCAGCGCCCCGACGCCGGTCGCGAAGCTCATCGCCCACCACAGCGCCGGCTGGAACCGTCGCTGGCGAATGAACGTCAGCGAGGCGCTGAAGGTGCCGAAGGTGCCGATCAGCTTGTTGGTGCCGACCACCAGATGCGGCGGCATGCCGATGCTCATCAGCGCGGGCATCACCAGCATCCCGCCGCCGCCGGCCACCGCATCGATGAAGCCGGCCGCCAGCGCGACGCCGCCCAGCAACAGGAGGGTAGGCAGATCGAGGGGGATTTCCAAAGAGTTTTCTAGGCCAGCAACCGCTGCAGAAGGTCCTGATAAATCCGGCTCAACCGCTCCAGGTCATCGACCGGAACTCGTTCGTCGATCTGGTGAATCGTCGCGTTGAGCGGACCCAGTTCGACGACTTGGGCACCGGTGGGCGCGATGAAGCGGCCGTCCGAGGTGCCGCCGCTGGTGGAGAGTTGCGGTTCCCGTCCGGTTTCGGCGCGCACCGCCGCGACCGTCGCGGCGACCAGTTCGCCGGGCGGGGTGAAGAACGGCGGGCCGGACAGGCTCCATTCCAGATCGTACTGGAACACCTGCCCGGTTTTGACCTCCTCGTTGAGCAGGCCGGTTTCGACCAGCAGCCGGGTGCGTTCCTGGAGTTGTTCGATTGTCACCGCCGGCGAGAAGCGGAAGTTAAACCGCAGGTCCAATTCGCCGGGGATGACGTTGACCGCGCCGGTCCCAGCGTAGAGGTTGGAAATCTGGAACGAGGTCGGTGGGAAGCTTTCATGTCCCTGGTCCCAGACCTCGTCGACCAGGGCGGGCAGGATCAGGCCGAGGACGTGGATGGGGTTCCGAGCCAGATGCGGATAGGCGACGTGACCCTGGGTTCCGCGCAGCAGCAACCGGCCGTTCAGCGAACCGCGCCGGCCGTTTTTGATGGCATCGCCCAAGTGCGTGGTGCTGGACGGCTCGCCCACCAGGCACCAGCGGATTTTTTCGCCGCGCGCTTCCAACCGCTCCACGACCTTGACGGTGCCATCGACCGCCGCACCTTCCTCATCGCTGGTGATCAGGAAGGCGAGGGAACCGCGTAATGGCGGGCCAGTGGCCAGGAAGCGCTCGCAAGCGGTGATCATGGCGGCGAGGCTGCCCTTCATGTCCGCCGCGCCGCGCCCGTACAGCCAGCCGTCGCGAATCTCTGGAACGAAGGGGGGAGAGCGCCACTGGTCCAGAGGGCCGGGCGGCACCACGTCGGTATGGCCGGCGAAAGCGAACAGCGGCTCGGCGTCGCCGTACCGCGCCCAGAAATTGTCTACGCCGCCGAACCGCAGCCGTTCCACTCGGAATCCGAGTTTCTCCAGCCGGGCGATCATGACCTCCTGGCAACCGGCGTCCTCGGGGGTGATCGAGGGCCGGCGGATGAGTTCCAGGGCGAGTTCGAGGGTTGGATTCATGGGGAAGGCCTCAGTCAGTTTACAGTGGGCTGTTCGAAAAACACGCGTTTCTCTTGCGACGTCTTGGTTGGAAATGCTGTTACCACTCGCCGATCACATCCACCCCTCGACTGGGACGCTCAGGAAACGCTCCAGCGGAATCCCTCCACTTCCGACCACCCGTAAAATTACTCAACTCTTCGAGCAATTTTACTCTCAAGGTTGGTTATGAGAAAAAGTGTACCACTGACTCGCTTGGCTCCATGGCTCGGCTCCAGGCGATCGGACTCGATTAAGGCCCCCCTTCCTGGCGATCCAGGGCCGCGAGGGCGATGACCCGGCGCTGGGCCAAGTTGTTCGAGGCCCGTTGCAGCATCGGCCGCAGGCCGGTGAATTTCTTCTGCAGCCGTTCCATCTCGACGGGAATCTGCGTCAGCCGGTCGTGCATCCCACGCAGTCGGTGGCTGTAGCTCTGACGCAGCCGCTTGGCGACCGCCAGCCCGGCCTGGGTCGGTTCGATGCCGGTCTCGATGCGCCGCCGCCACGCGAGCAGCGCATCGCGGCGGCGCGCCCCCAGGCCCGAGACGCCGTCCAGCGCCTCGGCGGTGAGGTCCGCCGCGGTTTCCAGATCGAAGGATTCCAGCAGTGCGTCGATGCCGCCCCGGAGTTCGGGCAGATGCGCATCGCCGATCCGATGCAACTCCAGCCAGCGACGCACATGTTCGTCCGGCGCGACGCCGTTCAGGTCGGCGACTTCGCGGTCGAACTCACCGGGCAGCGCCCGGCATTGCTGGACCAGGTCTTCGGCCTCGGCGGCGGCGGCGTAAAACCCGCCCAGCAGCGCGCGCCATTGCGCCGCCTCGGCGGCGCTGCGCTGGTCGATCTCCGCGATCAATCGCCGCAGACGGTCGGGCGCAGCCTGTAAAGGCACCTGGAAGCGCGCCGCGAGTTCGGGCAGCGAACCGTCCAGGGTCGGAATTTCCGCCACCGGCCCGAACGCGGGTTTCGGACCCTGGTTTTTTAGAGTGCGGACTTGCGCCAGCAGCGTCCGTAGCGCGTCGTCGGCGACGGGCGACAGGTGCAGTTTGATGGGCGCGAACCGCGGCGCGGCGGGCGGCGCGGGCGCGGCGGTGCGGGGCCGCGGTTGGGGCGGCATACGGCGAGCGGCGGCCTCCACGGCCTGACGCTGCCGTTCCGCGGCGGAGCGGTGCTCGATGGTCTCCAGCGTTTCCAGCGCCGAGGCTTGCGCGAAAAATGGCGTCGTGCGTCGGGCGTCGGCCTCACACCACAGACAGCGCCCGCTGGCGGGATGGTAGCGATGGGCGGGCTCGATCCGGCACTGGGTCAGCGCGGCCAGCACGCGCCCCAGTTCCTCGGCCCAGTCTTCGGCCGTGGGACGTTGCGCGGGCGGACCGGTGAAGGCTCGTTCGAACAGCGCCTGGGTGGAGGGCGGCGTCAGCGATAGATCCAGCGCGCCGGGCGGTGGAGCCATGCGGCGGGCAGCGGCGCTCGGGCCGTAGGCGTAGCGCTGCGCCATGATCAAGGCGCTCCATTCGGCCTCGCCGCCGTCCAGTTGCCGGCCGGCGAAGGGATGACGGCCCATGAACAGGAGCTGGAAAACGATCACCGCCAGGGAAAAGGTGTCGTGACCCGGCGTGCGGGCGAGGTGTTCGTGCTTGCCGACCCGTTGCAAGTCCCGCTGAGCCTCGGGCGCCAGGTATTCGTCGAAACCCACCCGACAGGGATAGCGCGCGCCGCCGGTCTCGATATGGAAGGAATCGGTGTCGATCAGGCGGATGCCGGCGGCGCCGGCCACCAACACGTTGCCGAGGTTGACGTCGCCGATGATGACGCCGTGGTCGTGGACGCGGGCCATGGCGGCGGCGACGTTTTTCGCGACCCGCAGCAGGAATCCCCAATCGGCCTGCGGGAAGTGCTGGCGGCGGCTTTTGGGCGTGTAGAGTTGATGGATGGGTTCGTAGCCGGCGGCGAGCGGCATGAGATAACCGACCGCAGCGACGCCGCGCCCGTCGAGCAGCACCCGCAGCGGCCAGGTCGCCACCGCGCGCAGGTCGTCGGTGGCCATCGTCGCCATCGCCCCCAGTTTGGCGGCGAGTTCGGCCGGCGGCGGTTGGTGGTAGAGCTTGGCCGCCTGATCGGGCTGGCCGTGAACGCGGTACACCACGCCTTCGCCGCCCTGGCCCAGCGGATCGCCCAGCCGGTAGCGGTTGCCGAGAGGATCAGTGACTTGCATGACGATGAAGGTTCGGCGGTTCGGGGACTGTGCGGGAATCCTTCTCCCGTGAATGCAAGAGGCTCGGGAGAAGAGTTGTTTTTTAACTGGTTTTGTCCCATGTTAACAAATCCAACGCCGACGCGGGAACGCGTCCTGATTCCACGAGGCGACCATCATGCACTTTCCCTACGGCATCGCCGACTTTCGCAAAATCCGCGAAGGCGGTTATTTCTACGTGGACCGCACCGACCGGATTCCGCTGCTGGAAGAGGCCGGCAGCCAACTGCTGTTCCTGCGCCCGCGCCGGTTCGGCAAGAGCCTGTGGCTGTCCACCTTGGAGAATTACTACGACTTGGCCCGCGCCGACGATTTCGAGCGGCTCTTTGGGAATCTGAAGATCGGCCGGAATCCCACGCCGCTGCGCAATCGCTACTTCATCCTCAAGCTCAACTTTTCGATGGTGGACCCCAAGGGCGATGCCGACGCGATTGCGGCCTCGCTCCACCGCCATGTCAATAACGCCATCGAAGCGTTCGCCGTGCGGTATCGGGAGGTGCTGAAGGCACCGATTGACTGCCATTCGACCGATAGCCTGTCGTCGCTGAGCCGTTTGCTCACCGCCATTTCGACCACGCCGCACAAGCTCTATGTGCTGATCGACGAATACGACAACTTTGCCAACGAAGTGATGATCAGCCCGCTGCG
>REEE01000053.1 GCA_007695245.1 Candidatus Competibacteraceae bacterium | reverse complement strand
TTGCTTGAGCTTTAATCGGTTCAATATCCACATCTGGAGCACTACCGCGTGAGCGAACTTCGCATCCATGTGGGCGCCGGCTATCGCGTGTACTATGGTCAGCATGGAAAGGCAGTCGTTATCCTGCTGTGCGGTGGAGACAAGTCGAGCCAGACGGCGGACATCAAACGTGCCAAGGTGTTTTGGCTGGAATGGAAACAGAGGCAAACATGAGTAATCTGAAAGGCGTCATCTCGCACCATGAGCGAGAAATTGCTGAACTGCGCGCCGACCGGGAACTGGCGATTGAATATCTCAGGGCCGCGATGGAAGCGCTCGACCAGCCCGAAAGCCGTGCGGCGGGTTTGCTGGCGCTGCGCACGATGGCGGAGGCCTATGGTGGCCTCAATGCGGTGGCCGCTGAAGCCGGCATGACTCGCGAATCACTGTCCCGCGCCCTCTCCCCCAAAGGCAACCCTACCCTGAAAACTCTCTTGGCGGTGCTCAAAACCGTCGGTCTGCGGCTGTCGGTGGAACCGGCGCAACATGCCCCTGCATGACCCGCGCGGCACGGAAACCATGACCGATACGTCCCCCGCCATTTCCGGCTACCGCTACGCCGACACCGAACTCAACTGGCTGTGGGACCACGGCCACATCAAGTTCTGGTCGATGCGCACCCTGACCGCATTGCTCGAAGAAGCCGGCTTCCGCGAGATCCGCTTCGAGCGGGTCGGGCGCGTCCCGCCCTTGGCCAAGTCGATGATCGTGACGGCGCGGAAACTGTGAAACCGACTACGCCCTCTCCCCCGACCCCTCTCCCACTGGTGGGAGAGGGCGCATGAAACGCGTCGCCGTCATCCTGACCCTGAACGAAGCGCGACACCTGCCGCGCTGCCTGGCCAGCCTGACCGGCGTCGCCGACGCCGTGCTGGTCGCCGATTCCTTCTCCACCGATAGCCATCGAGGATTGGTCGGTCAAAATTTCCCCGACGCCAGAGAATGGCTGCAACAAACTTTGCCATGCGCTGGCCCATCATGTCACCACCACCTCGAAGCACCGGATCACCCCAACCTCTTCGCAAATCACCGACCCGCAACTCGCGGAAATCCGGCGGCTGATCGGGGTCGCGATGGGGCTGGACTGACCCGAACGTCGGCCTAACCGCGCTACGTGCGGTGCGCTATCCCTCCCCGCCCTGAAGGACGGGGTTTCTCGCGGAGGAACTGATGAAGCTCCAGACCGAAATACCGGATCGGCTGTATCATGAGACCATGCTCTTGGTTCGCGAAGGTTGGTTTCACGATGAAAACCAGATTCTGAATGAAGCGTTGCGTCGTTTTGTTGACTCGCATCGTACTGCTTTGATGGAGCAGTTCGTCAGTGAGGACGTGGAATGGGGATTACACGGCGATGACTGAGCGTCGCGCGCGCTCGGTCGTGTGTGACGCTGGTCCGCTCATCCATCTGGATGAACTGGGTTGTCTCTGGTTGCTCGCTGATTTCGCCAGGGTCCTGGTCCCCGCCACCGTCGCTGACGAACTGGTCCAACATCGTCCTGACCTACTGACGCGCACTGACCTGCCCTGGCAAGGCGGTGTTGCATCATCCATCCGCGATCCACGTCTGGCCGCTTTATGTCGGATTTTCTCGGGTAGTGTTCTTGACGTGGATATGAATCCTCACAACCAGTTGATTGCTTGAGCTTTAATCGGTTCAATATCCACATCTGGAGCACTACCCGAGAATGGGAGGGTATTTATCGCACCTTGCCTTATATTTAGTATGTGATCGGTGCATCAAGGAGATTTGATTATGCCGAAACCTGCCGAAAAGCCGCTCTCCGCCTCCCCGCCGGTACAGAACTTCGCCGCATTGATGGAGTTTCTCCGGGAATCTGACCTGAGTCTGGCGGTGCTTTCACCGGGCCGCTTTGTCCGGGTTCTGGGGCGGAGTGAGGCGACCAGAGAGGCATGACATGCCAGCAACCACCATCCCGCCGGATAGCGCCGCCCGTTTCGCGCCGCTCGTCGCCGGCGTCCGGGCGATCTACGGCCAGGGCTTCATCCCGCTGCACCGGCCGGTGTTCGCAGGCCGCGAGAAGCAGTACCTGAGCGACTGCATCGACTCCAACTTCGTCTCCTCGGTGGGGGCGAAAGTCACTGAGTTCGAGCAGCGGATCGCCGCCTTCACCGGGGTCCGGCACGCGGTGGCCACGGTCAACGGCACGGCGGCCCTGCACGTCGCGCTGCACCTGGCCGGCGTCGAGCGCGACGACGCGGTGCTCACCCAGGCCCTGACCTTCATCGCCACCGGCAACGCCATCCGCTACCGCGGCGCGCACCCGGTCTTTCTCGACGTCGACCGCGACACCCTGGGCCTGAGTCCCATCGCCCTGCGGCGCTTTCTCGACCGACACGCCGAAGTCCGTCACGGCCGGGCGTTCGACCAAAGCAGCGGGCGGCGGCTGGCGGCCTGCGTGCCGATGCACACCTTCGGCCATCCCTGCCGGATCGAGGAGATCGTAGCCCTCTGCGCCGAGTACCGCATCCCGGTGGTGGAAGACGCGGCGGAAGCGCTGGGCAGCTTCGTCGGCGCCCGCCACGCCGGCGGCTTCGGCCGGCTGGGCATCCTCAGCTTCAACGGCAACAAGATCATCACCACCGGCGGCGGCGGGATGATCCTCACCGACGACCCCGAACTGGCCGCCCGCGCCAAGCACCTCACCACCACCGCCAAGGTCCCGCATCCCTACGAGTTCGTCCACGACGAAGTGGGCTATAATTATCGTCTGCCCAACCTGAACGCCGCGCTGGGCTGCGCGCAACTGGAACGGCTGCCGGCGATGCTGGCGGTGAAAGCGGCGGTGGCGGCGCGCTACGCGGCGCTGTGCGCCGAAACCGGTTTTCCTTTCGTCCAAGCCCCGCCCGGAACGGTCTCCAACTACTGGCTCAACGCCATCCTGTTCGACTCCCTGGCCGAACGGGACGCCTTTCTGGAGTACAGCAACGCCCAGGGGGTGATGACCCGGCCGCTCTGGCGGCTGCTGCACCGACTCGACATGTACGCCGATTGCCCGCGCGACGGCCTGGAGCATTCGCTGTGGCTGGAGGAACGGCTGGTGAATCTGCCGTCGAGCGTGCCGGACGGCGCGATGGCGGGCAACATATAAAGGTTTTAAGTTTTAAATCAAAATGTTATTGTTGGGTATGCTCCGATTCTTCATTGGGAAGACGATACATTGGATAACAGGCATTCATGAACATTCTCCATTTGCTCGGTCGTGCCGAACCGCTGTTCGATGCGGACGTCCGCCGTTTCGAGGCGGAGCTGTCCGAACTGGCGCGGGGCGGGCGCTTCCTGGTGATCGGCGGGGCCGGCTCCATCGGCCAGGCGGTGGCCCGCGAGATTTTCCAGCGCCGCCCCCGCGCCCTGCACGTGGTGGATATCAGCGAAAACAACCTGGTCGAGCTGGTGCGTGACATTCGCAGCACCCTGGGTTACATCGACGGCGATTTCCGCACCTTCGCCATCGACTGCGGTTCCGCCGAATTCGCCGCGCTGCTGCGCTGGAGCGGCGGCTACGACTACGCACTCAACCTCTCCGCGCTCAAGCACGTGCGCAGCGAGAAAGACCCCTTCACCCTGATGCGGATGATCGAGGTCAATATCCTGAACACGATCGAGACCGTCGAGCAGGCCCGGCAAGGCGGAGCGCGCAAGTATTTCTGCGTCTCGACCGACAAGGCCGCCAACCCCGCCAACCTGATGGGGGCCAGCAAGCGGATCATGGAGCTGTTCCTGATGCGGGCCAGCCGGGAGCTGCCGATCTCCACCGCCCGCTTCGCCAACGTGGCCTTTTCCGACGGCAGCCTGCTGCACGGCTTCAACCAGCGCTTCGCCAAGCGCCAGCCGATTTCCGCGCCCACCGACGTGCGGCGCTACTTCATCACCCCGCGGGAATCCGGCGAGCTGTGCCTGCTGTCCTGCCTGCTCGGCGAAAACCGCGACATCTTCTTCCCCAAGCTCAACGAGCAGCTCGATCTACTCACCTTCTCGGACATCGCGGTCCGTTACCTCGCCGGACTGGGGTTCGAAGCTTACCCGTGCGCGACCGAGGACGAAGCCCGCGCCCGGGCACCGGAACTGATCGCCCGCCAGCAGTGGCCGTGCTACTTTTTCGCCAGCGACACCACCGGCGAGAAGGACTTCGAGGAGTTTTACACGGACGCGGAAACGCTGGACCTGACCCGCTTCGCCAGCATCGGGGTCATCAAAAACCCACCGGTTTACGATAACGCCCGGCTCGAGGCGTTTCTCGAGACGGTGGCGGCGCTAAAGGCGCGCGGGGCCTGGGATCGCGGCGACCTGGTGCGACTCTTTCATGCGACGTTGCCGGACTTCGGGCATAAGGACACCGGCAAGTTCCTCGATGATCGGATGTAGGCAGGCGCAAGACGCAAGCCGCAAAGCCAAAGGCGAAGTGACCCATGGAAAAACTGGATATGGCAGTCCCAGGTAATTTCTGGAAATTCCCCT
>REEE01000262.1 GCA_007695245.1 Candidatus Competibacteraceae bacterium | reverse complement strand
AGATCCCCAACAACGTCCTGGAAGAAGACCCCAAACTGCTCATGTGGTACGACCAAGCAGTGACAAGAATGGGAGGGGAATAATGGCAAAAATAGAAGGTTTTCGAATAAAGAATTTCAGAGCGCTCAAAGATGTGACTCTTGGTTGTCTCTGGAATCAGCAGCAGGCCGAACCTCTCACACCCATGACGGCGGTGATCGGTAAGAATGGCGTTGGCAAGAGTACGCTGTTTGATGCCTTCGGGTTCCTTGCAGATGCTTTAAAGTCAGGCGTAGAAGAGGCGTGTGACTCTCGTGGCAGGGGAGGCTTTGAACGTATCCGGACACAAGGCCAAAAGGAACCAATCGAATTCGAGGTCTACTACAAAGAAGACGGCAACTCCCGGCCCATTACCTATGAAATTTCCATTGATATAGATAGTTCAGATCGTCCTTATGTATTGAAAGAGCGTCTCAGGCAGAGGCGCAAAGGCCAGACGCGCGGTTGGCCCTTCTCATTTCTTGTGTTGAATAGTGGAAAGGGAGTTGTTTGGAAAGGCGATCAAGAAGGCCGTCAAATCGAGGAGGGACAAGGAGATTTCGACCTGCTTGGCCTGATGGAGTCCCTTAAATCAGGTGAGCCAAAAGAAGAATCCAAGGAAACTGAGGTCGTCGAGCTTGAGGATATGTGCAAGCTCGGAATAGCCACGTTGGGATCCTTGAAGCAGCATCCGAGGATTTCCGCGTTCCGCAAGTTTATCGAAGGGTGGTACCTCAGCTATTTCACTCCAGACGCAGCCAGGAGCCTGCCCCTCGCCGGTCCTCAGAAGCATCTCAACATCCATGGAGACAATCTTGGGAATGTCGTGCAATTCATGGAGCGGGAACATCCAAAGCGTTTCCAGGCTATTCTGAACCGGATTGCGGAAAAAATCCCCGGCATCAACAAGATTGATACGGAAAAGACTAACGATGGCCGCTTGCTGCTGCGGTTCAATGACAAAGGGTTTCAAGACCCGTTTTATTCGCAACAAATGTCTGATGGAACATTGAAGGTCTTCGCGTATCTTCTGTTGCTCGAAGATCCGACACCACCGCCGTTTTTGTGTATCGAAGAGCCGGAAAATGGTTTGTATCACAAGCTCCTTGAATCCTTGGCAAAAGAGTTCCGTGAGCATGCAACAGGCCGCAAGGGGGGATCTCAGGTTTTCATTACAACCCATCAACCCTATCTGGTCGATGCCTTGGAGCCTGCCGAGGTCTGGATTCTGGAAAAGGGATCGGATGGCTATTCGGTAATCCGTAGAGCAAGTGACGACGAAATAGTAAGAAACATGGTTGCTGAAGGATTACCTTTGGGTGGGCTTTGGTACAGCGATTATCTGGACGCGAGGTGATTGGATGCATTTTGAGATCCTCGTTGAAGACCAGTCCGGCAAGAAAGCGCTCGATATCCTTGTCCCAAAAATCATCGGGAATGACCATACGTTCAAGGTTCGTCCCTATAAAGGCATAGGCCGAATTCCGAAGAACCTCGGCGCAAAGGGAGATGCCAGCAAGCGCATCCTGCTCGACCAGCTCCCACGCCTTCTCCGGGGCTATGGCAACGCTTTCGCTAATTATCCAGCCAATTATCCGGCAGCAGTCATTCTGGTCTGTGATCTTGACGACAAGTGCCTCAAAGCTTTCCGCCAAGAGCTTTTCAATATTCTGAATGCCTGCCGCAGCCGGAAAGCCGGTTTTGCATTGCCATTGAAGAGGGTGAGGCTTGGTTTCTTGGCGACATCCCGGCTGTCAAAGCCGCTTATCCAAGAGCAAAAGATACTGTCCTGAATGCATACGTGAATGACTCCATTTGCGGCACATGGGAGCGGTTGGCAGATGCGGTATATAACGGAGGCTCAACATCGCTTTCTGCCAAGGGTTGGCAAGCAGTCGGGGCCGAGAAATCTTTATGGGCCGAAAAGATCAGTCCTCACATGGATGTTGGGAGCAACGCGTCGCCAAGTTTTCTGTACTTTCGGAAAAAACTGCTTGAACTCGCTGGAGCGCCGGCCTGATGGATTCGCCCTGGCAATACAGCACCGTCCACAACAGCGCCTGGAGGCGCTCAATGAGTAGTTGGCGAGACGCCATCCTGAACGATTTTGTACCCAACGTCAGCAAGCTGACCCTGGTCGCTGATCCGGACTGCTTGTTGACCGAGGAGAAGCTGGCCTTGGAGCTTCGCGGGCGCGGGTTCGACCTGATCGAGTTCAGTGACCCGGTCGAATTCAGATACGCCTATGAGTCCAAATACCGCTCGATCTGGGATCGCGGCGAACATACCGACCTGGTGGTGATTCTCCGGTTGCAGGATGCCGAGTTGGAATCCCTGCCTTACGACCTGCTCCAAGCGGGCCGAAAGCTGTCGTTCAACCTGGGGGATCTTTTTCCCAATCTGAGCTATCCGGTCATCGAGAAACTCGACCGAAGCCTGCTGGACGCGCTATTCGAGGCCCAGCGCAAGTCGCCGCCGGATCGCATGGGCGATAACGCCACCCAGGATTTTATCCTCCGCCAGGTGTTCGGCATCGCCGCAGAGTTGATTGCCAGCGAGGTGGAACTGCTTCGCGCCTTGCTTCGCCTGCACTATGGGAAGCTTCAGATCCCGCTGATGCTGGCTCAGCGGCTCATTCATGTCCTCAGAGGTCATGATGGATTCAAGGTCTGGCCGCTTTCTGAAATTGTCCCCGATGATGAGGCATTTTTTGGCTTTCTCCAGGAGCGCTGGCCGGTGTTCCTAGCCAGGCTTGGCAAAGGAAATCAGGTCAGAGAGTACTCTCCTGAATGTGATCTCAAATATCCCGGCCCCGACCACCTGCCGTTCGAGCATCAGGACATCAAGGTCTACATCGACAATCTGTTTCTGGAGGGGAAACTCACACCTGTCGAGGCCGCAGATATTGAAGTGGATGCCGGGTCCTGGATTCGAAGCGGCATCGCCATGGCCGGCGTGGATGACGAAACGCTTCGTATTTCCCGCCTGTTTGACCTTATCGCAAAGGAGCGGCCCACAGCGGAAGCGCGTCACTCAGACTGGATCGCCTTGGCGCTGAAATGGGCCGAGCTCTCAGCGCGGGTTCATTGCGGCAACAGCATTGAACATCAGACCCGTCTCCGGGAAATCGGCGATGCCCTGAACGCGACCTTTGCCGTTTGGCTGGCCGATCACTATTCCAGCTTGATCAACTTGCCACCGACCCATCCGGCCATGCTGCACCATGTGCCGCGTCGCCTGGCTCGGGATATCGAGAATTCCGGTAACAGTCGAGCCGCGCTGATCGTGGTCGACGGCCTGGCCCTGGATCAGTGGGTGACCCTCCGCCAGCTTCTGCAAAAGCAGGATGCCCATCTGGTCATGCGCGAATCCGCGACCTTCGCCTGGATTCCGACGCTGACCTCGGTATCGAGACAAGCCATTTTCTCGGGCAAGCCGCCGCTCTACTTTCCGTCATCCATCCACTCGACCCATAGCGAAGAGAAGCTCTGGAAGCAGTTCTGGGAGGGGCATGGCCTGTCCCGGCTGGATGTCGCTTACCAGCGCGGCCTTGGCGACGGCGATGCTTCCAGCGTCCTCGACGCTACGATCCATCCCGGCAAGACCAAGGTGGTGGGTCTGGTCGTGGACAAGGTCGACAAGATCATGCACGGCATGCAACTCGGCGCGGCCGGGATGCACAATCAGATCAAGCAATGGTGCCAGGGGGGATTCCTGGCTGGACTGGTCGGCCACCTGCTGGACCATGGGTATGCGGTCTGGCTGACGGCCGATCACGGCAACATCCAATGCGACGGCAAAGGCCGCCCCTCTGAGGGCGTGATCGCCGAAACTCGCGGCGAGCGGGTTCGGGTGTATCCCACGCCGGAACTCCGCGCTCAGGTCGCTGGGGCCTTCCCGTTTGCCCACGAGTGGCAACCGGTCGGATTGCCCGCGGATTATTTCCCTCTGGTGGCCGGTGGTCACGACGCCTTCGTGAATCCCGGAGAGGCCATCGTCGGGCACGGCGGTATCGCCATCGAAGAAGTCATCGTGCCCTTGGTGAAATTTTCAAGAAGAACAAAGTGATGGGCAAACGATATGAAGCCATCGGGATCAAGCAGGTGATCCGTTTTGCATGGATGCAGAAAGCCGCCCATCTGCGGCTGGCGGGGCTCGACGCCAAAACCATCCGCCAGGAGCTGCATGAGTTCCTGGCGGACCGAAAAGGCAACGGTGCCGAAGGCGAACGCAGCGACCAGACCCGAACCTTTGTCGTCAACAATCTGATGAAGATCTGGGTCTCGCCTGACCCCGAGTTGATTCCATTCCGGGATGCCTCGCTGGCGTTTCTGCGGGAAAACCCGGCGATGGCCCTGGCGGTTCACTGGGGGATGATCTCGGCGGTCTATCCCTTCTGGTTCAACGTGGCCCGCCAGACCGGCCGCTTGCTGGCCTTGCAGGATCAGGTGACCCAGACGCAGATCATCAACCGCCTCAAGGAACAGTATGGCGACCGGCAGACCGTCAGCCGCTATGCCCGGTTCGTCATCCGCTCCTTTGTCGCCTGGGGATCTCTGAAGGATTCCGAGGCTAAAGGCTGTTATGAAAAAGTGGCTCCGATGCACATCGCCGATGCGGATCTGGCCATCCTGATGTTCGAGTCCGCGCTCCTGGCTACCCCGGAGGCCAAAGGCGCATGGGGGCTGCTCCTGAACAATCCGGCATTTTTCCCATTCCACCTTCCTGTAATGACCGGTGATTTGGTATCCCAACGCAGCGAGCGGATCGATGTGGTTCGCTACGGCTTGGGTGATGAGTGGCTGAGTTTAAAGGACGGACGGTAGGGTCCGAGCAATCCCGCGGTGCTGTTTGCCCCCGGCGCGACCCCCTGCGCACTTTCAGCTCGATCCATGATTCTCATCCGGTTTTTCCACCCCCGGCTGTGCTAAAATCGACGGCCTCACAGCCCCTGCAGCCGAGCCGGGTGTTGACTGATTAGGGTACCCCATGACTGAAATCGCTAAAGAAATCCTGCCGGTCAATCTGGAAGACGAGATGCGGCAGTCCTACCTCGATTACGCCATGAGCGTGATCGTGGGGCGGGCGTTGCCGGACGTGCGCGACGGTCTCAAGCCGGTGCATCGGCGGGCGCTGTTCGCCATGAGCGAGCTGGGCAACGACTGGAACAAACCCTACAAGAAATCCGCGCGCGTGGTCGGCGATACGATCGGCAAGTACCACCCGCACGGCGACACGGCCGTCTACGACACCATGGTGCGCATGGCGCAGCCGTTTTCCCTGCGCTATATGCTGATCGATGGGCAGGGCAATTTTGGCAGCGTCGACGGCGACGCCCCGGCCGCGATGCGTTACACCGAAGTGCGCATGGCCCGCATCGCCCACGAACTGCTGGCCGATCTCGACAAGGAAACCGTGGATTTCGTCCCCAATTACGACGAGTCCGAACGCGAACCATCGGTGTTTCCGACCCGCCTGCCCAACCTGCTGGTCAACGGTTCGTCCGGGATCGCGGTCGGCATGGCCACCAACATCCCACCGCACAATCTCGGCGAAGTGGTGGACGCCTGCCTGGCCCTGATCGATGACTCCGCGCTGACCGTCGCCGACTTGATGGGCCATATTCCTGGGCCGGATTTCCCCACCGCCGGCCTGATCAACGGCGTCCAGGGCATTCGCGAAGCCTATGAAACCGGCCGAGGCCGGGTCCAGATGCGGGCGCGCACCGAGGTTGAAACCGACGAGGCGCGCGGCCGGCAGGCCCTCATCGTCACCGAGCTGCCCTATCAGGTGAACAAGGCTCGGCTGATCGAAAAGATCGCCGATCTGGTCAAGGACAAAAAGCTCGAAGGCATCTCCGAACTGCGCGATGAGTCCGACAAGGACGGTCTGCGAATCTATATCGAACTGCGGCGCGGCGAAAACGCCGAAGTGGTCCTCAACAATCTGTTCCAGCATACCGCGCTGCAATGCGTGTTCGGCGTCAACATGGTGGCGCTGGTGGAGGGCCAACCGCGCCTGCTCAACCTCAAACAGGTGCTGGAGGCGTTCCTGGCGCATCGCCGCGAAGTGGTGGTGCGGCGCACCGTGTTCGATCTGCGCAAGGCCCGCGAGCGCGCCCACATCGTCGAGGGTCTGGCGGTGGCGTTGGCCAACCTGGATCCGCTGATCGCCCTGATCCGCGGCGCCGCCGACGCCGCCACCGCTCGGGCCGGGCTGCTGGAGCGGGTGTGGGCACCGGGCCTGGTGATGGAGTTGTTGGGGCGTTCCGGAGCCGGCAGTTCGCGACCGGAAGAGTTGCCGGCCGGATTCGGCTTGGGTGCGGAAGGCTACCGGCTGTCACCGGCGCAGGTCCAGGCGATCCTGGATCTGCGCTTGCACCGGCTGACCGGCCTGGAGCAGCAGAAGCTGTTGGACGAATACCAGGAACTGTTGCACCGCATCCAGGATTATCTGGAGATTCTCACCTTACCGGAACGCTTGACGGCGGTGATCCGCGCCGAGCTTCAGGAGTTGCGCGCCCAGTACAGCGACGCCCGCCGCACCGTGATCCTGCCCGACGAACTGAACCTCAATCTGGAGGATTTGATCACCGAGGAGGCTGTCGTGGTAACGCTGTCGCACGCCGGCTATGTTAAATCACAGCCGCTGTCGCTCTACCGGGCGCAGCGGCGTGGCGGGCGCGGGCGGGCGGCGACCACGGTTCGGGAAGAAGACTTCGTGGACAAACTGTTCATCGCCAGCACTCACGACATGGTGTTGTGCTTTTCCAACCGCGGCCGGGTCTACTGGAAAAAAGTCTACGAGCTGCCGCAAGCCAGCCGGGCCGCGCGCGGTCGGCCCATGATCAATCTGCTGCCGCTGGAGGAAGGGGAGCGGATCAACGCGGTGCTGGCGGTGCGCGAGTTCAGCGCCGATCACTATGTCTTCTTCGCCACCGCCGCCGGCACGGTCAAGAAAACCCCGCTGTCGGAGTATTCCCGCCCGCGTCCCAGCGGCATCATCGCCATCGATCTGCGCGATGGGGATCAACTGGTCAACGTCGCGCTGACCAGCGGCCAGCGCGATATCATGTTACTGACCGACGCCGGCAAGGCGTTGCGGTTCGTCGAAACCGAGGTGCGGATCACCGGTCGTTCGGCTTGCGGGGTGCGCGGCGTTCGCCTGGACGAAGGGCAGAAAGTCATCGCCCTGATCGTCGTCGAGGAAGGCGCGGTGCTGACCGTGACCGAGAACGGCTACGGCAAGCGGACGCCGGTCGCCGATTATCCCCGCAAGGGCCGCGGCGGGCAGGGCGTCATCGCCATCCAGACGTCCGAACGCAACGGGCAGGTCGTCGGCGCGGTGCAGGTGGAGAGCGACCACGAGATCATGCTGATCACCGATGGCGGCACCCTGGTGCGGACCCGGGTCGGAGAAATCTCGCTGGTCGGGCGCAACACCCAGGGAGTGCGATTGATCAACCTGCACAGTTCGGAAAAAGTGATCGGCGTCGAGAAGATCGAGAGCATGGGCGAGATTGAGGAAGATAACGGCGAACTGCCCGAGAACGGGGACGATCCGGCGGAGGGAGAAGATGTCGGGGACGATGGAGCGGCGACATGAGCGAGGCGGATCGCCTGCAAGGGCTGCGCGAGCAGATCGACGCGCTGGACCGGCGGATTCAGACCTTGATCGCCGAGCGGGCGCGCTGCGCGCAGCAGGTCGGCGCGATCAAGCAGGCGGCCGGTGCCACTGGCAATTTTTATCGCCCCGAACGCGAGGCGCAGGTGCTGCGGCGGGTGATCGAAGCCAACCAGGGACCGCTCAGCAACGAGGAAATGGTCCGGTTGTTTCGGGAAATCATGTCGGCCTGTCTGGCGCTGGAGGAACCGCTGAAAATCGCCTTTCTCGGCCCGGAAGGCACCTTTACCCAAGCCGCCGCGCTCAAGCATTTCGGTCATTCCATCCACAGCATTCCGCTGCGGGCCATCGACGAGGTGTTTCGCGAAGTCGAGGCCGGTTCCGCGGATTACGGCGTGGTACCCGTCGAGAATTCCACCGAGGGCGTGGTCAATCACACCCTGGATATGTTTTTGCAATCGCCGCTGCGGATCTGCGGCGAAGTGCAGATGCGCATCAACCATCATCTGATCACGCGCGCCGTCGATCTTCCGGCTATCCGCCGGATCTACTCCCACCGGCAGTCCTTGGCGCAATGCCGCGAGTGGCTGGATCTCAACCTGCCCCGGGTCGAGCAGATCGAGGTGAGCAGTAACGGCGAGGCGGCGTTGCGCGCGCGCGACGACGCGGAAGCGGCGGCGATCGCCGGGCAGTGCGCGGCGGATATCTATCAATTGCCGACTCTGGTGCGGAACATCGAGGACGAGCCGAGCAACACCACCCGGTTTCTGATCATCGGCGCTCGGCCGATCGCGCCCTCCGGCGAGGATAAAACCGCACTGCTGGTGTCCTCGCTCAATCGACCCGGCGCGCTGTTCCGGTTGCTGGAACCGCTGGCCCGCAACCACGTCAGCATGAATCGCATCGAATCGCGGCCCTCGCGGCGTGGCATGTGGGATTATGTGTTCTTCATCGACCTCGACGGCCACGCCCAGGACGAGCCGGTGGCCAGGGCGCTCGCCGAACTGCGCGAACAGGCCAACCTGTTTCGGGTGCTGGGGTCGTATCCCAAGGGCGTGTTGTGAGGGACGATGACGAGTCGCCGTGGAAGGAAGTGCTGGAACGCTACTCCGCTACTTTTCACCAACGACCCCGCTCTCCAGTCCTTCCCCGGCATCCAAAGTTTCGCTGCGATTTAAACCGTGTTCGTGGAGAGAATGGCGTGACCTCAGGCGCGGGCGGATTCGCGCAGCGGATAGGGCTGAATCAGCACGTCCACGGGCAGATTCAAGCCATTTGCCAGACGGCGGATCATCGTCATGGTCAGCGGACGAGTACGATTCAGAATGTCGGCCACTCGTCCGCGCGGCCCGATATAGGGTTCCAGATCCTTGCGCGTTAATCCCCGGGAATACATGATGTATTCGATGAAGGCGACCGGATCGGGGGCCTCAACCGGGAAGTGCGCCTTTTCATAGGTTTCCACCAGGATCGTGAGAATTTCCAGCCGGTCGGCTTCGGGACTGCCCTCCGGCGCCTCCCAGAGGCGTTCGATCTCCGCCAGGGCGTTGCGGTAATCAGCTTCGGTGCGAATCGGTTTCAGTTCAATAGTGTTCGGCACACTTATTGGGTGGACAAAATGATATCTCGATGTTCATCAGTCATTGGATGAAGTAATAAATTTTTAATACAGGTTAACCAGTGAATAGAAATTTTCCACAATTTTTTTAACTTAGATCCAAGAAAAGAAACCAAACTATATCCTCCTGTAAATTTTCCAGTGATAAATTGGGGTGGTCGCTTCCTGTAGTAGGCTCAGATGGAGTCAACGCTACAAGTTGCGGTTGCCGGACGAAGGCATCACTGGAAAATTTACAGGAACAAAGATTCGCTTAACTTAATGGCAGTGACGCCGGAGCGTGGGAACGAGATGTAGGTAAGGGCTTTGCTGGAAATCGCCTTGCTCCCGCATCAGTCGTCAGGTGTTTCAAGGGTGTGCAGTCGCTCGGTCACGGCAACATGATCGACGTCTGTCCCGGAGTCAGTGGTTGGCTCCGTTGCCCGCCGGGCGTCACGCTCTGGACGTCCAGTCTTTCCAGATGCGGTAAATGCTGGAACAGAGTGACCGCAAGCGGAGAGAGCGCCTCGGGGCGGCGACAGTCAAATCGATAGGTCACGTCGAAGTCGGCGTGAACCTCCTCATCGGCATGACCGTGACCGTGACCGTGACCGTGACCGTGACCGTGACCGTGACCGTGACCGTGGTCGTGCGGGTCGGATTTTTGCTGATCTTCCAGCAAAGCGCTTTCGACTCGACCGGGCGCGGCGGTGCAGCCAGCGGCTGCGGGTGGTTCGAGTACGTGACTTGAATTCTCGAGCAGCGCCACCGCTTGAGTCACGGCGTCGCGCTGTTCGGCGGTTCTCGGGGCGTGTTCGAAACCCACCACGTCCATCGCCGGCAGGCTGAGTTCGACGTGCAACTGGTTGCCCTCCAGCACCAGTTGCAGCGTACCGACTCCGTGAACATGCGGCTTAGTCGCCAAAGCGATGCCGCCACACAGGGCGAGGACGAGGGCGGTAGTGCTGGATACCAGTCTCTTCATGTCGTGATCTCCCGATGAAATGGAACTGCCTTGGCGTTGATCTCGAGCCGTGTTTTGCCTCAGCGTTTGAATTCGAACGCGGCGATGGCGCCGTCCTCGCCACCCACCGCCAGCAAATGGTCTTTGGGATGCCAGGCCAGGCGCTGGAAGCCGCCGCGCAACGCGCCGTGCCAGACGACCCGTGGTTCTCGGCCGCGCAAAGTCCAGACCACCAGGCCGCCGCTCTGGTCGCCCGCCGCCAGCCAAGGGCGGTCTGGGTGAAAGGCCAAGTCGCGCACCACATCAAGCGCTCCCTCCAAGTCCAGGGGCGCCTTCCCCATGGGCGGACCCTTCGCGAAATCCCAGAGCGTCACGATTTCACGATCCCCCGCGGCCAGCCACCGCGAGGCGGAATCCCATGCCAGAACTCGGACCTTGGTCAGATATCCACTCATTTGGAAATCCTGAGCCTCCGGCCAGGTCCAGCCGCGCAATTTGTTGTCCTGACAGCCGCAGGCCAGATAGCGGCCGTTCGGCGACCAGCGCACGCCGAGCAGCGAGGAGGGGTGCGGCAGAGTCTGCTCCACGGGGGTATCCGGGGATTGCCAGTCCCAGAGGTGAATCTTACCGTAAGCGGACGACGCCAGCAGCGGCTGGCGGGGATGCCACGCCAGGTCGGTGATCGTGCTGGCGTGGGGTTTCGTGTCGTGCAGCAAGCGACCGTCGAGACTCCACGCGCGCAGCTCCTTGCCGGCGGCGGTGATCAACAGGTCCGCGCAGGGCGAGAAACTCACCCCGCCGACCCAGCCGCTACCGCCGGCGAGCTTTACCCGCTCCTCGCCGCTGTCGGGGTCCCAAATCCGCGCATGGCCGTCCTGACCGCCGCTGGCCAGCCAGCGACCCTCCCGCGACCACGTTAAACCAAGGGTTCCCCCGTCGTGTCCCGACCACTCGCGGGCGATCTCGCCGGTCGCGCCGTCGATGACCATCAGCGGACCGCTGACCGCCGCCGCCGCCAGCCAACGGCCATCGGGCGACCAGGCCAAGTCTTGCACCCCGTCGGCGAGGTCGGCCGTCCAGCGGATGCGAACTGTTGGGGTTTGCTCGACGCTGCTCATGGCGGGCCGGCGTCAATCGAGACAGGTCTGGAAGCCGGCCGTCAGCTCCGCGCGATCCAGGTCGCGGCCGATGAAGATCATCTGGCTCAGGCGCGGCTCGTCGGTCCGCCAGGGCCGGTCCGCCTGTCCGTCGAACAACATGTGGACGCCCTGAAACACGAAGCGATGAGCGTTGTCGGCCAAATGCAGCACGCCTTTCATGCGGAAGATGTCCGCGCCCTTGTCGCGCAACAGGTCGGTCAGCCAGAGATTCAGCTTGTACGGGTTCACGGGACGCCCCTCGACGATGCCCACCGAGGACACCGCCGCGTCGTGGGTGTGTCCGGCGTTGTAAGTGTGCTCGAAAACGGGTTTCAGCGGTTGGCCGCGTGGGTCGAGCAGGCGCAGGGCGAATTCGTCGGGATGGTGCTGGGTGAAGAAAGCGACGGATCCCGCCGTCTTTAGCCCCAACCGGAAGTGTTTGAAGCCCGGCTTGCTCGCCAGCCGTAACCGGTAAAAATGAGGACCGGGTTCCAACGCGTCGCCCGGTTGCGCTTCGCTGGCGGTCGTCGCAAACAGGCGATCCGCGACGTCCCGCGCGGTGGCCAGGGCGTCGTGCTCCGACACCGGCAGGAGCACCACGCCGAGATCGGGGTCCGGTCCGTCTTCAAGCGTCAGTACCGATTCGCCGGCCGACAGGGCGTACCACCCACCCCATTCGAACGGATACTCCGGTTCCAGAAACGCCGGATTGAGATCCAGCGCCCGCTTCAGATCGAAACCGCCGAGGTCGAGGACCTGCTGGAGATCGACTTGCGCCATATGCGCGCGCTGGATTTTTGCCAGGCCGTTCATGGCGCGCAAGCGGGTTTCCAGGGCCTCCACGGCGGCGCGGTCCACCAGATCGACCTTGTTCAGCACCAGCGTGTCGGCGAAGGCGATCTGCTCGCGGCATTCCGAGCTGCTTTCCAGATGCTGCGCGACATGCTTGCAATCCACCAGCGTGACGATGCCGTCCAGCCGCAGGTTGTCCTTCATCTCGTCGTCCATGAAAAACGTCTGAGCCACCGGACCCGGATCGGCCAAGCCGGTGGTTTCCACCAGAATTCGGTCGAATTTGTCGCGGCGCTTCATCAAATTGCCGAGAATACGGATCAGGTCGCCGCGCACCGTGCAGCACAGGCAACCGTTGTTCATCTCGAAGATTTCTTCCTCGGCGTTGATGACCAGGGCCTGATCGATGCCGATTTCGCCGAACTCGTTTTCGATCACGGCGATGCGCTGGCCGTGCTGTTCGGTCAGAATGCGGTTCAGGAGCGTGGTTTTCCCGGCGCCGAGAAAGCCGGTCAACACCGTGACGGGAATGCGGGAATCGGCGGTATTCATGGACATGGGCGCGGTACCGGTTGCTGAGGGAAAATTTGAGATTGGCTTCTCAATTCTTCGATACGATAATCGATTCTCAAGTTCAGTCAAGGGGGACATGAACGTGAGCTATTCCACACGGCAGCGCGAGGCCATTCTGGACATCCTGCGGCGGGCGGATCAGCCGTTAACGCCGGGGGAAATTCGCGAACGGGCCAATCAGGACAGCGCGGGAATCGGGTTGGCGACGGTGTACCGCGCGTTGAAGGCGTTCATGGCGCGGGGCGTGATCGCGCAGGTCGAGATTCCGGGGGCGTCGCCCTGTTATGAAATGGCCGACCGAGGCCACCACCACCATTTCATCTGCCAGCACTGCCAGCGGGTGTACGATCTACCCGGTTGCGTCCGCGATCTGGAGGCGCTGGCACCGCGCGATTTTCAGGTCCAGCGGCATGAGGTCATTCTGTATGGGCTTTGTTCGAACTGTTTGGAACGATGAGCGAAAATGTCGAAAACCTGGTCCTGGAACATCTGCGCGGATTGCGTTCGGATATCCAGGCATTGCGGACCGAAACGCACAGCGAATTCAAAGACGTGCAGTTTCGTCTGAGTACGCTTGAATACGCTTGAGATCGCGGCAAGTCTTCCATCGATCGAAAAAAGCCAGTGATTAAAAACCGGTCAGCAGATAGAACTCTCCGACGTAGGGAGGCTCGCTGACCACGTCCACCGTCACCCGCCAATCCCGCCGTCCCGTGGTGCAGATCGGTAACAGCGCCTGCCCCTCCCATGCGGTTTCCGCTTGTCGGCGCAAATCAAAGCGGTTGAATCCCATGTCCATGTTCAGCATGGTAAAGGAAATCATGACCTTCTTGACCTCGGGGGCTTGGGTTCCGGTGAGATGGACTCGAACCGGAAAAAAAGTCAGGGGTTTGGTGAGATCGGTCAGTTCGAGCGTGATGGTGAAGGCTTCATTACCGGCCACACACGTCGCGCCAACCGGATTACACAGGGGATCGGCCTTCAAAACGATCGCCTGAGCGGGATGGGTCGGTAATCCGCTTTTCCAGTGAGGATAAAACAGGCCAGCCAGGATACCCAATCCCAAACAAGCGGTTATGGCCCCGGTCAGGATCAGCCCGTCGCGCCGGTTCATATCGTTCGGTGATCTCATTCGTCATGTATTGGTTACACCAGAAGCCGACAGCCGCACTCCAGTTCAATAACAACAGGGGATACCTGCCGCGTGGTGCGATTTTTACGGACATGGAGAACCAATAGCGTAAGCGGATCGAAGACAATGACATCCTTGACGCCTTGCGACAAATAAAACGGCGGCCCAATTTCCAGGTCCTTGGCTTCATAACCTTTGCTGACCACCTCAATAACAGCTTCGGGAATCATGGTTAAAGCCGAATCCTGCTCTTCCTCGCTAGGCTCTCGACAAAAGATCGAGATATCAGGCCGTTTTAGGCCATTAGGAAATTGAACATAGACATCCACGGCATGAATGCATTCACAGGCCGATTGGGCAACACCCGTCTTATCGATTCCTTGTACGATCCGTTCTATATGTTTTTGATGACGATAAACCGGTTGCGCTTCCCAAATCGGAAGACCGTTGACGATTTCAAGGCGAATACCAAGCTCGCTGGCTTGAAGTAGGATGGGTGATAAGCTCATGATTTTTATATGCCTGTAAGAGATGGTTTTCCTGCTGTAAATTTTCCAGTGGTACTATCGTCCAGCAACCACATCGGTGGTGTTGGACCCGGTCGAGCTTACCGCAGAGAGCTGCAGATCCACTCTATCACTGAAAAACTTACAGGAGGGTAAAATTTGCTGCTTTCAGGCCCGCCCAGGGCAATATCCTGGCGCGGGCTATTTCACCGTTTTATGGGGTTGATCGGCGAAGATGCGCATAGGGCGGCTGGGTCCGCACCCGCCGGTCCTCGACGGGTCCCCCAACGGTGAAGTGATACAGCGACTGCCAGGCCAGACCGTCGAGTCCCAGCAATCGATGTACGGCATCGTCGAAGAAACAGCCGATCCCGGTGGCGCGCAGACCGGCGGCTTCCGCCTCCAGATAGAGAATCTGTCCCAGCACTCCCGTTTCCCAGAACAGTTCCCGGTACGCCCACGGCGCGTCCCGCAGCGGACCGGCGAACGCGGTCAAAAAGCCGACCGCGAAACAGGAGTCGGCGGCGATGTCCTGATGGCAGGAAATCACTCGCGCCGCGTCGCGGGCGTCGCTCGCGGCCAGTTGGTACAGCGGCAGATGCGCCGGCACCGGCTCGATCTTCGACCAAACCCATTCGCCATGCAGCGCTTGGCGCAATTCCGCCAGCGCCTCATCGGTCCGCGCCAGCAGGTAAAGACCGGGAGATATCCCGTCGATCCGATGGGCGAACAGCAGCGGATGCACGCGCGGCGGCCACGGCCAGCCATCGAGCGGCGGCGCGTCCCGACGTGGCAGTAGAGCATCCAGCATTCCGAACCAGCGTTCGGCGGACAACGTCGTCACGCCGTCGAAAGCCACCGCGCTGCGCCGCTGGCGGATCAGCGTCGCGGCCTTGATCGGGTCGTCGGACTCGACGGCCAAGGGCGGCTGGGACGGCGCCTGGAAAGCGGGCGACGGGATCGCCCTGGGCCGATGGGCGGCGCGGTCGACGTCCTTGATGCCAGGCCAGTCGATCTGGGCATGGCTCAGGCGGTTGGCTTGACCGGTGAAGGAAAGGCCGTCCGCCAGCGCGCCGGGCGACAAACCCACGGGCGGTGGTTCGGGTCCCACCCACAGCGCGACCTCCGGGCTTTCCAGTTCGGCGTCGGCGAAATCCTCCGCCCGATCCAGCCCCAGCAGCGCTGCGAGTTCATCATCGCCCCAACCGGCGAGCAGTCGCGCTCGCCAGCCCAGCGCGGCGGCGGCATAGGCGACGGCGGCGATGGCGTGGCCACCGTCGTGCTGGCAATAGCGATAGGCGCGCAGTCCATACTTCCAGGCTTCGCGCCAGTGGATGCCGGTCAGCGCCACCACTGCCCCGCCGCTCAGCTCGCTGCCCCAGTTTGGGGAGTTCGGCGCGGCGCGCTGTTCGAGGACGTGATCGTGGCTCAGGTAATGATGGACGCCGGCGGCCAGGCCGGGCAGGGCCGGGCAGACCAGATAGCCCTCGGTCGGATGCAGGTTGCCGCTCGACGGATTGCAGCGCAGCGCCCAGCGCGAGCCACGGTGTTGCTTCCAGGCGGACAAGCCCAGCGACAGTTCGAGCAGGATCGCCAGCGCGTCGCGTTCGAGGGGATAGGCGGTCGGGCGGTCGCCCCGGCGCACGGCCGCGAACGGGGTCGCCAGAGAGTCGGCCCGCAACGGCAGTTCGACGCGCGGCGCGCCGGCGTAGCGGCGAAACGGATCGGGCTGGTTGGCCCAGTCGAGCCCCCCCGGACCGGGCGCGTAGCGGTCCAGATGGTGCTTGCTCGCCTGGTGGTAGGCGATCACTCGCGCGAGAGGGTCGGAGTCGATACGGATGGGTTTCACGTCAGGCGGGTCTCAATGTCGGTGTCATCCACGTCGAACAGCGCCAAGGTGTTGCGCAGCCATTCTTCATCGAGGTCGCGGGTGATGAGCACCAGCCGGGTGCGGCGATCGGCGCTCGGCCAGGCGGCGAGAGGAATCGGTGGATGAAATATATGTTGTACGCCGTGGATCACCAACGGACCCTCCGCGTCGGTGATATGGACGATGCCTTTGATCCGCAATAAATCCGGACCCTTGATCTGCATCAGGATTTCGAGCCATAGGTCAAACATTAAACGCCGAACCGGTTTGTCGAGCGTCAGACAGACGGCGCGGATGCGCGCGTCGTGGCGATTGACATCGTGCTGGGCGTGATCGTGCTGGGCGTGATCGTGCTGGGCGTGATCGTGCCGAGGGTTGTGTGCGGGATCGTCGAAGGCTTCCGCGCCGAGCCAGCGCCGTACCTCCAGCGTTTTGGTGGTCGGGTCATAGAGACCCGCGTCCAGAATGGCGGGATCGACGACGCCTTGCCGGGCGTACAGGATCGGCGCGGTGGGATTGAGGGCGCGCAGCCGCTGTTCCAAACGCTCGACCGTCTCGGCTTCAGCCAAATCGACCTTGGTGAGTAACAAACGGTCGGCGACCGCCGCCTGTTTGACCGATTCAAACTGGCGATCCAGGGTGTCCATCCCGTTGACGGCATCGACCGTGGTGATGACCCCGTCCAGGCGATAATGCCGCGCGATCATCGGCTCCATCATCAGGGTGTGCAGGATCGGCGCGGGGTCGGCGAGTCCGGTCGTCTCGATGACCACCCGATTGAACCAGGTTCTGCCCCCGCGCGCGAACCGCCACAGCGCATCGCGCAGGGTGTCGGCCAGGTCGCCGCGAATCGTGCAACACAGGCACCCGCTCGACATCTCGATCACCACATCATCCCGACCGGGCGCGACCAGCAGATGATCGAGTCCGATTTCCCCGAACTCGTTGATCAACACCAGCGTCTCCCGGAGTTCGGGTTGCTGGACGAGATGGTTCAGCACGGTGGTCTTGCCGCTGCCGAGGAACCCGGTCAACAGCGCGATGGGGATACGCGGATCGTGGTCGGTATTTTCCATCAGTCTTGGTTTCTCATGGGCTCAGGTGGGATTAGATGTCAGACTCGGAGCTTCGGGTCGCGCCCGCCGCCTTCGCAAAACCGCGAATGAATTGCACCAGAGCATGGAGACCGTTGCCGCGCGACGGACTCAGATGCTCGTACAGCCCGATCGTTTTGAGGAACTCGGGTGAGGTGTTGAGAATCTCCTCGGTCCGCCGGCCGTCGTAAACTTCCAGCAACAGCGCGATCAACCCGCTCACGATGGCGGCGTCGCTCACCGCCCGAAAATACAGGCGGTCGGCCGAGCGGATGCCGACGATCCAAACCTGAGATTGGCAGCCGCGCAGTTGGTTGGATCGGGTGCGCCACGCCTCCGGAAAATGGGGCAGTTGGCGACCGAGATCGATGAGATAACGATAACGCTCCGTCCAGTCATCAAGTACGGCGAAGTTTTTCGTCATCGTGGCGATCACGACCGCAATCGGCCGCCGGTTCGTGCTCGTCAAGCTCTCAGCCACCGCTACCTCGAGCAGCTCCGGGTTCCCCTGCATCAGCGTCATGTGGACTCCAATTCTGTTGGTGAGGGCGTAGCAAATTCGAGATAGAATCCGCCGCCGTCGGCGTCGGGAAGCGTGCTGAATCGGGCGATGCGCCGCTGGCGTCTCGCTGCCAAAAGGTGGCGTCCCACCGGTAGAAAGAGCGTTTCGCCACTGGTCGGCGTCGCCGGATCGAGGCGGATGATCACCCGGGTGGAGGGTCCGAGACCGCCGTGTTCCAACAGCCGCTCGATCGCATCGTGCGCTTGTTGGCGGTCGGCACCGCACAAGTCAAGGATCGCTTCAGCCTCCGTGCGATCTCCAACCAGATGGCGAATTTCATGGGGTGCGAACAATGGCATGGGGGGTTCCGGCGGCGTCGGCCTCGTCGAGCGGAATGAGTTGCGCGATTTTCGTCAGGCACGTTATAAAATAACGTAGCGTGCTGTCAATGCTGTGCCTCGGACCGTTATCCAGTCCGTGTGGCTTCAGCGGTCGGCTCGACCCTTTCCTGACTCTCCAACTTGACCCAACGAGTGCGGCATGACCCAGAAACTGCCGGTGACTGTGCTATCCGGATTCCTCGGCGCGGGAAAAACCACGCTGATGAACCATATCCTCAACAACCGCGAAGGGAAACGGGTCGCGGTGATCGTCAACGACATGAGCGAGGTGAACATCGACGCCGAACTGGTGCGAGAGGGTGGCGCGAATCTGAGCCGCACCGACGAGAAGTTCTTCCTGTAAATTTTCCAGTGATCCCCTCATCCGTAACCACAACTTGTGGTGTTGACCTCATCTGAGCCTACTACGGGAAGCGACCACCTCGCTCTATCACTGGAAAATTTACAGGAGGAAGTTTTTTGATGTGGCCGGTTTGTGGTCGCCTGGCATCTCTAACTTGCCAAAAAAGACAGACAGTGCCATATTGGCACCTTGCTGCAATTTAAGCAACCATCACGCTGAAGGAGAAGAACCATGCCGTGATTTGGACTTGTACCCGTTTTACCCATATCGATCTCTTCACCCGCGAGCCTGCTCGCCGGTACAGAACTACGAAGGAAATGATCCAGATTCGATCATTCTCCGATACGACAGGGCGCATAAGCCCATATATCTGCATATACCTCCCGGAGGTACTGACCATGTCGCGCATGAGTGCGAATCATCTTGAGAAGGGCCGGATTACGGCCAGGGTTCCTTTGAATGTACAGGAAACGATACAGCGAGCCGCTGAACTGACGGGCGTCCCCGTGAACGCGTACATCGTTCAGGTGGTGCATCAGCATGCTCAGGAATTCATCGACCGTCATGAAATGAAAAACATCGTCCTCTCCGAACGGGACTCGGAGTGGTTTCTGGAACAACTGGCCAAGCCGCGTTCGCCGAACGCAAAACTGAAAAAGGCGCTGGCCAAGTACCGTGAGGTTGTTGATGACAACGAAGATCCACCCGCTCTCCCAACTGCCGAGGGCGCTGCTTGATGCACGCGCGAGTTTCGATTGCGGCACGCCTGCGCTGAACCAATATCTCGCTCAGAATGCCTCGCAGCACGAGGCCAGGAATATCACCCGCATATTTTGTGGGGAGCAGGACGGCGCACTGTCGGGGTACTACGCTTTGACCAATGCGACTGTCGATGTCAGTGCGCTGACGCCTGATGTCATCAAGAAATACAAGCTACCAACCCACCTGCTGCCCGTCGTTCGTCTGGCTCGCCTGGCGGTTGATGTACGTTTCCAAGGCCGGGGCCTGGGTCAAGTCCTGCTGATCGACGCCATGTCGCGAGTGATTCGCGTGGCGCAATTGTCGGGCTGCATTGGCCTGATCGTTGATGCCAAGGACGACAAGGCGGCCGGTTTCTACGAGGGGTTCGGGTTCCGCCGTGCGCCGGAAAACGGGCTGTTGCTGTTCGTGCCACTGCCGGAGATTCAGGAACTGCTCCAAGGCTAGCGCCAGATTTCCGCTCAGCCGGCCTCGCAACCATCCCGCCGGCCAATGCAGGGCTTGGCCAGCCAGTATCTCCAAGGCAATCGCATTGTTAATCGAATGAGCGGCAAAAACTTCTACCGCGACCTCAAGCGCTGAGTTTGAAGAATTAAAAACAAGCAGGGGCAGTCGCTACAAATTCCCGTTCATCCAGGCCGAAACTTATCGGTTTGCCCGCCAGCGCCACATTTCGCAAAACCGCGAATGATCTGCTGATCGGTCTCGGCGCCCGGCTCGCCGCTAACGTGGAAACTTAACGATAGGCATCGCGCCCAAGATCGGGTGTGGTCGAGAAAATCGTCACACAGCAGATGACTCCCGCGCCAGCCAACTTCACCGTTCGAGAACGCTCATGACCGACCCCACCATCGTCAATCATCTGACGCCCGCATCGCACGCCGTCGATCTCTGCGATCTGCCGTTCGACGACCATTTTGTCCGGTCGCTGCCCGCCGATCCCAGTACGGTCAACCACCCTCGTCAGGTTCATGAGTCCTGCTACAGTTGGGTCGAACCCACGCCGGTGCGCGCGCCGCGCCTGCTGGCTTGGTCCGAGGATCTGGGGAATGTGCTGGGCGTCGCGCGGCCCGTCGCACCGACGAGCGCCGCCGTCGAGGTGCTGGCGGGCAACCGGCTGCTGCCCGGCATGCGGCCCTTCGCCGCATGTTACGGCGGACATCAGTTCGGACAATGGGCCGGCCAGTTGGGCGACGGGCGGGCCATCTCGCTGGGGGAAGCGATCGACCGCGTCGGCCAGCGCTGGGAACTGCAACTGAAGGGTGCCGGGCCGACCCCGTACTCGCGCCGCGCCGACGGGCGCGCCGTCCTGCGCTCGTCGGTGCGGGAGTTTCTGTGCAGCGAGGCCATGCACCATTTGGGCATCCCCACCACCCGCGCGCTCAGTCTGGTGACGACCGGAGAACCGGTCCTGCGGGATATGTTCTACGACGGCAACCCCCAGCAGGAGCCGGGCGCGATCGTCTGCCGGGTGGCGCCGTCGTTCGTTCGGTTGGGGAATTTCGAGCTGTTCGCGGCCCGCGGCGACGCCGAGACGTTGCGGCGGTTGGCGGATTACATCATCGAGACGCACTTTCCCGAACTCGGGCCGCCTTCTCTGGAAAGCTACGCGGCCTGGTTCGCGGAGGTGAGCCGCCGCACCGCGATCCTGATCGCCCACTGGATGCGGGTGGGCTTCGTGCATGGAGTCATGAACACCGACAACCTGTCGATCCTGGGTTTGACCATTGACTACGGTCCCTACGGCTGGCTCGAACCCTACGACCCCGGCTGGACGCCCAACACCACGGACGCCAGCGGGCGGCGGTACTGCTATGCGAACCAGCCCCAGATCGGCTTGTGGAATCTGACGCGGTTCGGACACGCGCTCGGGCCGCTGCTCGCGGCGACCGACGGGGTCGAGCAGGGCCTGGACGTGTATCGCGCCACCTTCGAGCGGACCTATCGCGAGCTGATGGCGGCGAAACTCGGGCTGGCGGCGCTCGAAGACGCCTACGACGAACAACTGCTCGCCGAGCTGTTCGAGCTGCTTCAGGCCGTCGAGACCGACTGGACGATTTTCTTTAGAAAACTCGCCGATGTTCCGGTCGACGGTTCGGCGGATGCGGCGAGCGACGCCGCGCTGATCGAGCCGCTACGCGCCGCCCATTACGCGCCGGACGCCCTGGCGCCAAGGCATGCGGCGCGGCTGGCGGCGTGGCTGCGGTCCTACATCGCGCGGGTTCGGCGCGACCCCGACGAGCCGGCCGTTCGCCACGCGCGGATGCGCCAGGCCAATCCGAAGTTCGTCCTGCGCAATTATCTCGCGCAGCAGGCCATCGACGCGGTGGAAGGCGGTGATCCATCCCTGCTTGAGACCCTGCTGGCGGTGATGCGCCATCCCTACGCCGAGCAACCGGCGCACGAGGCGCTGGCGGAAAAACGGCCCGAGTGGGCGCGCCACAAGCCCGGCTGTTCCGCGTTGTCGTGCAGCTCGTGATCCTCGAGAGCGCCTTGGAGGCTGTGCAAAAACGCCTCTTGGAGGTTTTTGGGCGGATTTGCCGTGGAGATCAGCCGCTTCTCTTCTCTGCTTTCATCTCGACTCAACGTACACCGAATGGCGAAACTGTGCCCGACTCGCCACCCGTACCGGATCATCGACCCAGTACGACATCAATGCCGTGGAGAATCTGCGCGAACAGTTTTGGCGGGAGCCGTCCGACTCGGTCGGTCAGAAAGGTCCGATCGAGGGCAATGATCTGCGAGGCGTTGGCCACCGAGTCTTTGGGCAGGCCGGCGG
>REEE01000080.1 GCA_007695245.1 Candidatus Competibacteraceae bacterium | reverse complement strand
GAGATACTGGTTTGGTGCGCGTGGTTGGTGAGTTAGAGTGTTTTTTTACAGATTCCAGCGAGCTAACCGAAACGCTGGTCTCCTTGTCCGTGCCTCTCTCCCGCTTGCGGGAGAGAGGTTGATCTCTCAGCGATGCTCGAAGGTGATCATGCTGATACAGTCCACGCACAGGTCGTTCAGGTTTTGAACCGGCATGGTGAAAGACTCGGTTTCCGTCCAAGGCACGGTCGTCGTTTTCTTTTGGGGGTCGTCCACGATCCCCGCCAGGCCACGGGTTCTGAAATGACTGTTCATGGCGGTTTGCAGGCTGCTCGCCCTCGCCCCATCCCGGGACAGCCGGGCGTTGATGATCGCCTCGTATTGCTGCTCCAGCGCGCGGTTGGGTTCCCGAAACGCTAGAAAAACAATCGTTTCCGAGCCGACCGTGTCATCGAGCTTGAAGGATTTATCCTTGGCGGGCAGGTGATAAGTGACTCCGGCTTTGACGGGATTGAGGTTGTCGACTCTAACGCCTCCAAAACTGGTCATCGGGAACAGTTGGAAAATCGCCTTGCTGCTGTCCACTTGGAAGATATACACATAACTATCTTCCACTGGGGTGAATTGAATCTTGTAGTGGTCGCCGGAATTCAGCGTACTGCCTTCGACCAATGGCTTGAGGGGGCCTCGACCGCCGGGGCGGTAGACGTAATTCACTCTGAAGTTGAGTGGCTTGAGGCTGGCTGGCGAGGGTAATGACGCGGGCTGCGGAGCGACTCCACCCGGTTCCGGGGTAATTCTGACCGTTCCGGCCGGTCCGCGGGTCGTGAGGTCGGATTCGGTCGCGCCGACGATGCCGGCGGTCCCGAACAACACGCCGCCGAGCAAAGCCAGCGGCAGGTAGCGATGCCAACGAGTGTTAGAGTTCATGGGTTCCTCTCGCGTTATGTCTGAAGTTCAACACGGGTAGAGCGCCCGTGCGGATGTTACGCAAGCTCTCAATCAACTGGGCTTGCAACTCCGGCAGTCGTGACTGGTCTTGTGCGCGGCGTGCTTCGGCAAGCGCCGCATACTGATTTTCCAGATCGAGGTTGCGATCCCGGAAAGCCAGCGTGTGGATTTGCTCGTGGCCCACTTGATCGTCCAGTTGAAAGGCTTGATCTTCGGAGGGCGCAAAATAGGTGATGCCCGCCTTCACCGGATTGGTATGGGCGGTTGGCTGCGTTGGATCGTCCTCGAATGGAAACAAGCGATACACAGCCCCACTGCTGTCGATTTGGAAAATATAGACATAGCCATCCTGCTCGGGGGTAAAGCGGATTCGGTAGTGATCGCCCGAACGCAGCGCGCCGCCATCCACCAGCGGCCGGAAGTTCAGTTGATCGGCCGGTCGATAGGAATAGTCCACCTCAAGCGCGACGGCCGGGTCTGCTGGGCGATCCCAATAAAAATATCCGATCCCGACCGGCACGCTAACCACCAGCAACAGCAGAATGCCCAGCGCGTACCGGTTGAATCCAGATCCGCGCTTGACGGTCTTTCCGGCGCTCGCCGCCGGGAGCACGACGGTGGCTTCCTGCTGTGTGTCGCCGACCGGATCGTCGTCCCCAGCGCCGATTCTGTCGAGAGCATCGAGCAGTTGTTCGGCGGTGCTGAACCGTTCGTCCGGTTTGCGGGCCAGCAGTTTATCCATCATGCTCTGATATCGACCGAATTTCACGGGCAAGCGTTCAACAAATCCTTCCAGGGCGCGATCCGGACGGGACCCGACCAGCATTTCAAAAAACAACAATCCCAGCGAATATAGGTCGCTCCGACCATCGAGCGCCTGCCCTTGCGCCTGTTCCGGACTCATGTAGAGCACCGTACCGACTGCCAAGCCGGTCGCGGTCAGATGGGCGTCGTCCTCGTGAGCCTTGGCGATGCCGAAATCGGAAAGCACCGCATGGTCGTCGTCGCGGAAGAGAATGTTTGCCGGTTTGACGTCCCGATGGATGAAACCCTGCCGATGGGCGTAACCCAGAGCGCTGGCGAGTTGGCGCAGGATGGCGACCGCCTGTTTCGGAGACAGTCCCCGCTGAATTCTCTCCTTCAGCGTGCCGCCTTCGATATATTCCATGACCATGTAATACTGATTCTCGCACTCGCCGATATCGTGAATGGTCACAATATGCGGGTGCCGGAGTTGCGCGATGATTTTTCCTTCCTTGAGAAAGCGTTGGCGAAAGGTTGCGTCGCTGCTGAGGGCGGGGTTTATCACTTTGATGGCGACCGGTCGCTCGAGCGCTTCCTGGATCGCCAGATAGACTTGCCCCATGGCCCCACCGCTAATCAGTTTTTCAAACCGATAGCCGGGGATCAGGGGCATTGTGTCGATGATCTTGATGTCATCGTCCATGGTGACTAAAACTCCCAACGCAACTGCGTCGAGACAGAGTGTTGTTTTAAGTGATCGTAATCCAACAGAGTGCGGTACTGGATCAGCAGGGACGGTCCGTGATTAAAACGCGCCATAAGGCCCAGTCCAAGTCGGAAGTAGTTCTTGTCGATCGGGTCGGACAGCAACTGGAAGCGGTTATCGGGCACGACCGCGCCCTCTACAAAGCGACCTTTGACAGTGCGGTTATTGTCGTCAAGCTCGTGAAGCCAACTGAATTCCACCTGGGGTTGCAAGAGTCCCCACGACTGGTCGATCAGATAACTGGCGCGCCCGCCCAAGCTGAAAACCAGCGATTGCAGGTTCTGCTTGTCGATCGCCATGGCCCAGGCTGAACCCGGATTATCGTTAGCGGCCCGTTCCTGGAAGTCATCGACTCGCACGTCGAGATAACTCAGACGAACATCGGGGCCAAAGGTCAGATTGCCGCGGGTGAATTCGTACCCGGCACCCAGCTCGGCAAAAACCTGTCGGCCGTTATAACTGCTATCAAAGCGTTGATTGACCTCGGTATCTCGCAATTGATAGGCCAGGTTGCGCCGTTGGTCGTAATCGTTCCAGCCGTAATTAATCATTCCTTCGACGTAGATTTGGTCGGAGGGATAATAAGTACCGTACAGCGTCAGACCATAACCCCGGGTATCCAGATAGCCGCCGTTCCGATCGATGTCTGTATCGACCACTGTGTAAGAGAGAGCGGCTCCCAGGATGAGTCGGTCGCTGAACCGATAATCGGCACCCAACATCAGGTCGATGGTGTTGAACTTAAATCCCGCCTGATTCGCGGTTTCGTCCCGGTCGCCGAAATTGATCGTGCCGCTGGCGAACACGCCGAATGGACCGAGATCGACCATCTCAACGTCGGCGCTGGGACCGCCGCCGCCCTCGGTGCTGGCCAGCAGGTAGCGCAAATCCTGCCCGGACAGCGTCCAACCGCCGCGCTGGATATTCAAGCGATCCAGGTTGATGCCCATGACGCCGGAGCGCAATGAGATCATGCGCGATCTGACACCCAGCATCTGGGACTGCGCGCTGGTCAGCGCCGTATCGGCGGCGGTACCCAGGCTTCTGGGGGTAATTTGTTCCAGGGCCGCGCCCACGCCGGGATCGCCATCGCTGGCCGCATCGATCAGTGCATCGCAGTCTCGGAGGAAGTTGGCGCTGGCCGTCCGTTCGAAGCACAGACCGCCGATGGTACGGCCAATCGTCCTGGCGTTGGGATCGTCGGTCGTCTCTTCGAGGAGTTTTTGGACGTCTTCCTTGCCGCGGGTGACCGTGACCGTGACGGTGGCCGAGTCGATGCTGATGCTATCGGTGATGGTGTAGGTGAAGGTATCGGCACCGACGAAGTTCGAGGCCGGCGTGTAGGTGATCGTGCCGTCGGCGTTGGCCGCGGCGGCACCATTGGCGGGAGCGCCAACCTGGGTAATGACGAGCCCGGTACCCACGTCGTTGGCCAGTACGGGGATGACCACCGGGGTGAATGCCGTGGTTTCGGCGGTGTCGTCGATCGCTTCCAGCGCCGGCGCGACGACGGTCACCCGCACGGTGGCCGAGTCAGTTTGCCCGAAGGCGTCGCGGATGGTGTAGGCGAAGGTGTCGGTCCCAGCGAAGTTCGGAGCGGGGGTATAGGTGATCGTGCCGTCCGCGTTAGCCGCCGCGCCGCCGTTGGCCGGTTGCGTGACGCCGACTACGGTCAGCCCCTCGCCGGTGTCGTTGGCCAGCACGGGAATGACGACCGGCGTTCTGGCTGGGGTGGTGGCTGTATCATCCACGGCGTTCAAACCCGGTGGGTTTACAGTGATGGTCACCGTTGCCGAGTCGGTCTGGCCGAAGCGATCCTGGATGGTGTAAGTAAAACTGTCGTTCCCAGCGAAGTTGGGGTTAGGGGTGTAAAGGATGCCGTTGCCGCTGACTGACGCGCTGCCGTTGCCCGGTTGAGTGACGGCGCTGATGAACAAGCCCTCGCCCTGGTCGTTGGCCAGGACATTAATGATGACCGGTTGGCCCGCCTGGGTCGTGACATCGTCATCGACAGCAAGTGGTCTTTCCGGCTCGGGTTCGGGTTCGGGTTCGGGCGGGATGACGGTGACGGTCACCGTGGCGGTCGCGGTCCGCTCGAACCGGTCCCGGACGGT
>REEE01000222.1 GCA_007695245.1 Candidatus Competibacteraceae bacterium | reverse complement strand
TGCTTTCGAGCCGCCTCCTCAAGAGGCTTGGGGGAAAAACTTACGACTGACGAGGTCATAAGTATAGCTTCGCGCCGTTGGCCCGTCAGAGTCTGCCCGCTTTTCAAGAAAAATTGCGGGCCAAGCAGCAGCCGGAAGCCCTTTGCCAGCAGGCCGGGCACGCCGTGTCGTTGTATTGGGAGATGGTCGCTCCATCCGCCGCCGAGCCGCCTCATCCAAAGGCGGCCGCCACGCCACTGGGGGCCGCGACTCCAAATACTGCTCGCGAAGCCTTGGAACGCCCCTTGAGTCCTGTCCCCGTCGACAACTCGCCGATCCCATCTTCCGCGCCCCCTTTCGCACCCGCCAAGCCCACTCCCCAGCACCCGGATCCGCTCAAACCGTCTCCCCATCGACTCTCGCCGTCGCCACCGCCCGCGCGGCAAGACAGGGAAGCAGTCGGCAAGGCGCCGGGCGCGCCCGCGCATCTGTTCCCCACGCCTTCTCCAAACGCCTCAACCGATTCGGCTGAGAAGTTGATCGGGGCCAGTTGGGTGTGGGTCTACGACGGACTGACCTCGGCGATCCAGGTCCGGCATTATTCCCCCAAGACCTTGGACGCCTATCGAATCTGGACGCGAAAATTTCAAACCTTCACCCACAGCAAGGACCCACGGTTGCTGTCGATGGAGGATGTCAAAGGATTCCTGAGTTTTGGCGGTGGCGAAAAAGGTTGCGGCATCCAGCCAGAACCAGGCCTTCAATGCCTTGCTGTTTTTGTTCAGGCACGTCCTGGAAAAGGAATTCGGCAACGTCGAGGGCGTGGCGCGCGCCAAGCGGAAATCCTCTATCCCGGTGGTGTTGTCGCGGGACGAAGTGGATCGCATCATCGCCCGACTCGACGCACCGTATGATCTGGTGGCGAAGTTACTGTATGGCTGCGGCTTGCGGCTCTTCGAGTGCTTGCAACTGCGGGTGCGGGATTTGAACTTTGCCATGCGGGTGCTGACCGTGCATGACGGCAAGGGCCAGAAGGATCGCACGTTACCCTTACCGAAAGCGCTGGTCTCGGAATTGCAAGCCCAACTGGACCGGGTTTCCCAAGCGCATGAGGCGGACTTGGCCACTGGTTACGCGGGAGCGTTTTTACCCGCCGCGCTGGGGCAGAAATACCCACGGGCGGCCCGGGAACTGGCGTGGCAGTGGTTGTTTCCGGCCCTGACGCTGACCCCCGTACCCGATACCGACGAGCGCCGCCGCGCGCATTTGCACGAGACCCTGGTGCAAAAGGCGCTCAAGGACGCGGTCCGCCGATCCCGGATTCCCAAGCGGGCTTCCGCCCACACCTTTCGCCACAGCTTCGCCAGCCACCTGTTGCAGGCGAACTACGACATTCGGACCATTCAGGAACTGCTCGGGCATAGCGACGTGCGCACGACGATGATTTATACCCATACGGTACGCAGCGTCACCCTGAAGGACGCCAAAAGTTCGCTGGATTTCTAGCGGCGGCGGGTTCGGTTTCATCCGCGCGGACCCTAGGCGGGTTCACATCCTGGCTACAGGACGAGACTCATCACGGTCGCCAGCACCGGGCGCTTGATGCAGAGTTCGGGGAGGAACGTGGGCGGTTACCGAGGTTTGGGTTCGCGTTTGGGTTAACATGAGCGAGCAAATTTGGCTTGAATGGGGGGCACAATGTCGCAACATCTACACGAGGCCATGGTTGCAACCCCGCTAATTTTTACTGGCGGTCAGCGGCGGCGCGTCCGGCGGCGGCGGCAACACCGTCACCGCCGCGCCATCGCGGATTTTCAACTGCCCGTCGGTGACCACCCAATCGCCGTCGCTTAAACCTTCGCGAACCTCCACCACGCCGGGCCGGCGCAGCCCCAGAATGACCGGTGTGTTCACCGCCTTGTCGTCCACCACCCGGTACACGAACGGATTCTGACCCATCGGCACGATCGCTTGCTCCGGCACGACCAGCGCGTTTTCCCGCCGCTCCAGCACCAGATTCACCCGTGCAAACAACCCCGGTCGCAATTGGTTATCCGGATTCGGCAACCGCGCCCGCAGCAGCACGGTGCGGGTTTCCGGGTCCAACGCCGGGTCGATGGCATAGATGGCACCCGCGAACTCCTGATCAGGATAGGCATCCACCCGCGCCGTCAGGCGCTGTCCCGTCGCCAGCCGCGCTAGAAAGGTCTCCGGTACCCGAAAATCCAGCTTGATCGCGCCGAGGCTTTCCAAATTGACGATGTCATCGCCCGGCCTGACGTAAGCGCCGGGACTGACCAGCCGCAAACCCACGGTCCCGGCGAACGGCGCGCGGATGACGGTTCGCTCCAGCCGCACCTGATCGAGCGCCTGCCGGGCGCGCGAGGCGTCCAGTTTGGCTCTCGCCTCATCGAGATTCTGTTGGCTGGCCAGATTGTTGCGCTGTAAATCCTGCAAGCGCCGGTAACTGAGTTCTTCCAGATCCACTTGGGCGGTGCTGCCGGCCAGTTGCGCCCGATACTCCTCCGGGTCCAGGGTGACCAAGGGATCGCCGGCCCTCACCGTCTGCCCTTCCCGGAAATGAATGGTGACCACGCGACCGGCGATTTCCGGGCGGATCATGACCGTCTCATCGGCCCGCAACGTCCCGACCGCGGTCGCCTCGACTTCGAGGGTCGTGCGGGTCACCAGCGCGGCCTTGACCGCCATCGGCGGCGGTTCCGAAGCATTTTGCTGGGCCAGGACCACACCCGATCCCACGAGAAAAGAAAAGGCGGCGCCCAGCGCCGCGCGTTGCAATAAAGCGCGCATGGAGATTGACCGACCTCGATCGAGAGATTCGCCCGTAGCGAAGGCTAAGGCTTATGAAAACAACAAGGCACCCACAATGGCGTAGAACAGCGCCGGCAACAGATTCCCGACACGAATCCGACCGATTTCCAGCAAATTGATTCCAATGCCCAGGATCAGCAGCCCGCCGGTGGCGTTGATGGCGTCCAGCACCGCCGGCTGCGACAGAAAGGCCAGTTGCGCGGCCAGCAGGGTGATGCCGCCCTGCACCAGCAGCACGGGCAACGCCGAGAACAGTACCCCCACGCCCAGCGACGAGGCCAGCGCCACCGAGGCGACGCCGTCCAGCAACGCCTTGAACAGCAACACGCTGGGATCGCCGATCGTACCGTCCTGAATCGAACCGACGATGGTCATCGCGCCGGTCAGATACAGCAGAGAGGCGGTGACGAAACCTTCGACGAAGCGTTCGGAAGTGGCGCGCAAGCGTTGCCGCAGCAGCTCGGCCAAACTTTCCAACCGCTGCTCGATGCGCAGGTATTCCCCGGTCACCCCGCCCAACAAGAGGCAACCGGTGGCCAGCAGCACCTGCTCGGCTTCCAGCGCCATGCGCAGACCGATGGCCAGCACCGCCAGCCCCAACGCCTGCATCAGGATGGTTTTGACCCCCGCCGGCAACCGCGACCCGACGGCCAAGCCGACGGCGCTGCCCGCCACCACCGCGCCGGTGTTCACCCAGGTTCCGAGCACGCCTTGTTCGCCTCCCTACTTCACCACAACAACATCTCGATACCCACCAGCGCCAGAAAGACCGCGAACACCTTTTTCAAGGTCCCGGTCGGCAAGGTATGCGCCAGCTTGGCCCCCAGCGGGGCCGACAACATACTAACGACCGCGATGCCCACCAAGGCCGGACCGTAGACATAACCCAGACTCCACGCCGGCAGATCCGGGTTGCCCAGTCCGATGACGATAAAGCCGAGCGTCCCGGCCAGCGCGATCGGCAAGCCGCAGGCGGCGGAGGTCGCCACCGCCTGGCGAATCGCGATGTTGCACCAGGTCAAAAACGGCACGGTCAGCGAGCCGCCGCCGATGCCGACGATGGCCGATATCGCGCCGATCACGCCGCCGGCGGCCCACATCCCCGGCCGACCCGGCAATTCCCGTTGCGGAGCCGGTTTGGCGCCAAAGCTCATCTGCGCCGCCATCGCCAGCACGAACACCGCGAAGACTTTGCCCAGTACGATGCTGGGCAACGCATCGGCCACCACCGCCCCCAGCCAGGCACCGAGCACGATACCGGGCGTCAGCCGCCAGAACACCGGCCACAGCACCGCGCCCCGACCATGATGAGCGCGCACCGAAGAGATCGAGGTGAGAACAATCGTGGCCAGCGAAGTGCCGATGGCCACATGCATGATAACGGTGTCGGCCATCTGCTGGCCGCGGAAAATCCAGGCCAGCACCGGCACGATGATCAGCCCGCCGCCCACGCCCAACAGTCCGGCCATGACTCCAGCGAAAGCACCGAGCGCCAGGTACAACAACAGAATCAGCCACAGGGATTCCATGTCCGATGATCCTTATCCAGCCGTCACCACCACGCGAAGGCGAGAAGCACACGGCTGATGTATGGTAAATTTCGCCGTGAAGCCGGCGTCGCTGTGTATTATCGCGCACGGCGCCCATTGTAGGGCGGACCACCGGGGTCTGTCCCCATCCCGATCACGATGAGTCCACAGCGCGTCGGCCAGCGCCGACGACACTAGAACAAGGAGCAGCCATGAACACTCAAACCCTCTGTGTCTTAGGCGGCACGGGTTTCGTTGGCCGGCATCTGGTCACGCGGCTGGCCAATCAGGGGCATCGGGTCAAGGTTTTGACCCGTCACCCGCAACGGCATCGGGAAATTGAGATCTTGCCCGGCACGACCCTGGTCGGCGCGGACACCCACGATCCCACCGCTTTACAGGAACAATTCGCCGGCTGCGACGCCGTGATCAATCTGGTCGGCGTTCTCCACGAATACCCCAAACAAACTTTCCGCGCCGTTCATGTCGAACTACCCGGCAAAATCATGGAAGCCTGCCGGGTGGCCGGGGTCAAGCGCCTGCTGCACATGAGCGCCCTGCACGCCGACGCCGCCCAGGGTCCCAGCCAGTACCTCTTCACCAAAGGCGAAGGCGAGCAGGCGGTGTTGGCGGCGCGGGACCTGGCGGTGACCGTCTTCAAACCGTCGATCATCTTTGGACCGGACGACAATTTTTACAACCAGTTCGCCGGAATGCTCAAGTTCAGTCTGGTGCTGCCGCTGGCCTGTCCGAACTCCCGCTTCGCCCCCGTTTACGTCGAAGACGTGGTCGCGGCGTTCGAGCGCGCGCTGCACGACAAATCGACCATCGGCCAGAGTTACGAATTGTGCGGACCGCAGGTTTTCACCTTCAAGGAAATCGTCGAGGACATCGCCCGAATGTTGGGCCTGAAGCGGTGGGTGGTCGGCCTGCCGGACGGGCTGGCCCGCTTGCAGGGGAAAATCTTCGGGATGCTGCCGGTCAAAATCTTCACCACCGACAATTACCTGTCCTTGCAGGTGGACAGCGTCTGCACGTGCAATAGCCTGGAGGCGCTGGGGATTACCCCGCACTCGGTCGAGAGCATCATGCCCACGCACTTCGCCGACCGGACGCAGCGCCGCCGGTACGACGCGCTGCGCCGGGAGGCGCGACGGAACTGAATCTTCTGGATAAAATCGATAGAGTCCTCACCCTCTCCCACAGGGAGAGGGGAGTTTTTGTACGGTCTCTAAGGACCGTGTGCGGGAGCGCGCTGTTCCAGATAGCGGAAGAAATCGGAATCGGCGCGTAGCATCAGGGTGGTGTTCCCGCCCAACGTCCGATACGTCTCCAAGGTGCGGAAAAAGGCGTAGAACTCCGGGTCGATGCCGAAGGCTTCGCCGTAGATGCGGGTCGCTTCGGCGTCGGCATCGCCGCGAATCTCTTCCGCCTTGCGGGCCGCTTCGGACTGAATGCGCTGCAAGTCGCGCTGCATCTCCCCGAGGATCTCGCGACTGCGGCCCTGACCCTCGGCGCGGAAGCGTTCGGCGATGGACTGGCGTTCGGCGATCATCCGGCTTTCCACCTGGCGGCGCACCGAATCGATGTAGTTGACGCGCTTGATGCGCACGTCGCGCAGATCGATCCCCAATTCCGGCATCAGCCGGGAAGCGCGGGTCAAAATCTCCTGCTCCAAGCGCTCGCGGCCCAGCTTCGGGCGCTCCAGGTCCAAATCCTCGCGTTCGGCCAGGACCAGATCGTCGATCTGCTCGGCATCCACCTCCCAATCGCCGGAGCGCACGATCTCCTCCAGCTCCGTGCTGGACACCATGTCTCGAACCACGGAATCGATGATGTCGTCGAGACGGGTGCGAGCGCCGTTCTCGTCGCGCACGCTGCGCAGGAACTGCAAGGGATCGGCGATGCGCCAGCGCGCCGTGGTGTCGACCAGGATGAACTCGCGGCCGAGCGTGGGAATCTGGCTGACATCGCCGTCCCAGAACAGCAGGCGCTTGTCGAAGCGCCGCACCTCCTGGATAAAGGGCTTTTTCCAGTGCAGGCCCGGCGTGTCCACCACATCGCCGATGGGCTCGCCGAACTGGACGATGATGGCCTGTTCTTTTTGATCGACGATGTAGAGCGAGGACGAGACCACCGCCACGGCGGCGACGACCAGCAACAAAACAGCAGGAAGAATCAGTTTCACGGATCGATCTCCAAAATCATTACGGCAGCTTCCGGTGGGAACCGGTTGCTACCCCAACCCTTCTCGCCAAGGGAGCGGGGAGGTTGCGCCCCGGCTACGGCTCCTCGCGGAGCTGGCCCTCGCGCAATTGCAGCAACGGCAACGGACCGATCTGATCGTCCTGCACCACCACCACGCTGCCGACCTTGGGCAGGATTTGCCCGATGGCTTCCAGAAACAGCCGGGTGCGGGTCACCTCGGGCGCATTGCGGTATTCCTGGACCACGGCGCGGAAGCGGGCGGTTTCACCGAAGGCGCGATTGACCCTTTCGGTGGCGTAACCTTGAGCCTCGGCGACCTGCCGCAGCGCCTCACCCTCGGCCAGCGGGATTTGCTGGTTGGCGCGCTTCTGCGCCTCGTTGATCATCCGCTCGCGTTCCTGGCGGGCCTCGTTGACTTCGTTGAAGGCCGGTTGCACCGCCGCAGGCGGCACGACGTCCTGGAGTTCCAGGGTGATCACGAAGATGCCGGCCTCGTAGAGATCCATGACGGACTGGATTTCGTTGCGCGCCTGGGTTTGGATTGCGGCGCGGCCGATGGTCAACACGTCGCTGCCGAGACGGTTGCCGACCACCCGCCGCATCACCGATTCGGAGATATCGCGCAGGGTGCGCACCGGGTCGCGCAGGCTATAAAGGAACCGGATCGGATCCTGAATGCGGTATTGCACCACCCATTCCACGTCGATGACATTGAGATCGCCGGTCAGCATCAGCGATTCATCCTCGAAGTTCTGCGGTGCGTACTGGCTGCGGCCCTCGCCGGGCAGGGTGCGGAAGCCGAACTCCTCTTTCAGAACCCGCTCGGTGGCGACGAACTGCACGGAATCGATACCAAAGGGTAGTTTGAAGTGCAGGCCGGGGTCGGAGATGGTGTGTACGGCCCCGAAACGCTTGACCACGGCGCGCTCTTCGGGCTGTACGGTGTAGAAGCTGCTGAAAAGTCCCCAGAGCAGGAGCGCCAGCAGCACCGCGCCGCCGCCGAGACCCAGGACGCGCGGTATGGACAGGTCGGGTAGATTGATCTGGGCGTACTGGCTGGCCTTGATGGAGATGGGCCGCGAGCCGCGCGGCGACTGGTTGGGCATGGATGCGGATCCTCCGAATAGCCGGGTTCAGGGATGCGGGGACAACGGACGATTTTTGGACAAAATGGTCCCCGTCAGGAAACGGTACTACTCTTAAAGCAGAGGCAACGAATCACAACAGGTTGTTTTTCGTTGTTTGCCAGATTTAGCGCACGATCATCCCGTTCGCTCCCCTCCCCCATACCACGGGCGACTTCCAGCCGAACTCACTCCGTGAACCGCTGGAACACCAGTGTGGCGTTGGTGCCGCCGAAACCGAAGCTGTTGGACATCACCGCCCGCAAATCGACCTCGTCCAGCCGTTCGCGCACGATGGGGAAGCCCTCCGCTTCCGGGTCGAGGGTTTCGATATTCGCCGAGGCGGCGATAAACCGGTTATCCATCATCAACAGCGAATAAATCGCCTCGTGGACGCCGGCCGCGCCCAAGGCGTGACCGGTCAGCGATTTGGTGGCGCTGATCGGCGGGACTTGTTCGCCGAACACGTCGCGAATGGCTTCCAACTCCCTGATGTCTCCAACGGGGGTGCTGGTGCCGTGGGTGTTGAGGTAACCCACCGGCTCGCTCACGCCTTCCAGCGCCTGTCTCATGCAGCGCGCCGCGCCCTCGCCGGAGGGCTGCACCATGTCGTGCCCGTCCGAGTTGGCCCCGTAGCCGACCAGTTCCGCGTAAATTCGCGCGCCGCGCCGACGGGCATGCTCCAGCTCCTCCAGGACCATGATCCCGCCGCCGCCGGAGATCACAAAGCCGTCGCGGTCGACATCGTAGGGCCGCGAGGCGCGGTGCGGCGTGGCGTTGTAGCGGGTGGACAGCGCCCCCATGGCGTCGAACAGATCGGTCAAACTCCAATGCACTTCCTCGCCGCCGCCGGCGAACACCACATCCTGTTTGCCCCACTGGATCAACTCGGCACCGTGGCCGATGCAATGAGCGCTGGTGGCGCAGGCCGAACTGAGGCTGTAGTTGACGCCCTTGATCTTGAACGGCGTCGCCAGGCAGGCCGAGGTGGTGCTGCACATCGAGCGCGGCACCATGTACGGTCCGACCCGCCGCAGGCCCTTCTGGCGCAGGGTGTCGGCCGCCTCGACGATGTATTGCGGGCTGCCGCCGCCGGAACCGGTGACCAGTCCGACCCGCGGGTTCGAGACCTGCTCCTCCGCCAGTTGCGCGTCGGCGATCGCCTCGCGCAGCGCCAGATAGTTGAAGGCGGCCGCCTCGCCCATGAACCGTAGAACCTTACGATCGATCAACGCCGCCAGGTCCAGCCGCGGTCGCCCGCGCACGTGGGAGCGCAGGCCGATCTCCTGGTAATCCGCCGCGAATTCCAGACCGCTCTGGCCCTGGCGCAGCGATTCCAACACTTCCCAGCGATCGTTGCCGATGCTGGAGACAATACCGATACCGGTAATCACCACCCGTCTCATCATCGCTATCCTCAAAAGCCGTCGGTCGAAGTGAACAGTCCGACTCGTAAATCCTTGCCGGTGTAAATGGTCCGGCCGTCGACCTCCAAGGTCGCGTCGGCGATGCCCATGACCAGTTTGCGCAGGATGACCCGCTTCATGTGAATGTGATACGTCAATTTGTGAGCCTCGGGGCGCACCTGACCGGTGAACTTCACGTCACCACAGCCGAGCGCCCGCCCCCGGCCCTGTCCGCCCATCCAACCCAGGAAAAACCCGACCAGTTGCCACATCGCGTCCAAGCCCAGACAGCCCGGCATCACCGGATCGCCGATAAAATGACAACCAAAAAACCAGAGATCGGGATGAATGTCCAGTTCGGCAACGATCTCGCCCTTGCCGTATTGACCGCCCTCGGAACCGATGTGGACGATGCGGTCCACCATCAGCATGTTCGGCAGCGGCAGTTGCGCGTTGCCGGGGCCGAACAGTTCGCCGCGGGCGCAGGCAAGCAGTTCCTCGCGATTGTAGCTGGCCGTCTTGTTCACTACGATGGATATCCTGTTGCCGCGGTTGGGAGCGAAGGGGTTGAAGAATTTTGAAACTGGGAATTATAAGGATTTTTGCCGGCCGATGAACAAGAGATTCCAAATCCGGCCCCAGACGCCGTTATCCCGCCGTCAGGACCGGTCGCTGCCGATCTGGTCCTCGGTACCGGCCAGCAGGTGGCGGATGTTGGAGCGATGCCGCCAGACCAGCAAGCCCATCATCAGCAGCACGACGGCGAGCGGCACGCCCGATACCCCGAATCCCCAGGCGAACAGCGGGGTCAGCGCCGCGGCGGTCAGCGCCGCCAGCGAGGACACGCGAACGAGCCAGGCCATCAGCAGCCAGGTGACGAGCGCCGCCAGCGCCACCGGCCAGGACAGACCGAGCAGGCCGCCGAAGGCGGTGGCCACGCCCTTGCCGCCCGCGAAACCGAAGAACACCGGATACAGGTGGCCCAGGAACGCCGCCAGCGCGGTCAGGGCCAGTCCCGTGTCGTCGAGCCCCGCCAGACGCGCCAACAGCACCGGCAACAGACCTTTGAGTAAATCGCCGGCCAGGGTGATGGCGGCGGCCTTCTTGCCCCCAAAGCGCAGGACGTTGGTGGCGCCGGGATTGCCTGACCCCTCCTCGCGCGGGTCGGGCAACCCCAACATCCGGCAGACCAGGATGGCGGTGGCGATGGAACCGGCCAGATAGCCGAAGAGCACAAACAGCAGGATCGCGAGCATGGCGTTGGTGGGTTGTTTGCCTGTTCAATCCGCACCCGCCGATCGTGGCGGGCGCATTCATCCGACGGAGCAACGACCGCGACGGCGTCGAGGCGCGAATTTTACGTTAAGATAGGCCGCCGTCTGGAACTCTGATCATGGACCTTATTTTCATTCGCGACTTACGCATCGAGACCCTCATCGGCGTTTATCCCGAGGAGCGCCAGAACCGTCAAACCCTGCTCCTCGATCTGGAACTGGGTGCCGACCTTCGTCCGGCGGCCGCGAGCGACCGGTTGGATGATACCCTGAATTACCAGGCCGTGGCGCACCGGGTCCGCGAATTCGCCATCGCCAGTCGCTGCCAGTTGGTGGAGACCCTGGGCGAGGGCATCGCCGAGCTGCTGCGACGGGAATTCGCCGTGCCCTGGCTGCGGCTGACCCTGCGCAAATTCGGCGCGGTGCCCGAGGCCAGCACGGTCGGCATCATCATCATCCGCGGCGACCGGCCCTGAGTCCCGTGGCTCAGGTGTATGTCGGCATGGGCAGCAACATCGCGCCGGAGCGCCACATTCGTTTCGGGCTGACCGCCTTGCGCGCGCGGTTCGGTCCGCTCGACACATCCACGATCTACGCCAATCCGGCGGTCGGTTTTGTCGGCGCCGATTTTTTAAACCTGGTGGCGGGGTTTGAGACCCACCTGACGGTTTATGAGGTCGTCGCCGGGCTGCGGGATATCGAGGCGGCCTACCCATCGGCTGGCCACGGCTCGAAGCAGGAATCCCGGGCGCTGGATCTGGATCTGCTGCTCTACGACGATCTGGTGCTGCGGGCGAACGGGCTGCGCCTCCCGCGCGATGAAATCACCCGTCACGCCTTCGTGTTGCGACCGCTGGCCGAAGTGGCCGGCGCCCGCCGCCATCCGGTGCTGGGGGCGACCTTCACCGAACTGTGGGCCGCGTTCGATCAGGCGCGGGAGCGTTTGACGCCGGTGGTCCTGGCGGGGCAATAGCCGTGTGGTTACAGCCGGCTCCACTGCGCCCGGCGCTGCTCGCGGATGCGCGGCATCATCACCGCCAGCAGCAGGCAGACGCCCAGAATCACCGCGCCCATCAGCATTCGGATCTGATGGTTATCGTTCCGCAGTCCCCGATTTTCCTGCTCGACGAGTTGCAGTTGCCGCTCCAAGGCCACCACCTGCTCTTGCAGGATCCGGTTGCGTTCGTCGAGCGCGACCGTGTCGGGCGCCACCCGGCGATATTGCGCGAGTTGCTGGCGCAGTCGCAGCGCTTCCTCATACAGTTGCGGATAACTCATGTTCTCGCCACCTTCAGGCGCATTAACAACGCTGTCCATGTGTTGCTGAAGATCCTGGTGCCGCGCCTTCAGTCGTTCCAGCTCCTGGCGGACGCTGGCCAGTTGTTCCTGGCTGCCGGGCGTCTCGGTGAGTCGATCGCTCGGCAGCCAGCCTTTGACGCCCGTCGGCGTGCGAATCTGGGTATAGGCCTTGATGCCGTCCACTTTCAGCACCTCGACCGCCGTACCGCCGCGCACCGCGCCGATGATCTTATAGCGGTTGGACGCGCCCGCGCGCAGCGAGATTTCCAGGGCGTCGCTCACGTAAGCGAAAGTTGGAGGTTGGGTTTCGCTTTGAGCCTGAACCGGCGCACCCGCGCTCAGCAAGACGGTCAAAAGCCACAGTTGGACGAAGATTTTCATTGGGAATCATGGCGAAGAAGGAGAATGGAATGAGTTAAAATACTGGCAATTCTAGTCTGTTACGGCGATGGCGTGCATCCTTGAAAGTTACAAAAGAAAGATAAAATTGTCCCGAAGTGGGGCCATCGCGGCCAAAACCGCTCCCCAGGGTGCATTGCTCCAGACCGGTCCATCCTTCTCCAACCCCCGTGCAACCCACCATGCGGCCCACGACTCCGTCCTCAACCCGTTTGTCCGAGACCTTGCCCGCCCCAGATCCCGCCGCTGTCGCCCACGGCGCGCGGCTGCTCGACCGAATTCAGGCGGAAATCGCCGCGGCGGGCGGCGCGCTGCCGTTTCACCGATTCATGGAGCTGGCGCTGTACGCGCCCGGACTGGGCTATTACCGCGCCGGGGCTCGCAAGTTCGGTTCCGGTGGGGATTTCATTACAGCCCCGGAACTGTCGCCGCTATTTTCCCGGTGCCTGGCCCGACAGTGCCGGGAAATTCTCGACGCGCTAGGCGGCGGCGCGATTCTGGAACTCGGCGCCGGCACCGGCGTGATGGCCGCCGATCTGCTCCTGGAATTGCAGGCGCTCGCCGCGCTGCCGGCATACTACGCGATTCTGGAACTCAGCGGTGAGTTGCGCGAGCGCCAGCGCCAGACCCTGACCGAGCGCGCGCCGGCGTTGCTGGAACGGGTGGTCTGGTTGGAGGCATTGCCGGAACCGGGGCTGCGCGGGGTGATCGTCGGCAATGAGGTGCTGGATGCGCTGCCGGTCGAGCGCTTCCGCATCACCGCCGAGGGACCGCGCCGGCTGGCGGTGACCTGGACCGGGAGCGACCTGGACTGGATCGAGAGCGCCGCCGACCCGACCATGACCGCGGCGGTCGCGCGGATCGAACGCGATTTGGGCGGGTGCCTGCCGGAGGGCTATACCTCCGAATACGTCCCTTATCTGGAAGACTGGGTGCGGGCCATCGCCGAACCGCTGGCGGCGGGCGCGCTGCTCTTCGTGGACTACGGGTATCCGCGCCGGGAGTATTACCATCCCCAACGCGCCGCCGGTACGCTGCGCTGTCATTACCGCCATCGCGTCCATGACGACCCCCTGCTCTGGCCCGGCTTGCAGGATCTCACCGCCAGCGTGGACTTCACCGCCGTCGCCGACGCCGGACTCGCGGTCGGACTGGCGGTGGCCGGCTACACCCGCCAGAATCATTTTCTGTTCGGCTGTGGACTGATGGATCTGCTGGCCGAGGCGCTTGCTCCCAACGCGCCGTCGCCGGGCGGGGACTGCGCGGTTGGAGAAGATTTGAATCCCGCTAATTCAGCCCGCTATCTGGAGCAGGTCCGCCAAGCCAAGCTGTTGACCTTGCCCGGCGAGATGGGCGACCGCTTCCAGGTATTGGCGCTCGCCCGCGATCTGGAGATGCCGTTGCGCGGTTTCGCCTTTCGCGACGAGCGCGACCGGCTATAGTGGGCGAGCGACCGTTTACTCCCCGCCTCCGCTGGTGGGTGGGGGTTCGGAGGAGAAGGCAGGCAATCCGGGGAGGGCGACTCATGGGTCAGGAAATTTCCCAATACCAGTTCACCCGGCGGGACTTCCGCCGGTTTCGGCTGCGGTTGCGCCAGGAAACGGCCACGCTGGCGGACTGGTTCCGGGAGGGACGGTTCGCACCGATGGGCGGCATCGGCGGCTTCGAGATCGAGGCGTGGCTGGTGGACCCCCAAGGCCAGCCGGCGCCGCTCAATCAGCGTTTCCTGGAACGGCTGGGCGATCCGCTGGTGGTGCCGGAACTGAGCGTGTTCAATATCGAGTTGAATACTCCGCCGTTGGCGCTGCGCGGCGACGCGCTGCGGCGGATGCACGCCAACCTTGAAGAACTCTGGCAGCGCTGTCAGCGAGTCGCCGCCGGACTGGGGGCGACCGTGGCGCTGATCGGGATTCTGCCGACCCTGCGCGACCGGGATTTGACCCTGGACCATATGTCGGACCAGCAGCGCTATCGAGCGATCAACGACCAGATTCTGCAACGGCGGCGCGGCCGACCGATGCAACTGGCGATCCACGGCGCGGAATCCCTGCGCCTGAGCCAGCCCAGCGTCATGCTGGAAGCGGCGGCGACGTCCTTCCAGACCCATTTACAGGTCGAGGCCGCCGGGGCGGCGGCCTTTTTCAACGCCGCGGTGATGCTGTCGGCACCGCTGGTGGCGGTCGCGGCCAATTCGCCGCTGCTGTTCGGCAAGCGACTGTGGGAAGAGACGCGCATCCCGCTGTTCGAACAGGGGGTGGCTCTGGCCGGGGGCGTCCGCTCCAACGATCCCAGCCACCGACGGGTCACGTTTGGCGACGACTACGTCCGGGCGTCGCTGCTGGAATTGTTTGCGGAGAATCTGGCGCATTATCCGCCGCTGCTGCCGGTGGATCTCAGTGGGGAACCGGCGAGACACCTGCCGCACCTGCGCCTGCACAACGGTACGATCTGGCGCTGGAACCGGCCGTTGCTGGGTTTCGAGGCGGACGGGACTCCCCATCTGCGCATCGAGCACCGGGTGATGCCCGCCGGTCCGAGCATCCCCGATACCATCGCCAACGCGGCGCTGTATTACGGGCTGGTCCACGAACTGGCGCGGACCCTGCCCCCGCGCGGCGCGGCGCTGGATTTCGCCCTGAGCCGGGCCAACTTTTACGCGGCGGCGCGGGATGGCTTGCGGGCCGAGGTGGTGTGGTTGGGAGGGCGGCGCTTGCCGTTGCGGCAATTGGTGGTGGAGGAACTGCTACCGCTGGCCCGGCGTGGGCTGGAGGCGCTGGAACTGGACGCGGCGGACGTGACGCTGTATCTGGACATCATCGCCGCGCGGGTCGCCGGCGGGCGCACCGGCGCGGACTGGCAGCGCCGCTTTCTGGCCCGCCACGGCCCCGACCTGACGAACCTCACCCTGGCGTATCTCGACCGACAGCGGAGCGGTCGGCCCGTTCATGAGTGGGCGGACGAGCCGGCTTGACCGCCGCCGGCCTCAAGCCGCCCACACCAGCGCCAGCGCCAGACAGGCCACTACGCCCGACGTGAGGATTCGCCGCAGTCGACCGTACCACCCCGGCAGCCAGCCGGCGGCGACCGCCCATCGATCCATCCAGTACTGCGCGCCAAAGCCCAGCAGCAGCAACGCCACGCCGGACGGCGGCGCCAGCAGCAGCGCCACCCAGGCCACCAACGCCGGGACCACGCTCCAACCCATCGCTCGCCACAAGCGCCCGGCCTCGTTCTCCCGCAGGGCCGCGCCCCAATGAATGGCACCGACAAAGCTCAGGATGACGGCGGCATAGGCGCGCAGGACCCGCCATGCCTCGCCCTCCCAATCCGCCGGCCCCAGCCACAGCACGGCGACCGGCGCGGCGAACGGCAGCAGCCCCAAACCGCCCAGCCACGCGGCGGCGGCGGGAATCGCGGCAGCCGACCCGGCGCCAGCGGCATTGGATGAAGTCGGGGTCATGGGGAATCGCTCCAGAATACACTCACAACAACTTCTCGATAACCGCGATCAACCGCGGATCGTCCGGCCGGGTCCGGGACGGAAACCGGGCCACCACCGTTCCCTGACGATCCAGCAGATACTTGTAGAAATTCCATTCCGGATAACCGCCGCCCCCCGCGGCCAACCGGTGGTAGAACGGATGCGCGTCCGGGCCGGATACCTGGATCTTTTCGTACATGGGGAACCGCACGCCGTAGTTCAGCCGACAGAAATCCTGAATATCCTGTTCCGTCCCGGATTCCTGGGCGAAATCGTTGGACGGAAAGCCCAGCACCACCAACCCGCGCTTCTGATAGCGCTGGTACAAGGCTTCCAGACCCTCGTACTGCGGGGTAAATCCGCACTGGCTGGCGGTATTCACCACCAGCACCACCTGGCCGGCATACCGCGCGCACAGCGACTCGGCGCGGTCGCCGGACAACGGGCGCAACTGAAAATCGAGACTGGCCGGACAGCCGTCGGCCAGGACCGCGCGAAACGGCATGACTACCAGAATCAGAAGCAAAGCCGTGCGGAAGAACATGATGGCGACCTCTCGATGTCTGAATTTTCGTGCAAACCATAAAGATGACTTGCCTGATTGTACAATAATAGTCTAAATTTAGGTCGGAACCATTCGCAAATTTCAGTAATTTTATAATTGTTGTACAATTATAAAAGATACTATGATGCACCGCATCCGCCGATCCGAGACCTGGCCATCCGATGAAAGCAAACAACAGCAACGGCCTGCCCGATGAGGGAATGGTGCCCATCCGCACGGTCTCCAGCCTGACCGGCGTCAATTCGGTCACGCTGCGCGCCTGGGAACGCCGCTACGATCTCATCAAACCGATTCGCACCCCCAAGGGCCATCGGCTGTACACCATGGCCGACGTGGAACTGATCCAGCAGGTGGTCTCGCTGCTGGATCGCGGCATGTCCATCGGTCAGGTACACCAGGTGCTGGACGCCGACAAGGTGCGCGCCGAACCCGTGGTGGAGCCGGAATTTGATTTCTGGTCGAGCTACCAGCGCCGGCTGTTCGCCGCCATCGCCGCCTTCGATGATGGCGAGCTGAACGAAATTTATAACGAAGTGCTCGCGCTGTATCCGGTGGATATCGTCACCAGTCGGTTGATCGTGCCACTGCTGCGGGAGCTGGGCGAACGCTGGGCTCAGGGATCGGGCAGCATCGCCGAGGAGCATTTTTTCAGCGTGTTTCTGCGCAACAAACTGGGTGCCCGCTTCCATCACCTCAGCCGCGACCGGCAGGGTCCGAAACTGCTGGCGGCCGGCCTGCCGGGCGAACAGCATGAAGTGGGTCTGCTGTTGTTCGCCCTGGCGGCGCTGGACTGGGATTATCGCGTGGTGCTGCTCGGTCCCAACACCCCGTTGGGGGAATTACCGCCGGTGGTCGCGCACACCGCGATTCAGGCCATCGTCCTGGCGGGTTCGCTGGAAGTCGCCGCCTCGGTGGTCGAAGAGGAATTGCCCCGGCTGTGCCGGGTCGTGACGGTCCCGGTGTTTGTCGGCGGCCGGATTACCGAACGCTATCGCGACGCCATCGCCGCCGCCGGCGCGCTCCCGCTGGCGGACGACCTGAATCTGGCGTTGCGCGGGATCGACTCGACACTGGCCCGCCACTGATGCCGGTCCGCCATAACTCCTGCTGGAGTTCCTCGATCTCTTCCTCCTCTTCGCCACCCTGAAACACATCGTTCCAGGCCACGTACAGCACTATTCCCCAATAGACCGGCAGGGGTAACGCCAACACCTGGGCGGGGATGGAAAACACGGTGAAGAACGGCAGCACCAGCAGCGCCAGTCCGATCGCTCCCAACACCGGAAACAGCCAAGGGTTGAGTTGCATGGCCAGCACGCTGCGCCGCCAGCACACCGACAGCGGCAATTCGCGAAACAGTTGCAGCGGAATCACAAACATGGCCAGTAGCACCTGCAAGACCAGCACTACGCTGCCCAGCACGCTGAGTTGCGTTCCCATCAGGGTGCTGGCGACACCGAACGGGGCCGCCGGCGCGGACGGCGCCGAACCGGCGACCGTGTCGAGATTGCCGGGCAGCATCTGGGCTTGCACCCAATAGACCACCAGATAGCCTTGCAGCAACAACACGAACAGAAACAGACTGGCCTTGCCGATGGCTTTAATGGCGGTCCAGTTGAACAACTGCCGGGCCGCCGGAGCGCGCTTGCGATTGGCGGCCCGGCCCAGCGCGCAGGCCAGCGTCACCGTCAGGCTCAACGGCAGGCCGTAGCACAGCACGGTGACAAGCAGCGTGCTCCAACCTCCGGCCAGCGGCAACCACCATGCCCACACCGGCAACGCCAGCAACGCCGCGCTGCCGCCGGGCGCGAACAGCGCCACGGCCACGAACAGCCACGGCCGCCGCCACATCAGTTGCCAGGACTGGATCAACCAATCCCGGCCATCGCGCGGGCCGAGCGCCCGCGGTCCGAAACTCTGCATATCCACCGTCCCGTCGGCAAATCTAAGGGTTAGTTTAACAGGGCGGGCGGCCGCGGACCTGAGGAATAGCGGGTGGCGAACGGGTGGCGCCCGGTTGGGTCGGGTCGCTCGCCATACCGATTCGGTCGGATGCGGCCGTTTTGCACCAGTCCTGCTAATATAGGCGTAGCCGTCACTGCCTCCCCTCCCCCCAGTCAGAAGCAAGACGCGGGTGAAATAGGGTAACGAGCGCGTTTTGCCACCTGACTCCCAGCCGCTTTCCCGTCAGTGGGCGCGAGGAATAGACGGCGGTTACGACCCATCACGCTTCCTCCGGGGTTGCTATGTCTTCATCCATTCCGTCCAGCGATGGCACCGAAATCATTGTCGCTACTTCCCAGTCCCGGCTGCGGGTGCAGTTCGACGCGATCGAACTGCGCGTGGCTGCGGGACCCGATGCCGGACTGGAAGTCAGCCTGGGCCTGCCGACCGTGCGCATCGGCACCGCGCCCGACAATGACGTCGTTTTAAGCGACCGGGCCGTATCGCGCCGACACGCCGAAATCTGTATGACACCCAACGGGCTGCTGTTGCGCGATCTGAATTCCACCAACGGCACCTTTATCAATGAGGTGCGCATTACCGAGGCGTACATCCCGCCGGCGGCGGAATGCAAGCTGGGTTATTCGCAGTTGCTGATCCGCCAGCACGTTGAAGAACGCAAGGTGGCGGTCTCGCGCCAGGATCGCTTGGGCGAACTGGTGGGCGGCAGCGAGCGGATGCGGGAGTTGTACGGCCTGATCCGGGCGGTGGCGGCCACGCCGACCACCGTCCACCTGCACGGCGAATCGGGCTCGGGCAAGGAACTGGTGGCGCGGACCCTGCACACCTTTTCCGGCCGGTCTGGCCCCCTGATGGTGTTCGACGCCTCGGTGGCCGACCCGGAAATGGTCCGCAACGATCTGTTCGGCCACATCAAGGGGGCGTTCACCGGAGCCACCGGCGCGCGTGAGGGCGCGTTCCGGCACGCGCACACCGGTACGCTGTTCATCGACGAAATCGGCGAGCTGCCGCTGGACCTGCAACCGCGCTTGCTACGCGTGTTGGAAACCCGCGAGGTGTCGCCGATCGGCTCCGACAAATCGACTCATGTGGACGTGCGGGTCATCACCGCGACTCACCGCGACTTGGAAGCCATGGTCAAGGCCGGAACCTTTCGCGCCGATCTGTTCTACCGCCTGTCGGTGGTGCCGATCGAACTGCCGGCGCTGCGGGAAATCCCTGAGGATATCCCACTGCTCGCCCAGCATCTGTGCGAACAATTGCAGTTGAAATGTCAAATCTCGGCGGCGGCCATGGCGGCGCTGCAAGACTATGCCTGGCCGGGGAACGTGCGGGAACTGCGCAACGTGCTGGAGCGGGCCGCGGTGCTCTGCGGCGAACGTGAGATCGGGCCGGAGCATCTGCGCTTGCCCAAGGGCATGATGCGGGCGTCCAGAGAGTCGGATCCGGTTGCGGAGCCGGCTCCCGCCGCCGCCCTGGATCGATCCTCTGCTCGCGCCGCCTTGGATCGATCCTCCGGCATCACCGCGCCGCAACCCGGCGCGGCGGACGCTCGGGTCCATCTTAAGGGCATGGAACGGCAAATGATTCTGGACGCCCTGGAGCGGAACCAGAACAACAAGGCCGCCGTCGCCCGGGACCTGGGCATTCCGCTCTCCACCCTGAAACGCCGTCTCAAGGAATATCGGATCAGCGACGACGAGTGAGGTGTCGGGCCGCGCCGCCAGGGTTTACATCCAACGTCCAAATCGTGCTCTGATTGAGAGGCCCTTCCGATGCCCGCACTGATCGACAGCCACAATCATTTCGACGACGCCCGCTTTGATTCCGACCGCGCCGCCGCTTACCAACGGGCGCGCGCCGCCGGCGTGGAGGCCCAGGTGCTGGCGGCGGTCAGCGCCCGGTTGTGGTCGAAGCTCAAGGCGGTGGCGGCGGCTTATCCCGGTTTATATCCCAGCTACGGATTGCATCCCGGCTATCTGGCCGAGCACCGGCCCGAACATCTCGATGCGCTGGCGGATTGGCTGGTCCGGGAACGACCGGTGGCGGTTGGGGAATGTGGGCTGGATTATCACCTGCCGGACCTCGATCTCCATCTTCAGGCCGAATACTTCACCGAACAGTTGCGGCTGGCCCGCCGGCACGATCTGCCGGTGATCGTGCATGCCCGCCGCGCGGTGGATCAGGTTATCAAACACCTGCGACGCTTTGCCGGGGTGCGCGGGGTGGTGCATAGCTTCTCCGGTAGCGCGGAGCAGGCCCGGCGTTTGCTGGATCTGGGTATTTTGCTCAGTTTCGGTGGCCCGTTGACCTATCCGCGCGCCCATCGGTTGCGGAGCCTGATCCGCGGGTTGCCGCTGGATGGCTTCCTGCTGGAAACCGACGCACCCGATCAGCCGCTCAGCCATCATCGCGGCGAGCGCAACGAACCGGCGTTTTTGCCGGAAATTTTGGCCTGCGTCGCCGAATTGCGCGGTGCCGATCCGGACGAGATCGCCGCCGCCACCCGCGCCAACGCCCGCCGGCTGTTCCAAATTCCCGATGACGCATCCCCAGTCCCGTACTGAAATCCTGATCGGCGCGGAAGGACTGGCGCGATTGCGGGCGGCGCATGTGCTGGTGGCCGGCTTGGGGGGCGTCGGAGGTCATGCGGCCGAAGCGCTGGGCCGGGCCGGGGTCGGCCGCTTGACCCTGCTGGATCATGATGAGGTCGCGCTTTCCAACCTGAACCGGCAATTGCTGGCCTTGCATTCGACGCTGGGCCAGCCCAAGGTCGAGGTGATGGCCGCCCGGTTGCGCGATATCGATCCCACGCTGGAACTGACGTTGATCGACGATTTTCTCCAGCCGGACAGAGCCGAGAGGTTGGTCGCCGCTACACTCCCCCTCACCCCCCACCTCTCTGCCACAAAGGGCGAGGGGCGCGGACCCGCCTACGATTACGTCGCCGACTGTATCGACAGTATCGCCTGCAAGGCGGCGCTGGTCGCGGCTTGCCTGCGCCACGCCGTGCCGGTGATTTCCGCCCTGGGCGCGGGCAACTGTCTGGACGTGAGCCGGGTGCGGGTGGCACCATTGAACCAGACTCAGGTCTGTCCGCTGGCCCGCGAACTGCGCCGCACGCTGCGGGCGATGGACGCACCGCTGAATTATCCGGTGGTCTACAGCGACGAACCACGCCGGCAACCCCTGCCGCACGCGCCGGTTGAGGGCGGCGCGGGCGGTCGCCCACGGGCGGTGAACGGTACGATTTCCTACATGCCGGCGCTGTTTGGAGTGATGCTGGCGGGGATTGTTATCCGGCGTCTGCTGGGTGAAAGTGGTGGTGACTGAAAACACGAGCCGGTTGCGTCCTGTCCTGCCTTTGTCGGGTCAGATCCGCCTGGCATGGCCCTTGAAGATCAGTGATACCGCTCATGTTAGAGGCTGCACAAAAACGCCTCTGAAACTCAATACCGTGTTTACGCGCATTCGTCGCGGCTTTGCGTGTATCCCACTCGCAGATCAGGCTCAAGTTGATTCCTCAATCCAATCGCCATGTAGTCCCACGGAAGCGGCGGGTTACGCTTCGCTAACCCGCGCTACGGGCTTGGCCACGGAAACCGATTTCGGCGACTCAGGGTAGAGCGGGCATGGCCCGCCAAGTCGGTGGCGTCGGATGATGGAAAAGGTGGGCGGCACCCACCCGACCCGGCTAACCCGCGCTACGCGCTATCCACCAAATCCAAGCGCCGTTCAATGCGCTCCGATCCGGCGACGCAAATCGGTCATTTCATCAGCCCTGGCGACAATCCGTCAGATGGAATGCCACCAAACGATGCTCGATGGCCGCCAAGCCGGTTTCAACCCCGGTAAACCGAAGGCGCATCTCGGCTTGAATTTCATCCAGCTTGCCATGCATGCGCCGGAGCATTTCATGGGTGAGGTTTTCAATGTTGTCAGTCATGGCGGTTCCCTCGTTGGATATCATTCAAAAGTGTACCACGAGGTGGTAGGCGGTAGGGCGGATTCGGGCGTCAGCCCTCACCACCTATCAGTTTTGAGTTAAACTATGAGGCGAGTTTAGCGGAGATGGCTCACCACCCAT
>REEE01000077.1 GCA_007695245.1 Candidatus Competibacteraceae bacterium | reverse complement strand
GTCCGCGCCCACAAGTACGCCACGGTCGGCTTGGCCACCCAGCGCGGTTTTTTCTCGTCCTCCAGCCAGGTCGGCGCAAACTCCGCATTCAGCGCGGCCAGATCGGGCAGGCCGTCCGCCGTCAACGGCGCCAACCGCATCGGGCGCTTCTCGTAATGAACGTGGCCCGGCTTCAGCGGCATGAACTCGGTATAGGTCGGATAAAACCGCGCCAGATCCCGCCGCGCCTGGGCCAACACCCACTGGCCCCAGGCCCGGACGTGCCAGGCTAAATCCGCTTCCAGTGAAGCCCGGCCCAAATCCAGCGCGGTCAAGGTTTGTTGCGCCTGGCGATGCCCCAAATCTTCCAAAGCCCGCTTGATTTCGGCCTTGCTCAAGCCCTGCGCCTTGAAAAATCCCTCCATGAACGCGCGATCTTCGAGAATAAACGCCGGCAACGGGCGCGTCTGGCCGGCCAGCTTCTGCGGATATTCCAGGGTGCATTTCAGGATGAACCACGCCACCGGATTGAGGTCCGCCGCCGTGACCTCGCAGCCCAGCCGCATCGCTTCCAGCGGAATCGCTCCGCCGCCGGCGAACGGGTCCAGCACCTTCGGTGCCTGCCCGCCGAACGCCGCCCGAATCCGCTGGCGCAAGTCATCCAGCACCGCCGCGTTATCCCGCTCCCGACCCCAGTGCAGAATCCCCCCGACCGTCTCCTCCACCTCGGCGTTCTGCTTGACGATCTTCCGCACTTTCCCGCCGATCAATTCGCACAAAGCCTGGCGTTCCGCCGCCGTTTCCGGGTCCGGCAACAGCGTCGCCAGCAACGCCGCCCGACACGCCGCCAGCGGGCGTCGCGCCGGCCAGATGTGCAGGGTGGAAATGTGCCCGTGCCGCACGTTTTTCTCATGCACCGAATCCAGCGAAGTCTGTTTCAACGGAAACGCGCTTTCGATCAAGCGGCGGTCGGTCATGGGGAAGGCGGCTCCGAAAGCTGGGTATGGTGGGCAATCTGCGCGGCGCTGAACTGGACGTTGCTCTGAGGGCTGGCCGTCAGCGCGACGGCGGGATTTTGAATGCGATGCAATTGTGGCCGAGCCGTTTCGCACTGAAACACCGCATACAGCCAATAGGCATCACCCAGAGTGCAGGCTTTGCCGTACTCGTTGGCGGTCATTTCCACCGCCCCCAGGCTGGCGCGGCCTTTCACTTCGATATGGCGGCGGGAGCCATCCGGTCGGTGCGAGAGCACGTCGAAACCGGGGAAATCGGACAAGCCGGCGGCCCGCGCCAGCGGCGGCGTGTGGACGAACTCCACCAGCGCTCCCTCGGCCTCTTCAGTGACCTTCACCAGTTCCATGGCGATTCGCTCCACATCGGCGGCGAACTGGCGCTGGGCGGTTTCGCCTTCCGGCGGCGTGACCAGCGCGTGGGCGATGAACTCGACCTCACCGGGCACAATCAACTCCGGTTCCCGTCGCAAGACGGCCAAGGCCCGATCGCGGCGGCGCGTCAGGCCTTTCTCTTGCTGCCTGATTTTGGCCAGTTCCAGTTCCGCGCTCGGGTTGCCCGCCCGCGCTTTGTCCCGCAGTTGGACATGGATTCTCATCAGTTCCGCCTCCTGAAAGGCGAACCCCTGCTGGATGAACCGTTCCGACTCCACCAGCCGGGCGCGGCGTTGCGCTTGCCACGTCTCGGCCAGCCGTTGCCCGTCCTCGGCCCGCAACTGGGCGCGAGTTGCTTCCAGTTCAACGCCCGCTTGCAAAGCCAGGGGCTGGGCGTTCGCGGGTAGTCCTTGCGCCGGCTGCAACAGCAACAGCGTTTCGACCGGAACCCGGTCCGTCTCGCCATCGGCAAACCGCCGCAGCGCCACCAGGCGGCATTCCAACCATTCCGTCCGCGCCAGTTCCGCCCATCCGGACGGATCGGCGGCGCGCAGCACGGTCAACCGGGCGACATGCAGCACGTAGGGTCGATCGGCGCGCGGGTCGGTGAACCGCGCCCCGCGCAGCGCCATCGCTCCGAAGGTCTGATGCACCTGCGCCCGCCACTGCTCGAACAACGGCTCGCCGGGATGCACCCACAGCGCCTCGTCTTTCCCCACCGGCCGGCGCACCGTCAAGCGGTGATGCTGCTCCGGCGGATACGCATCCAGCGCCGCCAGCACCGGATGGGCGACCGTCCCCAGCCCCGGCCGGAGGGTGAAAAATCCGTCCAGGTCGCCGGCCAGGCGCAAGCCCAGCAGCGGAGCGCTCTGTTCCAGGTATTGCCGCACGTAGCCCGGCAACAAACACGCGTAGGTTTCCTGTTGCAAGGCCGCTTGCACGGCGGGCAACTCTCGGGCGACCTCGCCGCCGACTCCGTACAGCGTTCGCTCGCGCTCGGCCAGCGCCTCGACCTGCTCCCGCGTCAACCGCCCACCCAGTTCCGCCGCCACCGTGTCCGGGTTCTCGGTCAGCGCCCGGTCCAGATAAGTCTTGAGCGAAACCTCCTGGAACAGCCGACCGATGACATCGTACACCTTGCTGGAGCCCAGTTCGCCGCGAATCTTCTCCAGCTTGTCCAGCAGGGTTTTCAATACCCGGCCTTCGCGGGTGGTGGTCGCGACCAGGTTGAAGATATAGACCGGATCGTGCTGCTGTCCGTAGCGGTGGATCCGTCCCATCCGCTGTTCCAAGCGGGCTGGATTCCAGGGGACATCGTAATTGAACATCAGCCAGCAGAATTGCAGGTTGATACCTTCGCCGGCCGCATCGGTGCAAATCAGGAAGCGCGCCCCGCCCTCGGCCAGGGGTTTGCGAAACTCGGCGACGTGCCGCTCCCGTTCCCGATAATCCATGCCGCCGTGAATCTGGGCGGTCTGGCCCGCATACCCCAACCCGTCGAGCCGCTCGACCAGAAACTCCAGGGTGTCGCGGTGTTCGGTGAAAATCAGGAATTTCTCGTCGGCGTAACGATCATCGCGCAGCACGTCCCGCAGGCGCACGAACTTGGACTCATCGCCCGTGACGTAGACCCGCCGCGCCAAATCCAGCAACTCCGCCACCCGCGCCCGTTCGGTCTCCAAATCGGCCAGGGATTGGGCGATCACGCCCTCCAACAGCCGATCCTCGGCATCCTCGTTGTCCTCGCGACCGTCGCCACCCTTTTCCTCGTCGGCGGTGTGGGCCTCGAAGGGATCGTCCTCGGCGCTCAAGTCCCGTTGCAGTAAATCCAGTTGCGCCATGCTCAACCGGCCCTGGCGCACCTCGGCGATCAGTTCGTCCAGCTTGGCCAACCGCCGTTCCAGGGAGCGGAGCAGCGCCCAAGTCGAACTGGCCAGCCGCCGCTGCAACACGCTCATCGCCAGTTTCGCCGCCGACCGGTTCAACAGTCGGGCGCGGTTGTAATAGGTTTCCAGATACGCGGTCGTGCGGTCGTAAAGCGTCTGTTCGCTGATCTCGCCCTGTCGCAGCGCATAACCCAGGGTGTCGGCCACCCGCAACGGATACAGCGGCCGGCCCTCCACGGTGAGCATTTCCTCCTTGACCCGCCGCAAAAAGTAACGCGAACGCTGGGCGAAGGGATACGCGGCCAGCGCCTTGGGGGTGGTGAACACCCCCGGATCGAGCAAGCGCCAGAGGGCGAACCAGGGATAATCCTTGCCCATGTGGGGGGTGGCGGTCAGCAACAGGAAATGATGGCTGCGCCACGGCAGAGTCCAGGCGGCGTCCAGTCCGGGAATTCCCGCCAGCGCCTCGGCCAGTCGGTAACGGTCAGTGCGGCGAACGCGGTAATCGCTGCCCCGGTCGGCCGCGAGCTTGTGCGCCTCGTCGAAAATCACCAGGTCATACGGTTCCGTGGCCGCTTCGCGCAAGCGCCCGAAGACCGCCGGCCCGCGCAAGGTGTCCAGACTGACGATTACCCGGTCGCCGTCCGGACCGGCAAAGGGGTTGGCGTCGCGGGCATCGCCGCCGCCGACAATGGCGAAATCGAGGTTGAACAGGGTCTGCAACTCTCGTTGCCAGTTCCCGACCAAACCGGCTGGCGGCACGATCAAGACCCGCCGGATCAGACGCCGCGACAGCATCTCGCGGATATACAGCCCGGCCATGATGGTTTTGCCGGCCCCGGCGTCGTCCGCCAGCAGGAAGCGCAAGCGGGTTTGCGGCAACAGGTGGTGATAGACCGCCAGCCGCTGGTGCGGCAAGGGATCGATCCGCGCCAGTTCGGTCGCGAACGCCGGATTGACCAGATGCCCGAGCGACAGCCGCTCGCCTTCGACGACGGCGCGAACGATGGCCGGGGAGGTGGTGAAATCCAGCATTAGGGGCTCATGCTTTGCAATTCACGCTCCGCCGCCCGATGTTTCACGTGAAACCTTGCACGCTCCGCCGCCCGATGTTTCACGTGAAACCTTGTACGCTCCGCCGCCCGATGTTTCACGTGAAACCTGCCCGCCGGATCGGCGGAGAAATCTCTGGCGAGGATGTTGTGAGTCTCGTTCGCCCCGCCATGGCGTGGATTTCGCCATCTCCCACAGCGAAGCCTTGCTGACAAAAACCATGACGCCCGGCTGGCGAACCCGCATCACCACCGCTTCGGGCAAGGCGCTGTCGTCGTT
>REEE01000142.1 GCA_007695245.1 Candidatus Competibacteraceae bacterium | reverse complement strand
CATCCCGAAACCAACGTGCTGGTCGCGCGCGACGGCGCGCGCATCGCCGGCTTCGGGATCATGCGGTACGGTGCGGAGGAAGCCCACCTGGAGCTGTTCGCCGTGGACCGCGACTATCGAGGACGCGGGCTGGGACGCCGGCTGCTGGAGTGGCTGGAACGCCCCGCGCGGGTGGCCGGTCTCGCCCGGATCGTTCTGGAGGTGCGGGCGAGCAACACCGGCGCGCAAGCCTTCTACGAGCGGTTGGGCTATCGAATGCGGGCGCGGCGGCCCGGCTACTATCAGGGCCGGGAAGCCGCCCTCTGCCTGGATCGCCCGCTGCGGTAGCCGCCGCCCCAGCGCCGCCGGAGCGCGCGGGAAGCACCGCCCGCCCCCCGGCCCGAATGTGGCGGCGCGCGCCCGCTATCCGGCCCGCGCCACCGGCAGCTCGGCCCATCGCGTGGTGTAGGCCGGCGACCGATGGTCCTGGCGCATGGCCCAGGGCTGTTGGAAACCCTCGCGCGCCAGGCGCAGGGTGCCCCGGCCCCAGCGGGCGTTGACCTGGTCCAGCACCGCGAGTCGGGCCGCCGCGCGGGCGGCGGCGTCCGGGGCGAGCCAGTCCCCCTGGGCGCGCGCGGCCGACCCCAACTCCAGCAACATCACCCCGGCGCCCCGGTAGCGGCGACCCGCTTGGTACAAGGCCGCAACCCCGCGCGTCGCCGCCGCGGTCAGCACGGCGGGGTCGGCGCTGGGCGCGGCCAGCCGCAGCAGGCCGGCGATCGATGGGGGCGCCGACGCCGCGCCGTCCCGCTGCGGGCGCAACCAGATTTGCACCGCGCCGGCCCGTCCGTGCTGGCGGCGGAGCTTCGCGGCGGCGCGCGCGACGTGGTGGGCCACCGCCGCCTGCAACTCCGCCAGGGCGGCCACCGGCCGGCCGAACGACCGGGACGCCAGGATCTGTTGTTTCGGCGGCGCGATTGCTTCCAGGGTCAAACCGGCCACCCCGCGCAGCTCCCAGACGATCCGCTCCACGACCACCCCGAAACGCCGGCGCACGACCTGGGGGTCGGCGTCGCGCAGGTCCCGCGCGGTGGCGATGCCCAGGGCGCGCAGCCGGGCCGCCCAGCGCGGGCCGATGCCCCACACGGCGTCCGCGGCCAGACCGGCGAGCAGCGCGTCCTGGGCCGGCGCGTCCAGCGCGCCGAAGTCGCACACGCCCGCCCAATCCGGCTCGCGCTTGGCCAGGTGATTCGCCAGCTTGGCCAAGGTCTTGGTGGAACCGAAGCCCACCCCGACCGGCAAACCCAGCCATTGCTGGACCCGCCGGCGCATGGCTTGCCCGTAGGCGGTGGGATCGAACCGTTCGAGACCGGTCAGATCGAGAAAGCACTCGTCGATGGAGTAGATTTCCTGCCGGGGGGAAAACTGGCCGAGCACCGCCATCATCCGGGCGCTGAGGTCGGCGTACAGCGGATAGTTGCTGGACAGGGCGACGATCCCGTGGCGGCGGGCCAGGTCCCGGCACTGGAACCACGGCGCGCCCATCGGGAGGCCGAGGGCCTTCGCTTCCGGGGAACGGGCCACCACGCAGCCGTCGTTGTTGGACAAGACCACCACCGGCCGGCCTTCCAGGCGGGGGTTGAAGACCCGCTCGCAGGCCACGTAAAAGTGGTTGGCGTCGATCAGAGCCAGCACGGGGGCGGTTCACCGTGCCGCCGTACGCAGGGATTCGGGGTCACCGCGCGACGCCGGCGGCGGCCTGTTCCCGAGTGTAGAACCGCTCGTCCCGCACGAAGCCCGCCCGCACAGCAACGGGAGGCCCTAAAAGACAGACAAACCGCGCGCTGGAGATAGGTAGGTTGGTTATCAACGGCGTTTTCGGTATGGGCCACGCGGTTGAGAGGTCCCGGATTCGCGAGCTCGCGAGCCAGCCAAGGCGACTCCCACGGTACCGACCGCAGGCACCGCGCGACGATGCCAAAGTGGCCTTCATTTCGTTCAGTCTGAACCGGTCGGAATCGGTCGGCGCCTCCTCTCGATCCATACAGTCCCCTCTTCAGGGGAATCGCCCCCGGCTTCGGGAGCGGTGGCAACTCAGGCCCACGCCCTGAATGCCAGTCCGAGCACGAATTGGCATCGCGTTTGCTGGGTTTCGCAAAACCCAGGCCATTCAGCCGGGTGGTGGGACCGTAGTTGAAGGCCACCGCCCGCAGCCGTTCCGTTGTGACCCGCCACTCAGGCGAATGATTGATCGAGGGGATCGTTATCATGGTGACCGCGCAAGACTTGCAAAACAAATACAACCAGCCAAAGTCCGGCAAGGGCCCGCGCTCGGCCCATCCCGACCATGGCAAGGTGTTTCCCGTCATCGGCCCAAACCGTCACACGCTAAACCGCATCGTGGTGAACCGAGTGGCCAGTTACGCGATGGTCGATGCGGCAAACCAGCGTCATGGGATCATTACGGAAACTCAAGCCGCACAGGATATGACGCAGCTTGAGGAGCTGTCCTTTTCGAATCACACGGCCGTCAAGAACGACGACCGTTGGCGGCACCTTTACCACCGTGCCCAGCGGAACTTTAAGTTCATGAACGATCAGGGCGCGATTCTCCGGCAATCCCTGTGGTCCTACCCGTGTCATTACTGCGGGTTCGTCCTGCCCGAACAGTTCGTCGAGGTGGATCACCGGCAACCGCAGGCGCATCCAGGCGTCGCCGCCATCAAGGTGCTTCACGCGCTCGGCGGCGCCTACACGACTCAGCCGGCGCAAGGTACCAAGGGCACCCAAACGGCGGCGATCGCCGCCGCATCAACCAACCAGGCGATCAACGGACTCAGGCAGGTTCCCGTCAACGGCTGGAACTGGACCATGGCCTGGCAAGGCGATGTCGCAGCGCTCACCCAAGCCAAGCGCGCCCGTTATACGCTCACCGACGCCGGCAAGACTTTTCTCTCGGTCTGTTCGATGTATTGGGGGATTTCCGCTGCGGAAAAGAAGTGCCTCAATAACTTGCTGAATCTGGTGCCGGCGTGCCGCGCTTGTAACGGCGCGGCCGGGAAAGGCTCGATGACGCACGCCCATCAATAGGCGCGCGGGAGGCGATGATCCATCGCTCGGACGGTGTAACCCCTTCCAAATCCAAATAGGTTCTTCCGCCCAGATCCCAGACGATTCGTTCCACAACGGACCCGAAGCGTTGGCGTGAGATCTCTAATTCAGGCCGCCCGGTCCCGCCCCGGCCACAAACGATGGACGACCCAGCGCGCCACGCCCCACAGGGCGAGGTCCTCGGCGGCGGGGGGCGGCTCGGGCGCTGAGGCGTCGGCCGCCGCCAGGGTCAGGCGATCCCCGGCGTCGCGGCCCAGACGCCGGAGCGCGAATTCGCCGGCCACCACCGCCACCACGAGGCTGCCGGCGACGGGCGGCAGCGCCCGATCCACCACCAGCAGATCCCCGTCGTGAATCCCGTCCGCCGCCAGTGCGTCGCCCGCCACGCGAATCAGAAACGTGCTCTCGGGGTTGCGGATCAGATGATCGTCCAGGCTCAGGCGGCGTTCGACAAAATCGTCGGCGGGCGAGGGAAAGCCGGCCGGGACCGGCGTCGCCAGCAGCGGCCAGCCGAGCTCGGGTTCCGCGTCGGGAGCGAGGTCGGCCAGCCAGCCGGACGGAGAGGGGCGAGCGAAGGGTTTTTCAGCAGCGACGACCGACATGCGGGTTACCTCCGGTAGGAACGGACCAGACCGACCACCACCCCGTAGATCCGCAGGCGGTCGCCGGGGCGCAGGATGGGATAGGCGGGATTGGCCGGTTTCAACACGGCCGCGCCGTCCTCCACCGCCAGGGTTTTCAAGGTGAATTCGTTGTCGATCACCGCCACCACTTGATCCCCCGGCCGGGCCGGCGCGTCGCGCTCCACCACCGCCAGGTCGCCGGGGTGGATTCCGGCCTCGATCATCGAATCGCCGACGATCGGGATCAGCACGGTGCGCGAGGGATGGCGCACCAGCCAGGCGTCGATGGAGCGCGCCTCGCCGCCGTCGTCGGTGGCCAGCGGCAGACCCGCCGGGACGGGGACTTCGGCCTGGGGTCGCTCGAAGAACCGCCCGGTCGGCGTCCAGCGCCCGTCCGGGGTCCGTTCGACAAAGCCCGCCCCCCGCAACCGGTGCAAGACCTTGGCGACCGCCGACCGCGAGGCCAGCCCCAACACCGCTTGCAACGGCGCGTAGGCGGGCAGGCTGCGCCAGCGGGCGAAGTAGTCCTGGAGTTTCGCCAGATAGGCGGCGTCATCGGCGGCTTTGGGCATGGCGGCGCTTGATAGAGTACATTTGTACTCTGAATATAGGCGACGCTGCACGGCCCGTCAAGCCGAAATCGGTGGAGGTGGATTTCAGTGGAGAGGCTGGGGAGGTTTGGCCGGGGTCTCGCTCCCCTCGATGGCCTCAATGAGCGAGGCCAGCCGGTAGGCGACATCCAGCGCGGTGGCCTCGCCGGTCAGCAGGTGGTCGCACAGCGCCCGCAGCGCTACCGGCAAGTTGGCCAGCAGTTGCTCGGGCGTGGGATAGGCTGCGCCTTCCCGATGGCTGCGGACCAGCGCGACCAACCGGTCGGTGGT
>REEE01000054.1 GCA_007695245.1 Candidatus Competibacteraceae bacterium | reverse complement strand
ATTCCTCCAGCGCTTTCACCAGATTCTTGAAGCGTATCGGATCCTGCTGATTGTCGGGGTGATTCCGATGAGTGGGTTGAAAGAGCGAAAGGCAGGGCGGGTCACATTCATTCCAGAGCCCCGCTGCGGCGTCTTGGTTGAGACTGTTCATGAGCATCCTGAGATTCTCCAGTACGGTGCACCATTCGTATAGCACGTCAGCCCTGCGGTTGATGTGCGGTATCGCGCGTAGCGCAAACGGAAGCGGCAGCACCCGTTGGCGCATCGGCGATTCGAAAAGCATCTTTTCGACTAGGATTCGGCGGATATTGACGGGCAGCTAGAACGGCTTGTCGAGATCGTGTCCGTGCGATCGTTGGCGATAGGGGTGCCCTAATCATCATGGCGCGGCGCGCCATCCCGGAGCATGAAAACGCAAGCGCCGTATGGAGTGCGGCGGCTTGCCGCCGCTGTGGCTTGCAGGGGGCATGCCTCCTGCCGCGGAAGCGAGCTTCCGCGTGTGAAAGCGGGAGCAAGCTCCCGCACTCCAAAGCGCCAACGAAGCGGCAGAGACCGCGGACCGTCGAGCCGAGATGGCGGCATGGGCAACGATGGGTCGTGCGCGCTGGGCGCGATTTCCACGTTAACTGCCCGTTGGGAGTTTCCGCTTCAAATGGTCGAGGGGCTCGCGCAATGACGCCCCAGCGGACCGGTCAACTGCGTGCGCTAGCGTACGGACGGTGACCGTGACTGGGTCTAGATTGAAGATGTGTTGCAAGTCCGCCAAGACGGCCTCCAGGTGAGCGCTGGACCAGCGGCGCGATTGGGGTGTCATCTACCAGTACCCGCGCGCCGTTGTGTAATCAGCGCATTCCTGCAGGCTTTTTCGCTTCGGGAGCAGCACGGCATGGACGCGTGATTCGACTCAAATAACAGGCAAGCAAGACCTCCAGGAGGTTCGTGATGAAAAAGCGTTTGAATTCCCGAATGATCGGCACCACGCTGGTCAGTGCCGCCGTCGCATCCGTGCTGGCGCTGGGTGTGGCCCAGGCCCAGGAGCGGCAAGGCCCGGGCTATGGTGCTGGTCCGGCGATGGGCCAGCAGGGTCCGGGGCCCGGCCCTTACGGGCAGGCTCCCTATGGGCGCGGCATGGGTGCACATCCCGGTGGCGGGATGATGCAGCAGCGCCCTGGTTATGGGCAGATGCAGCAGTTCGATCCGGACAACCTGCCGGAAGACATGCCCGAAGAGATGCGCGAGCGCATCAAGGCCCAACATGCGGAGCGCCAGGAGCGCATGGAAGAGATGCAAGCGATGCGCGAAGCGCACCAGAAGGCCATGGAGGCCGGGCGAGCGGCGTACGAGGCAGAGATGGAACGCCATCTCGAACAGCGCACGGAGATGAAGCAGGAGGCTCGTGAGCCCAAGGAAGAGGGTGGGGAGGACGCCCGCTAATCTGGTGGCAGTTGATAGCCAGACCCCTGGGCCTCCGGTTCGCCGGAGGTGCAGCGGTCGGCGCCGGCGCGAGGATCAGTGTCCAGACGCCGATGTTGCCCAACGGCTGGTTACGGAACATTCGGGCACGGACCCGGTGAAGCCGGGGCGGATTCGCGGATTGGGTCGGCAGGAGCCGGTTCCCCGCGATGTGCGGACGAGAGGATTCACGTTCACCAAAGAGGTATCCCCATGCAATTTTTCCAAAGAATGACGTTTCCTGCCTTGGCAGCGATTGTGCTGCTGAGCTTGAGTGCTTGCGCAGGCATGTCCACGCAGGACAGGAACATGGCGATTGGCGCCGGAGTCGGAGCCGTCGGCGGTGCTGTCCTCACCGGTGGCAGCGCTGTCGGAACGGTCGGCGGGGCCGCCGTTGGCGGAATCATCGGCCACGAAATCAGTGACGATTGAGTTTCTGTTGTAGAGGTCCTCTGCCGGTCCCAGCCGGCGGGCGCGGATCGCAGGTTTGAGTTGAACCGCCGTGCGGGCGGAGGCCTCAGTGAACCAGTGCTTATTCGGTTCCGAACCAGGAGGTACCATGCACACCAATGATGTTGGAAACGACGCCGTTGAATCCGTTGGCCCCATGGACTCCAGCGCTGCCAGTCAGGTCGGCTCGTTCGTCGCTCTTACTGCCAGCGCGATTGCCAGAGTCTGGAGGGGGCAGAAACAGCTTCGGCAGCGAGTCCTGACCCCGAACGCGGTCAGGAGACCCAGCCACGCGCTAAGCAGCAAACCGCCGACCACCACCACCGGCGTGGTCATGCAAACGAGGCGTTCGCCGGCCTGACGAGTCTCCAGTGCGGCGAGACCCACCTGGTCATGGGCGGCCCGGACCGCGGCCGGGGCGGCAAATTCCTGATCGTGCTGGAGGGCACCGGGGGCGTGGATCTTGCGGCGGAATCGCCATGATCGCCAGCGTCATCCTGGTACCGATCCTGTTGCCGGTCTACGGGTAAGTTTAACTCTCTCTGCCATGATGACCCGGGGACGGGGCGCCGCAAAGCGGCCCGGTTGCCCCGACCTTGGAGACAGTTCATCGCTATCCGCCCTTGAGCGATGCGTCCTGCCTTCTGACAAACCGTCATGGAACCGTCCAAGGTCCGGCTGTTCCCTCCTTTTGGTTGATTCCCCGAAGGTAACCCATGGCCGTTCAACAGTCTGGGGCCTTGACCGGGACTTCATCGGGGTCCGGAAACAGACGCCAGTCGCGTTCCGGAGGGGTTTCCGTCTGCCAAATTAGCAGCTCCGGACCGCCTTGCCTCGGTGGTCGGACCCGGCCGGCAGCCGGGAAACCCCGTACTGCCTCGCATTGCAGGTCCCTGATGGAAGAATGGCACAGCACTTGCTCGCAGAGCGCTGCGTGCGGGAACACGCCGGATGACCGAGAGGCCGATACAGATGCGAGTGAGCGGACAGTGGAAGCGCCTCACGCTGAGATTGCTCAGCAGAGGCAGCCTGGCGGCCGCCGTCGGCGACGCTGAGGCGGGTTTTCCGATTGCCGGCACTTCAGGATGCCGATGCTTGCGAGGGAACTGGATTGCCCGAGCTGTGGTGAATGAACGTCCAGCTTTGGTCGCCGCCCCGCGGTCACTTTCTGCCCCGTGGCTGACGGGCTGGGGGCTGAACCGATGACCACCTTGCCAACTGTCTCGAGCCCTCCGGTGGTCCCTCACCGCGCCGGCCACAGCTCCCCGACCTTACAGCTCTCCCCGTTGAACCTGGATTGGGGCAGAGAACGCCTGCGTGTCGAACTTCTGGCTATCAAGACCTTGGGGCTCTGCTCGCGCACCGGGTTTCCGGGGACAGTACACCCATTTCTGTGATGCTCTGCGGTCTGCTCTGGTGGCAAGGTCTCTGAGGGGATCACACGAAGGTGAGTGATGGCCAGGGGGCTCGTATTCAATTGGGTTTCAGATGTTAACTGACTTGCGGAAAGAGGAAGCCACCGAGCCCGGTCCAATATCCACCGGGCATCTTCCGGACCCCGAGTGGGTTCGTGAGCTGGTGTTGGAGGCCTATGAATGCTACCGGGGGCTCGATGAGGGCAAGGTGGCGGATTACATCCCCGCGCTGGCGCGCGTGCCGCGGGATCTGTTCGGCATCGTGGTCGTCGGCGTAAAGGGAAACGTCATGGAGGTGGGGGACGTGAACCACCTTTTCACCATTCAAAGCATCTCCAAGCCCTTCGTATTCGCGCTGGTCTGCCAGGAGATCATCTACCTGGAGGCCAGGGCGAAGCTGGGCGTGAACGCGACCGGACTCCCCTTCAACTCGGTCATGGCGATCGAGCTGAATGCCGACCGGACCATGAACCCCATGGTCAACGCCGGGGCCATCGCGGCGACCAGCCTCATCCCCGGCGACTCGGCGGCGGAAAAGTGGCGCTTCGTCCAGGAAGGGCTCTCCCGCTTCGCTGGCCGGCCGCTCGAGCTGGATGTCGAGGTCTACGAAAGTGAGGCCGCCACCAACCAGCGCAATCGGGGCATCGCCCGACTTCTGGAGTCCTATGACCGAATGTACTGCGATCCCCTTGACGCGACCGATGTCTACACCCGGCAGTGCGCCCTGGCCGTAACCGCGCACGACCTCGCGATCATGGCGGCGACGCTGGCCGATGGCGGAGTGAACCCGGTCACGAAGGAGCACGTGGTCGACCCGGTGGTCTGCAAGCGGGTGCTGGCGGTGCTCGCCACCGCCGGTCTTTACGAGCAGTCCGGCGACTGGCTGTTCGAGATCGGACTGCCCGGCAAGAGCGGGGTTGGCGGCGGCATCTTCACGGTCGCGCCTGGCAAGGGCGGGCTCGGCGTCTTCGCGCCGCCCCTGGATGGCGCCGGCAACAGCATCAAGGGCCAAAAGGTCACGAAATATCTGTCCGAACGCCTCGGCCTGAATCTGTTCATGTCCAAGCCCGAAGCTTGAGGCACCCCCCCCACCCGCAGTTTAATCAAGGAGATGACTGCCGATGAGTTCCCCTGATCTTACTGCGACGGCCCAACGGCCGAAGTGCGGGAATCCTGGGTGCCGATGATCGCGATCGCGCTCGCTCAGGTCCTGATGTCCTTCAATGTCGCCGCGCTGTTCCGCTTTATATTCAGATCGTGCAGGGACAGTCGCCGCTGGCGACCGCGATCGCCATGATGC
>REEE01000055.1 GCA_007695245.1 Candidatus Competibacteraceae bacterium | reverse complement strand
CAACTGGCAGCCCTGAATCGCGACTACGACATCAACCGCTCCAGGTATAACGATTTACTGTCCCGTCGCGAGTCGGCCCGGATGGCCCAGCAGATCGGACAGACCGATCAGGAGGTCCGGTTTCGGATTATCGACCCGCCGCGAGTGCCATCGGATCCTTCAGGTCCCAACCGTCCGCTCTTGATGTCCGGGGTGTTGGTGGCGGGTTTGGGGGTCGGCGTCGGCGTGGCCTTCCTGATTTCGCTGTTGTGGCCCACCTTCGATACCCGGCGCAGTCTGATGAAGATCACTGAAATACCGGTCTTCGGCAGCGTCAGCGCGGTGTTGTCGCCGCGGATCATTCGTCGCGAGCGACTCATGGTGGCGGCTTACGCTTCGCTGACGGGGGTCTTGCTGCTGACCTATGCCGGATTGCTCGTTGTGGAGACGATCGGTCTCCCATCGCTACTTTGAGGGAACTTTGGGGATATAACCCATGGACAGCATTGAGAAAGCCATGCTGGGTCGAATCCGGAGTTCGGACGGGGCCTCAGTGATATCGCCATCGCCGCCGCCGTCGGTGGCGGCAGCGGCGGCGACAGCGGACGTGATCGAACGGACCGCAGGTCTGGCCGCCGCACCATCTGGCGTGACCGTCGCCAAGCCGGCGGCGGTCCGCAAGCGGACCCAGCGTTCGGTGACGCTCGACTTGGAGGGAATTCAAGCTGCGGGAATGCTGGTGCCCGATACCCGGCGCAGCCGGATCAAGGAAGAATACCGCCATATCAAGCGGCCTCTGCTGATGAATATCGATGGCAAAGGCGCCATCACTCCCGAACATCCCAACCTGATCATGGTGACCAGCGCCCGGCCGGGCGAGGGCAAGACCTTTACCGCTTGCAACCTGGCCCTGAGTATCGCCACCGAACGCGACCGGACCGTGTTGCTGGTCGATGCCGATGTGGTCAAGCCGTCGGTGGCCCGCGTGCTGGGGTTCGAGGCGGAAGTGGGTCTGGTGGATTTTCTGATCGACGACCGCCTGGATCTGGCCGACGTATTGGTGGATACCAATGTGCCATCGTTAACCCTCCTGCCCGCCGGCGGCCGGCACCATCTGTCCACCGAGTTGTTGGCCAGCGAGAACATGCGCCGGCTCGCGCTCGAAATGAGCCGGCGCTATCCCGACCGCATCGTCATCTTCGATTCGCCGCCGCTGTTGGTGACCACCGAAGCCAGCGTGCTGGCCAGTCTGATGGGACAGGTGGTCATGGTGGTGGAATCCCAGCGCACGCATCAGAACCAGGTCAAGGAAGCCTTGGCGTTGCTGGACCCGCAGCAAATCGTGGGGTTCGTGCTGAACAAGGCGCGCGATAGCTTCGGTTCGGATTATTACGGATACGGCTATGGCTATCGTTATGGCTATGGTAGTGGTGATCGGGGCGCTGCGGAACAGTGAACTGGCCGATCCAAACATGGTTCCACAGGAGGCTCTCTCCCCTTGGGGGAGAGAGCCGGGGTGGGGGAACTAAACGGTCATATCGCGAATGGATCCGGCGTCCGCTCCGGCGATGGGCCGCGCTTTGGGTGTGCGGGGTCGCCGCCCTTCTGCTCGGTTTGGGTACGCCGGGCGGGGCTCAGGAAGCCGCCGGGGCGTTGGAAGGATGGCGGATCACCCCTCAACTGGGGGTCGGCGTGATCTATTCCGACAATATCCGTCTGGCTCCGGCCGACGAGGCGGAGTCCGATCTAGTCCTGGAGGTGGAACCCGGTGTTTCCATGCGCAAACAGGGTGGACGCCTGGAAGTGCGTCTGGATTACAGCGCACAGGGCCTGTTTTATACCAATGATAGCGACGCCAGCACCGTGAATCATAACTTGCGGGCTTTCAGCGTTACTGAACTGTACCAGGACCGCTTGTTCGTGGATGCCTACGGTTCGGTTTCACAGGTGCCGATTGCTTCGGATGGTCCAGAGGACCGTGGAGGTTTCTTTAGGCCAGGCAATACCGCCCTGACCGGCAATCAGACGACTCAGGCCAATTTCGGCATCAGCCCGTATTGGCGGCAGGACTTCGGCGGTTGGGTGGAGGCGTTGCTGCGCTATCGTTACGACGATGTGGCCTTCGGGCGCGATGAATTCGACGGCAACATCCAGACCGCCACCTTGGATCTCGCTAGCGGGCGGCGCTTCAGCCGACTGAACTGGAATCTCGCCTATTCCCATCAGCGCGAGGAAAGGGGTGAGGCGGACAGCGAGGACGATATTCGGGAGCGTGCGACCGGCCGAGCGAGTTACCAGATCAACAATCAGTGGGCGTTGTTGGCCGAGGTGGGGTATGTCAACGATCGGGTGGCGGGCTTCGAGAATGTCGATAATGGTCTCTTCTGGGGTTTGGGGGCGAACTGGACCCCGAGCCGCTTTTTCTCTCTGGCTGCGTTGTACGGATTGAACTTGAACGAGGTGGTCGCGCAGTGGAATCCGACCTCCCGAACCCGCTTGCGCGTCGGCCGCCGCGAAGAGGAGGTGGGCGTCGATCCAGGGGTGCGCTGGGAAGGTTTGTTCGCGCACCGAACCCGCTATACCACTTGGTCGGCCAGTTATACCGAGGAAGTCACCAGTGTCCGGCGTCTGTTTGGCGAGAGCCTGATCGGGGTGGGACCGGATGGCCTGCCGGTGGCCTTGGACGAGGAGGGCCAAATTGTGCCGGTTGATGGATCTTTTGGGTTGAGTACCGAGAATTTTCTCCGCAAACGGTTCACCTCTCGTGTGACTTATCAACGCGGTCGCTCGGGTCTCGGTTTTAATGTGTTCGATGAGAGCCGTGAATTTCCGGATGGCGACTCCGATGAAAACACTTATGGCGTCGGTATGTTTTGGAGCTGGCAATTCGCGCCGCGCACCCGCTCGATCATCGGGCTCCGCTGGGAGCGTGACGATCTGAGCGATGATCGGCAAAATGAATACTGGATTTCGGAGTTCGGTTTGGCGCGGCAGATCAGCCCGGATATGGATGGGTTGCTTGGTTATAGTCACTACCGCAACGAAGCCGATCCGTCCGACCAGAGCTTTCGCGAAAATCAGCTCAACGCCCGCCTCAACATGAGATTCTGAACCCACGCATGTACCTCTCTTACTACGGCTTCAGCGCCAAACCCTTTCAGCTCAGTCCCGATCCCCGGTTTTTCTTCGGCAGCAGCGGCCACAGTCGAGCGCTCGCCTATCTGCGCTACGGCGTCAGCCAGGGCGAGGGTTTTATCGTGATCACCGGCGGCATCGGCACGGGCAAGACCACACTGGTCAAGAGCCTGTTCGACGAGCTCGACCCCCATCAGGTCGTCGCCGCCCAGTTAGTCACGACGCAACTGGAGGCGGATGAGATGCTGCGCAGCGTAGTGGCGGCGTTTGGCCTGCCGTATGAGAATCTGGGCAAGGCGACGCTGTTGAAGCACTTTGAGGATTTCCTGAGCGATCAGGCCCGACATGGTCGGCGGGTGTTGCTGGTGGTGGACGAGGCGCAGAATCTGCCGGCTCAGTCCTTGGAAGAACTGCGCATGCTGTCGAATTTCCAGATTGGCGAGGCACCGTTGTTACAGAGTTTTCTGTTAGGGCAGGAAGAGTTTCGCGCGACCTTGCAAGATCCGGGCATGGAGCAGTTGCGACAGCGGGTGATCGCTTTCTGCCAGCTCAATCCGCTGAGCGACCTGGAAACTCGTGAATACATCGAGCATCGGTTGCACGTGGTGGGTTGGCAGGGTGACGAACCGCGCTTTGGCGAGGACGCCCATGCCGGTATTTACCAGCACACCCAGGGCGTTCCACGCCGGGTGAACGTCTTTTGCGACCGGTTGTTGCTGTACGGATTTTTGGAAGAACTACGGGAGTTTTCCGCGGAAACGGTCGAAACGGTCGGACGGGAGTTGAGTCAGGACGAACCGGTTCCCGGCACCCGAGCCGGCGGACGTTCGCTGCTGCGGGTGAGCCATGCGCTGGAGGAACGTCTGGCCGAGTTGGAACAAGCGGTGGAGGCGTTGTTGCAAAATCCCGAGTGGCAGGATGTTCAACTGGAGCGGTTGACGCGGCGCGTCCAACAGATGGAACCGGCGGTTCAGGTGCTCCGGCAACAGATCATCGATCTGGACCGGCGTCTGGATGACCGGTTGGTCGAGGCAGCTAACATCGACGAATCATAGTGGTTTTGATAGGCCTCGGTTTTTTTGAGTAAGAGGCGTTATTGAAAAATAACCCCTCACCCCGACTCCTCTCCCGCCCGCAAGGAGAAAGATGTCGTACAGCGTTCAAGGAGTCGAATTTGGTGACCCTCAAGATTCTTTGTGTGGTCGGCGCGCGCCCGAACTTTATGAAAATCGCTCCGATCATGGCGGCGTTGCGTCGAACGCCGCTCGCGGCGCGGCTGGTGCATACCGGCCAGCACTACGACGTGGCGATGAACCAGCAATTTTTCGCGCAACTGGGCATTCCAAACCCGGACGTGGATCTGGAGGTCGGTTCGGCCAGTCACGCGGTGCAAACCGCCGAGATCATGAAACGCTTCGAACCGGTGGTGGATGCCGAGCGCCCGGCGGCGGTGCTGGTGGTCGGCGATGTCAATTCCACCATCGCCTGCGCGCTGGTCGCGGCCAAGAAGGGCGT
>REEE01000056.1 GCA_007695245.1 Candidatus Competibacteraceae bacterium | reverse complement strand
TTGCCATGGAACAACGCGAAAATTCGTCTCGCGGCGATTTTCTCGTGATGCGGGGGGCACGCTGCGTGGAAGCGGTTGAGGATGATTTGGGCCTGTGAGCCATATCCGGAGGTCGAGTAAGGCAACGGGATCGCGACGGTCAATGCCGGACCGCCAGCGGATCGTCCCGCCGCGGCATTTGCAGATGCCAACCCCGTTCCCGCAGGTTATGTAGCACTTCCCTAACATCCTCTTGCGCCAGTCGCCGTTCCGGGTGCAGGTCCAGATCCATGACATGGACCGGTTCGCCCAGCATCTTCAGCAGTGGATCGGGAACGTGGGAGAAATCGCCCCTGGCGGCCAGGTAGAGATAGGTATCCGGCTTTTTGGGACTTCTATAGATCGCGCACCGCATCGGCGTCTCCTGAATCCGGTGACCGAGCAAAGTTGCCGTAACCCTCGCCCGCAAACGGGCGAGGGAGGATTTACCACCGGCTATGAGTCCGCTCGACAGAACTCAATCAAGCCCAGCGTAGAACCGTCGTGCCCGCCGGCCGGGCGGTCGCCCTTCAGCTCCGGCAGAATGGCGTTGGCCAGTTGCTTGCCCAGTTCCACGCCCCACTGATCGAAGGAATTGATGTTCCAGATCACCCCTTGGGTAAACACTTTGTGCTCGTACAGCGCCAGCAGCGAGCCCAAGACCTTCGGGGTCAGACGGCGGTAGAACAGACTGGTGCTCGGCCGGTTACCGGGAAACACTTTATACGGCAGCAACTGCTCCAGCGCCTCACCGCTCAACCCCTGCTTCTCCAGCTCGGCGCGGGCCTGCGCCTCGGTCTTGCCGACCATCAATGCCTCGGCCTGGGCCAGGCAGTTGGCCAGCAGAATAGGGTGGTGGTCGCCGATGGGATTCGGGCTGTGCGCCGGTGCCAGGAAATCCGCCGGGACCAGATGCGTCCCTTGGTGCAAGAGCTGATAAAACGCATGCTGGCCGTTGTTGCCCAGCCCGCCCCAAAGAATCGGCCCGGTGTTGACCGTCACTAGTTGACCATCGCGGTCGATGGTCTTGCCGTTGCTCTCCATGTCGAGCTGTTGCAGATAGTCGGGCAGCGAGCGTAGATAGTCGTCGTAGACCAGCGTCACCTGACTGGCGGCACCGAAAAAGTCGATGTACCACACCCCGAGCGTGGCCAGGATCACCGGCAGATTCTCTTCCAGCGGCGCGGTCCGGAAGTGTTCGTCCATCTCGTGCGCGCCGTCGAGCAGCTCCGTGAAATGCTCCACGCCGAGATACACCATGATCGGCAGACCGATGGCCGACCACAGCGAATAGCGCCCGCCGACCCAGTCCCAGAACTCGAACATGTTGGCGGTATCGATGCCGAACTTGCTCACCCCCTCGGCGTTGGTGGACACCGCGACAAAATGCTTGGCCACCGCCGCCTCATCACCCAATTCCTTGATCAGCCAGGCCCGGGCGGTGTGGGCGTTGGTCATGGTCTCCTGGGTGGTGAAGGTCTTGGAAGCGACGATGAACAGGGTGCTCTCGGGATCGCACTCGGCCAGGACGTGGCTGATGTGCGCGCCGTCCACGTTGGAGACGAAATGCATCCGCAGGGTGGGATCGCCATACGGCTCCAGCGCCTCGCAGATCATCTTCGGCCCCAGGTCAGAGCCGCCGATGCCGATGTTGACCACGTCGCGGATGCGCTTGCCGGTCTGGCCGCGCCACTTGCCGCGCCGGATCTGTTCGGAGAACTTGCGCATGTGCTCCAACACTTCGTTCACGCCCGGCATCACGTCCTGGCCGTCGACGAAGATCGGCCGGTTGCTCCGATTGCGCAAGGCGACGTGCAGCACGGAACGGCGTTCGGTGTGGTTGATCATCTCGCCGGAGAACATCCGCTCGATCCAGGTCGGCGCTTGCGCCTGGCGAGCCAGTTCAGCCAGCAGGCCGAGGGTCTCTCCGGTGATGCGGTGCTTGGAAAAATCCACCAGCAAATCGCCGAAGCATCGGGAGAATTTGGCGAAACGCTCGGGATCGGCGGCGAACAGGTCGCGCAGGTGCAGGTCGGCGACGACGGCATGATGGGCTTTCAACTCTTGCCAGACCGGCAGGTCGCTGGGAACGGACATGGACAGCTTCCTTTATGGAGGTTATTGAAGGGCTGACGAAACCGGATCAGCGCGGGCCAGGTTCCGGCGAACGGCGGCCAGCGTAATCACGCCGCCGTCGCCCGCGCATGGCCTTCTGGTTACTATAGTTTCCCTTAGGGTAGCTGTCGAATCGCGCGCGTTTAGAATGTGTTCCGCTTCCCGCACGATGGAGCCGACATTCCGCCCCCCTCATCCAAAATATAGGGCGACAAAGTGTTCACCGAGCAAGGTTAACAAGGTCTGATGGGCTTCCTTAAGATTCAAAACGATCTCGCCCATCGACGCCCCCACGAGCAGGTGAATCCCGGTAAACTTTTTGTTGCTTTTTGGTTTACGTTTCAGTCAATTCCTCGTCCGATATGCCCGCAAGCGGAAACGAGGTCAAGGAGTTATGAAGCTTGAATTCGATGCGCGAGCCGACGCGGTCTACCTCGAATTGACGGATGTTGAGGTGGAGGAATCCAAGGAAATCCAGCCTGGCATCATTATAGACTACGATGCCGAAGGGCGAATCGTCGGTATCGAGGTTCTTTACGTGAGCAAGCGCGCTGAGTTGCCATTGAAGAAAGCGGCATAGCTACGCGGATGCGGCCAATGACACTGGATACAGGCGGGCTGCCATGAAAGCTTCGACTTTCATCGTCCGGGGTGATGTTCCAACGACATGACTGTTAGGGTGTCAGCCCGTCACCCGCCTTGTTGAGAGTCCTACGGAATCGGCGGGTTATGCTGCCGCTAACCCGCCCTAGTGTGCCCGACATGGGCATGTACTGGTTACCTGAGAGGAGGTAACTAAACTGGCTCATGATCGATTTCATACGCTTCGATCAGATCGCCAACCACGCATACCAGCGAATATAGGGGATGGCTGGCATCGTCCAAGACCACGTCGAGCAGATTATTCAGTAAAGCCGTGGCCTGTTCATAATCGCTTTCGGATTCGATATGCGACACGGGGGCCATCGATCTAAGGGTTTGCCAGGCGGGGACGAGTTTCTCAACATCAAGTGCTGCGTTCATCTTCTCCTCCAGTCGTTTCTGTCGTATTCCGCATGGGTCATGACCTGCCGTACATAGAGCCGTTGTTTGTCATAGTGGATAACGGCGGCGATTCGGTATTTGTTTCCGCCCACAGCAAAAAGTGTATAACCATCGACATAATCCGCCGAGCTGAATGTTCGCCGCAATTCCGGGAAAGACCTCACCGCAACTTGACGAACTTTATAAAACCATTCTTCCAAAGCGGGCTTGGATTCTGGATGCCGTTCCCAGAATTCTCTTATTGGTCTTTTGGAAATGACTCGCATGGTAGTTCTTTGCGAACAAGGTTTCGGCGGCATAAGACATCGCCGCCCGAATGTCCTGGCTCTTCAAGTGTGGATAGGCATTCAGCAAATCCTGTTCCGATGCCCCCTCGCCCAGTTTGCGGAGAATGAGTGCCACCGGGGTGCGCGTACCACGAATGACGGGCTTGCCCAGCATGACCTTAGGGGTTGACATCGATATGGCCCAAAAGCGTCATGTACCTCTCCTGTATCGGGTGCTGACGATTCATTTTAACAGAGCGGGGGGCAAAGCGCAGCGTTGCCCGGCGGGTTCAGGGGATTGGGGAGCGCACGTCGGGCACATCCGATGCACGACCTACCTGGCTACCTGGCTTCAAGAATTTGCCTGATGTCTTTTTCCAGAATGGGTATTTTATTGCAAACTACATCCCAGACAATCTCGTAATCGACACCGAAATAGCCATGAATCAACCGATCTCGCATACCTGTAATTGCGCGCCATTCAATGTGTGGATAATTTTCGCGTAACGAGTCGGGAATTTGTTTTGCTGCTTCGCCGATGACTTCAATACTGCGAACGAAAGCTCGTTGAAGGGTAGGGTTGCGCAGAAATTCTTCCCTGTCCAATCCTGGCAAATTCGCGCCAAGGTAGCTGGTTTCATCCAGGATATGTTGCAAATACTCACGTGCGGTTGGAGGCATATTCGACCTCACGCAAAATATGCGGTCCAATATAGGGGCTTAATGATTCAGGTGTCACTAAATCAACTGATCGCCCGAAGAGTTCTTCAAGAAAAAAAGCTAGGTGAATATAGTTATCATAGGTTTTTTTACCCATCTCGAATTCGACAAGTAGATCAATGTCACTCTGAATATTTTGGCGATCACGCAAGAAAGAGCCAAATAAACCGCATCGCTTAACGCCAAATTTTTTCAGTTTTTCGTCAGACTGATCGAGAAGCAAGAAAATCTGTTCTTTCGTTTCCACAACCATGCCATCACCTCCCGAAGTTCAAGCGGTCAATCCTGGCAGTTCTCCCGTCGAGCCTCATCGGGAAGTGTACCACGAGGCGGCGACGATGTAGGGCGAGCATGGCCCGCCAGCTTACCACCTATCAGTTCCTCATCACGGGGCAAACGCGGTAGAAGAGCGGTAAGGGTTGTAGCATTTGGAGTCGTCTTTCAAGCGCGCGTAAACCGCGTTTGAACCAGGACACGGCACTCCGAGCCAGTTTTTTAAAGGTCCAAT
>REEE01000259.1 GCA_007695245.1 Candidatus Competibacteraceae bacterium | reverse complement strand
TCGAGATCCTTCCGCAGCGCCGCCAGCTCGGCTTCGACCTCGCTGTCCACCTCCATCCGCAAAAACTCCCGTTCGACTTGACTGAAGTCGTCGTACAACTCGGCGCGCGCCTCCATCCGGGCTTCCATATCCCCCACCTTGTCCGCCATGCGGCCGAAGGAGTGGTTGAGATCGAGCCCGGTCTGGAAGCGGTCCGTCACTTGGTCCATCTGCTCGCGCGCTTGGGCGGCCCGCTGCCGCGCCACCAGGCTGCCCTTCTTCAGCCGCGCTTCCTCCAGCTTCATCTCCAACGCCCGCAGCTGGGTTTTCAACCGTTCGCCGGTGCGCCGGGCTGCTTCCCAAGACGCTTGCAGGTTGGCGACGATGCCGTCATGCTCCTTTTTCCGCAGCAACGCTTCCCGCGCCAGCGCTTCGTTGCCGCTTTCCAGCGCCAGCCGGGCGCGGCCATGCCACTCCTCGGCCTGCCGGCGCTGGTGCTCCAGCTCCCTGGCCAGTTGCTTCTCACTGGCCAGGGCGTCGATCACCCCCTCGCGGGCGCTGTTGACGTTTTCCTCCATCTCGCGGATAAGTTGCTTGATCATCCGCTCCGGATCTTCGACTCGATCCACCAGGTCGTTGAGATTAGCGGCGAGTACGTCGCTGATGCGTTTGAACAAACTGGCCATGCAACACCTCCTCCATCATGTGGAACCAGGGAAAGAACAATTTGAGTATAGTCAGGAGAATTTATTATGAACAGTGTTCAATTAGCATCGCATAAAATTTTTCAGCACCTTTATTCTTGAGCGCCAAGGCGATATCGTACCGGTGTATGCTGCGTTGCTTCGTCAAACGATCCTAATTGAGCGCGCGGTCGTTTCGGCCCTTCCCGAGCCGGATGATGGATTTTGAGGAGAACCCCGTGGTCCCCGTAACCCCCCTGAATATCCCCGGCGAGCGCGTCGTCATCACCGCCGGGCTACGCACGCCCTTCGCCCAGCAACTGACTGCCTACCAGGATCTCAACGCCGTGGACCTCGGCATCCTGGTCACCAACGAACTGCTCGCCCGGACCGATCTCGATCCGGCGCTCATCGAGCGCGTAGTCTACGGCTGCGTCGGCTTGATCCCCGAAGCGCCCAACATCGCCCGCGAGATCACGCTCGGCGCCGGCCTCAGCCCCCGCACCGACGCCTACACGGTGACCCGCGCCTGCGCCACCAGCTTCCAGTCGGTCGTGGACATCGCGCAGGCCATCCTGATGGGGGACATCGAGATCGGTCTGGCCGGGGGTGCGGACTCCACCTCGGTGTTGCCGATCCAAACCTCGAAAAAGCTGGCGCGGACGTTGATCCATACCACCCGGGCTAAGTCTTTGAGCGAACGGCTGGGGTTGTTCAAGAGCATCCGTCCGGCTGATCTGGCCCCGGTTTCGCCGGTGCTCAAGGATTATTCCACGCATCTGAGCATGGGCGAGATCGCCGAACAGATGGCCAAAGTGTACGGCATCGACCGCGAGGCTCAGGATCGCTTCACCCTGCGCTCGCACCAGTTGGCCCAACAGGCATGGGACGACGGCAAATTGGACCATGAGGTGATGCGGGTCTTCGCGCCGCCCTTTCAAGAGTGTTTCGAACGCGACAACAATATCCGCGGCGACTACACCCTCGAACAATTGACCGAGCTGAAGCCGGCGTTCGACCGCAAGCACGGCACGGTGACCGCCGCCAGTTCCACCCCGCTGACCGACGGTGCCACGACGCTGCTGCTGATGAAGGAACGGCGCGCCCGGCAACTGGGCCTCGAACCGCTGGGCGTCTTGCGTTCCTACGCCTTCGCCGCCGTCGACCCGTTCACCGCCGGACTGCTGGGTTCCTCTCACGCCACGCCCCTCGCTCTGGAGCGAGCGGGCATCCAGTTCAGCGACTTAACGCTGATCGATATGCATGAAGCCTTCGCCGCGCAGGTCCTGGCCACGCTCCAGCACTGGCCGTCCCGAGAGTTCGCTCGGGAACAACTGGGCCGGGACGAACCCATCGGCGAAGTGGACATGGACCGACTCAACGTACTCGGTGGCTCGCTGGCCTACGGTCACCCGTTCGCCGCCACCGGCGGAAGGATGATCGTGCAGGTGCTCAACGAACTACGCCGGCGCGGCGGCGGGCTAGGCCTGGCGACCGCCGGCGCGGCCGGCGGACTGGGCGCGGCGCTGGTGTTGGAAGTCGCGTGAATCGCCGTGCCCATAGCCCAAGGAACAACTCTGATGACCGATGAACTCAACCTGACCGTCTTTCAAGTGACATTGCGCGAAGACGGCATCGCCGTGGTCACCCTCGACGTACCCGGTGAGACACAAAATATCCTGAAGACCGAATTCGCTGACGAAGCGGAAGCTTTGCTGGACCGGCTGGAACGGGAAGCCGACTTGCGCGGGGTGGTGCTCATCAGCGGCAAGCCCGGCTCGTTTATCGCCGGCGTGGACATTCATCGACTGCAAGCCTGTCAGACCATCGCCGAAGCCACGGAATTGTCCCGCGCCGGCCAGCGCTTTTGCGACCGCCTGGAGCATTTCAAGGTCCCGGTGGTGGCGGCCATCGACGGCCCCTGTCTGGGCGAAGGGCTGGAGCTGGCGCTGGCCTGCCACGGGCGCATCGGGTCCGACCAGCCCAAGACCCTGCTCGGCCTGCCGGAAGTGCTGCTGGGCGTGCTGCCCGGCAGCGGCGGCACCCAGCGCCTGCCCCACCTGATCGGCATCCCGGCCGCGCTCGGGTTGCTGCTGACCGGCAAGCGCCTCACCGCGGCCAAGGCGCTGCGCATGGGGCTGGTGGACGAGGTGGTCCCGGCGACGCTGCTGTTGTCCGCCGCCATCGACCTGGCGCACCAACTCCAAAGCGACCATGCGACCGCCCACCGCAAGAGTTCGCTCTTCTCGGTCAAGAACCTGACCAAGCTGGCGCTGGAGAATAATTTGCTGAGCCGGCGGATGCTGTTCCAGAAAGCCCGCCAGCAGGCGTCGGCCAAGGCCGGGGAGCATTATCCGGCGCCGGCGCGGATCATCGATTGCGTCGAAATGGGTGCCGGGCATGGCTTCGCGAAAGGACTGGAGGCGGAAGCCACGGCGTTCGGCGAACTGGCGATGACCGTGCAGGCGCGGCAATTGATGAACCTGCATTTCACCACCACGGCGCTGAAAAAAGACCCGATCATCGCCGATTCCAGCATCCAGCCGCGTCCGATTCACAAGGTCGGCATTCTCGGCGCCGGGTTGATGGGCGCCGGCATCGCCTACGTCACCACCGACCGGGCGCACACGCCGGTGCGGCTCAAGGATCAGGATACCGCCAGCCTGAATCGCGGCCTGGCTTATATCGACCGCCTGATCCAGCAACGCCTGCAACGGCGCTCGCTCACGCCGTTCGAGGCGGGTCAGGAACGGCGGCGGGTCACGCCGACCCTGGATTATTCCGGCTTTCAAAATGTGGATCTGGTGATCGAGGCGGTGTTCGAGGATCTCGAACTCAAGCAGCGGATGGTCGCGGAGATCGAAGCGCACTGTGCGCCGTCCGTCATCTTCGCCACCAATACCGCGTCGATCCCCATGGCCCGAATCGCCGCGACCGCTCAGCGGCCCGAGCAGATCATCGGCATGCACTACTTTTCGCCGGTCGAGAGAATACCGCTCCTGGAGGTCATCACCACCCCGCACACCGCCCCGGCAACGCTGGCGACCGCCGTGGCCTTCGGCCGCCAACAGGGCAAAACCGTGATCGTGGTCCAGGATGGCCCGGGATTCTACGTCAACCGCATCCTCGCGCCCTATCTGAACGAGGCGGGTTATCTGCTCGGCGAAGGAGTCGCCATCGACGCCATCGATCGGGCGCTGGTGCAGTTTGGTTTCCCAATCGGACCGTTCGCCCTGTTGGACGAAGTCGGCATCGACGTCGGCTCCAGAGTCGGATCGCTGCTGCATGAAGCCTTCGGCGCGCGGATGAAACCCGCCGGCATCAGCGATCTGATGCTGGCCGACGGCCGTTGCGGACGCAAGAACAAGAAAGGTTTCTACCGCTACCTGGGAGTCAGAAAGGCGGTGAAACCCGTGGACAAGCACGTCTACCCGATGCTGGGCGTGAGCGGCGATGTCGCGATGGACAGCCGGGAGATCGTCGAGCGCTGCGTGCTCATCATGGTCAACGAAGCGGTGCGGTGCTGGGATGAGGGCGTGATTCGCGGGCCGCGCGACGGCGACGTCGGCGCGGTATTCGGCCTCGGCTTCCCGCCGTTCCTCGGCGGTCCGTTCCGCTACGCCGATAGCCTGGGCATTCCAGAGTTGGTCGCCAAGCTGGCGCAATACCACGAGCGATTGGGCGAACGCTTCGCGCCCGCCGACTTGCTGGCGCGGATGGTTCGGGAGCAGCGCGGGTTTTACGCGGATTAGCTGGCACCTGACTGGGTTCCAGTCAGGTCGTGTCCCTCAGTTTCCGTGATGAGCTTTCCCACCTCAGTGACAGACTACCGAACTTAAATAGAGCGAGGAAAAAACCCGTCGTGTTCAAACCGCTCGTCCCCGAAGGGGAGTCTTTACGTCGGGCGTTTCAGTGGCTCGCCGAGCAGGAAGGACATTGCACCCTCAAAACCGTCGAACGGGCCAGTCTGCTGTTCGATCTGAATCCGCGCGACGAGGAATTTCTGCTGCGGCAGTTCGTCCACCATCGAGGCGCGACCAGCGACGCCCCGGAATCAGAGCCGTCAGGGCAGTAACGGATCCCCCGTCAGCCGCCGGGCCAGGCCGACCAGCATCGCGGCGGTCGCGCCCCAGATGAAGCGGTCCTCGTAAGGAATCACGTAGTAACGCCGCTGCTGGCCCTTGTACAACATGCTGCGGTGTTCGTGATGGCGCGGATCGAGGATGAACTCCAGCGGCACTTCAAACGCTTCGGCGACCTCGAACGCATCCAATCGCAACTCGAACGGCGGCGTCACCAAACCCACGACCGGCGTGACCAGAAATCCGGTCACGGTCTGATACAGATCGAGAAAGCCGGCGATCTCCACCACCTGCTGGCGCTGCAAGCCGATTTCCTCCTCCGCCTCGCGCAGCGCGGTCTCGACGGGGCTGGCATCCCCCTCCTCGGCGCGCCCGCCGGGAAAGCTGATCTGTCCGGCGTGGTGTTCCAGATGCGCCGTGCGCTGGGTCAGCAGCACGGTATAGCCGTCCAGCCGCTCGACCAGCGGCACCAGCACCGCCGCCGGGGTCAGCGCCCGTTCCTCGGCCACCATGCCGGCCACCGCATGATCCCCGGTGATGGTTTCGATCTGATGCGTGGAATGCAGGCAGCGGCGAATCCGGTCGCGCAGGTCCGCGGGGTTCACGCCGCCTCTCCGCGCACGCCGAACAGCCGCCGATAATTCGCGGTCGTCACCGCCGCCACCTGTTCCAGCGACTCGCCACGCAACTGGGCCACGAATTCCGCCACATGCCGCACCCAGGCCGGCTGGTTGGGCTTACCGCGATGGGGGGTCGGCGCCAGATAGGGCGAGTCGGTTTCCACCAGCAAGCGCTCGGCGGGCACCCGGCGAGCCACGTCCTGGATTTGCCGGGCGTTCTTGAAGGTCACGATGCCGGAGAAGGAAATATGGAAACCCAATTCCAGCGCCCGCTCCGCCATGGCCCAGTCCTCGGTGAAGCAATGCAAGACCCCACCCACCTCAGCCGCGCCTTCCTCCTCCAGAATGCGCAGGGTGTCCGCGCGGGCGTCGCGAGTATGCACGATCAACGGCTTGCCGAATTCCCGGGCGGCGGCGATGTGAATGCGGAACCATTCCTGCTGACGCACCATGCCGGCGTGGCCGTAGTAGTAATCCAGACCCGTCTCCCCGATGGCGACCACCCGGGGTTCGGCGCGGCCGAGCTTCACCAGTTCCGCCACGCTCGGCGCTCGCCCGCCCTCCTCGCTGGGATGGACGCCCACCGACAGCGCGATTTGTGGATACGGCTCGGTCATCCGGACCAGATTCGGCCAGCTTGCCAAATCCACCGACACACTTAACAGATGGGTCACACCCTGGGCTGCGGCGGCCGCCAAAACCCCGACCAGCCCGTCGCTGAAGCGACCGAGATCGAGCCGGTCCAGATGACAGTGAGAATCGACCAGCATCATTCGCTCGCGGACCAGTCACATGGTGTTGGTGGGTTGATCGGCGCGCGTGTAGCCCGCCATCAAGGAAGCGATTTTTTTCTGAAGGTTGGCACCTTCCGCGCCACTGAATTGAATGCCGACCCCGATCTGCCGTCCGCCGGGCGTGGTCCGGGAATTGATCCAGACCACCTTGCCGGTGATTGCGAACCGTTCCGGGTCATCCAGCAAGGTGAGCAATAAGAAGACCTCATCGCCCAACTCAAAAACCTTTTCCGTCGGGATGAAGATACCCCCCCCCTTGATGAAAGGCATGTAGTCGGCGTGCAGCATCGCCTTGTCCTTGATGGCCAAGGAGATGACGCCTTGTCGCGGAGCCGCCATAGTGTTCGACCCTATGATGCGTTAGAAACCCGGTCAGGAGTGAAGACCACCCAGTCATCCGTCATCTTTCATCTCTCGCTCCTTCGCTCAGAAACGCTTCCAGCAACAACGACGCATTCACTTGGGTCGTCGTACACCAGACGTGCAACCGAACCGCTGCGTCCAGACGTTCGAACAAGGCGTGTAATAGTTGCGGATCGGCCCAGCGACACAGTGCGGCGCGCAGATCAGGATTGTTCAGATGGGGAGATTCGGGATTCATCTTAAGCCGAATCAAGTCGGTATGCCAACCGATCAACCAGCGCAGGTTCTCGGCCAGATCGCCCTGCGTCCAGCTTTCCGCCGCGCGCACCGGATCGGCCCGCCCCGTCAATACCTGTTCGTAATGCTCGACCAGATTCCGCCGGCGACGCCAGCGCTCCTCGTCGGCATAGGCCAGCGCCGCCAGAGGCGCCCCGCCGGCGATATCGAGCAGGACTTGCGGATCCGGACCGCCGGCCACCCGCGCCGCCAGCCAGGCCCGTGCGGCCGAAGCCGGGGGGGGAACAAAACTCACCTTCTGGCACCGACTGCGCACGGTGGCGGGCAATCGTGCCGGCTGGGCGGTCACCAGCAGCAGCAGACAGTCGCCCGGTGGCTCCTCAAGGGTTTTCAGCAGACTGTTGGCCGCATTGAGATTGAGACGGTCGGCGGGTTCCAGCAGGGCGATCTTGTAACCGCCATACTGGGCGGTGAAACCGAGGAAAGCGCACAATTCGCGGATGGGATCGATTCGGATCGCCTTGCCCTCCTCGGCGGGCCGCTCCATGCGGTAATCGGGATGGCTGCCCGCCTGGAACAAACGACAACTCCGGCAATGCCCGCAGGCATCGCCTTCGCCCTCAGGCGTTTCACACAACAGCGCCTGCGCGAGCCGGCGGGCAAACATCCATTTGCCCAGTCCGGCCGGACCCGCCAGCAGCAGGGCGTGCGGCAGGCGACCCGCGGCATGACGCTGCTGGATCTGCCGCCACAACGGCTCGTGCCAAGGCAAGCGTTCGTCCATCACCCCCGCTCCAGCCAGCCGGCGAGAAGGGTTTCCACCTCGGCGCGAACCGTTGCCATCGGACGGTCGGCATCCACGACCCGATAACGGTCTGGCTCCCGGCCCGCCCGCTCCAGGTAGGTCGCACGCACGCGCTCGAAGAAAGCCCAGTCCTCCCGTTCGAACCGATCCGCCGCACCGCGCCGTCCGGCCCGCGCCAGACCGACCTCAATCGGCAGATCGAACAGCAGCGTCCAATCCGGCCGCAAGGAACCCTGCACCCAATCCTCCAACACCGCGATTCGCGCCGCCGGCAGGCCGCGCCCGCCACCCTGATAGGCATACGTGGCATCGGTGAAACGGTCGCATAGCACCCAACAACCCGCGGCCAGGGCCGGACGAATGACCCGTTCCAGATGCTCGGCGCGCGCGGCGAACATCAGCAGCGTTTCCGTGGCCAATGCCATGCCATCGTGGCGGTGGCCCAACAGCAGGGTCCGGATGGCCTCACCCAGTGGCGTACCGCCCGGTTCGCGGGTCAGCAGCACCCGATGACCGACCCGCTCCAGAGACTCGCGCAGAAAAGCCAGTTGGGTGGTCTTACCGGCGCCTTCGCCGCCTTCGACGGTGATGAAACGGCCCGTCATTGTCACCGGGTCCGCTGCCGGTAGCGGCGCACCGCCCGGTTATGTTCTTCCAAGGTCCGGGAAAAAACGTGACCGCCATCGCCGTCCGCCACGAAATACAGCGTATCGCCGGGCGCGGGATCGACGGCGGCCGTCAATGAAGCCGCGCCTGGTAGAGCGATCGGCGTCGGCGGCAAGCCTCTGCGCGTATAGGTGTTGTAGGGAGTGTCGGTCGTCAGATCGCTGCGGCGGAGCACGCCATCGAACCTCTCGCCCAGTCCGTAAATGACGGTCGGGTCAGTCTGCAATAACATGCCCTTACGCAGACGCCGCGCGAACACTCCGGCCACTTCCGATCGCTCCGCCGCCACGCCGGTTTCCTTTTCGATAATCGAGGCCAGAATCAACGCCTCATAGGGATCGTCCAGGGGGATATCCAGGGCGCGACGGGTCCAAATCTCGTCCAGGCGCCGCTCCATCGCGGCCAGCGCCCGCCGCAGGAAGGATTCATCCGTGGTTCCCGCCGGGAAGTGGTAGGTCTCTGGAAAAAACCACCCCTCGGGATGCACTCCAGGCCGGCCGAGCCGCGCCATGATCTCGGCGTCGTCGGTCTCCCGCAGAGTCTGGACGATTTTAGGATGCGCCGCCAGAGCTTGGCGCAACTGCGCGAAGGTCCAACCTTCCACCACCGTCAACGGATACTGAATGACTCGTCCGGCTACGATCCGCTCGAGCAGCTCGCGCGGGGTCATGCCTGCGGTGATGGCGTATTCGCCGACCTGCAACCGGTGAGCCAGGCCGTTCAACCGGGCGTGGATTTGCAGATAAGGTGCCGACCGCGACGGGCTGGTCTGCCGTCGCAGGTCCCGGTCGATGGCGGCCACGCCCATCCCTGGCTGGACTTCCAGCACCAGACCTTCGGCGGGTACGCTGAGGGGCGTGTCGAGGAATCTCCGATAGTCGGCGTAAATCCCGGACAACGCCAGCCCGACAACGAGCGCCAGCGCGGCCAGGGTGATTAACAGTCGCCGCCCGAACCGCATGGACAAGGGACGAATCGTTGCATGACAGATCTCGCTCTCCATTCCTCTCTCGCACTCGACGAGGGGAATCCCGAGTGAGGCCGCGCTCACTCCAGGGCGCGGAAAATCACCGTACCGTTGGTGCCGCCGAAACCGAAGGAATTCGACAGCGCCACCCGGATGCGCCGCTCCTGAGCCTGATGCGGCACGTAGTTCAGATCGCAACCCGGCTCCGGCTCATCCAGATTGGTGGTCGGCGGCGCGACCTGATCGCGGATCGCCAGCACCGAAAAGATCGCCTCGACGGCACCGGCCGCGCCCAGCAGATGGCCGGTCATGGACTTGGTCGAACTCATCGCCAGCCGGTAGGCCTGCTCGCCGAACACGGCCTTGACCGCGTCGCTTTCGATCTTGTCGCCGGCCGGCGTGGAGGTGCCATGCGCGTTGACGTAGTCCACCGCATCCGGATTCAAGCCGGCATCGCGTAAGGCACACGCCATCGCCCGGCGCGCGCCGTCGCCATCCGGCGCCGGCAGCGTCATGTGGTAGGCATCGCCGCTCATGCCAAACCCGATCAGTTCGGCATGAATGCGCGCGCCGCGGCGCCGGGCATGTTCGTACTCCTCCAGCACCATCACGCCGGCGCCGTCGCTCAGTACGAAACCATCGCGGTCCTTGTCCCACGGGCGACTGGCCTTCTCCGGTTCGTCGTTGCGCGTCGACAGCGCCCGCGCCGCCGCGAATCCGCACAGGCCGGTCGGCGTGGTGGCCATTTCCGCGCCGCCGGCGATCATCACATCGGCATCGCCATAGGCGATCAACCGCCCGGCCAATCCGATGCTGTGGGTGCCAGTGGTGCAGGCTGTGACCACCGCCAGATTCGGACCCTTGAAGCCATACATGACCGACAGATTGCCGGAGATCATGTTGATGATGCTGCGGGGTACGAAGAACGGCGTCAGTTTGCGCGGTCCGCCCTTCAGGAACGCCGAATGACCCTCCTCAATACCCGGCAAGCCACCGATGCCGGAACCGATGTAAGCGCCAACCCGCTCGGCGTTGGCCTCGGTAATCTCCAGGCCCGACTCCTGAATCGCCTGCATCGCGGCACCGATGCCGTAATGAATGAAGGTATCCATCTTCCTGGCTTCCTTGAGATTCAGGTACTGCTCGACCTGAAAACCCCGTACCGCGCCACCGATGCGGACCGGATACCCGCTGACATCGAAGGCGGTGACCGGTCCGATCCCACTGCGGCCAGCCAGAATATCGGCCCAGGCGGTTTCCACGGTGCTGCCGACCGGGGACACAATACCCATGCCCGTCACTACCACGCGCCGCTTGGCCACAAAATTATCCTCTGCTGCGCTACGCCGAAAAAACGAGGCCACGGCCCCTGGCGGTGGCCGCGGCGGTTGATCTCCATCCGCGCGGGACTGACACGTTTAGCCCAGATGCGACGCGATGTAATCAATCGCCTGCTGCACTGTGGTGATTTTCTCGGCGTCCTCATCGGGGATTTCAAGTTCGAATTCCTCTTCCAGAGCCATCACCAGCTCCACGGTATCCAGCGAATCCGCGCCCAGATCATCGACAAAGGAGGCTTCATTCGTCACCTGTTCCTCTTTGACTCCCAGTTGCTCGATGATGATTTTTTTGACGCGGGCTTCGATGTTGCTGATGTCAGTCATGATAGCTAGCTTCCTCGTTGTGAATTCAGACGACCCCGGTACTGATCGCGGGGTATTGTATGGAAAACCCTGACGCCAATCCATCGGCGGCGGTGGCGCAAGTCAATGCGGATCATGGAAAATTCCGTAACACTCTCCGACTTGGGCAACTCTGGAACCGAGCCTCTTCCGCCGGTTCCTCTCCTTGAACGATCTTTAGGTCATGTACATCCCACCATTCACGTGCAAAGTCTCCCCGGTGATATACGATGCCTCGGGCGATACCAGAAACGCCACGGCGCTGGCGATATCCCGCGGTTCGCCCAAGCGTTGCAGTGGGATCGCGTCGATCATGGCCTGACGCTGCGCCGCCGACAGGCTCTGAATCATGTCGGTGTCGATCAATCCCGGCGCCACGGCGTTGACGGTGATCTGGCGCGAGCCCACCTCTCGCGCCAACGACTTGGTAAAGCCGATCATGCCGGCCTTGGCCGCCGCATAGTTGGCCTGACCGGCATTGCCCGTGGCGCCCACCACCGAGGTGATGTTGACGATGCGCCCGCGCTGGGCCTTCATCATCCCCCGCAACACCGCCTTGCTCAGCCGGTAAACCGAGGACAGGTTGGTGTCGAGCACCGCCGCCCATTCCTCTTCCTTCATGCGCAACAGCAGGTTGTCCCGGGTGACGCCGGCATTATTGACCAGAATGGTCGGTACCCCAAAGGCTTCGGTCACCGCTTTGATCGTGGCGTCCACCGAGACGGGGTCCGTCACTTCCAAGCGCAGACCGCGACCCTTAACACCACAATCGCGAAAATCCTGGTCGAGCGCTTCGGCACCCGCTTCGGTGGTGGCCGTGCCGACCACCGTCGCGCCCCGTCGCCCCAATTCGCGGGCGATGGCTTGGCCAATGCCGCGACTGGCCCCGGTCACCAAGGCGATTTCGCCAACCAACGTCATGTGGGATCCCCCGTTAAAGACTCAACGAGCACTCTGCGTTCGGCCATGCGATACCGACGCCATACTAATATTTCAATAGCACCGCACCCCAGGTGAAGCCGCCCCCGAACCCCTCCAGCAGCAAAGTATTACCGCGCTGGATGCGGCCATCGCGCACCGCGACATCCAGGGCCAGCGGAATCGAGGCTGCCGAGGTGTTGCCGTGCCACCGCACGCAGTCCACCATCCGTGCTTCCGGCAACCCGAGCCGCTTGGCGGTGGCGGAAAGAATGCGCCGGTTGGCTTGGTGCGGAATGAACCAGTCGACGTCGGCCACCGTCAGGCCGTTGGCGGCCAGAATCTGCTCGGCCATTTCCTTGAGGGTGTGAACCGCCACCTTGAACACTTCGCTGCCGCGCATTTCCACGAAGGCGGCATTCTCCCGCGTCTGTTCGTAGCCGCTGGACACCCCGGCCGGCACCCACAATAGCTCCTTGTAGCGACCATCGGCATGCAGCTGGCTGTCGATAATACCCGGCTGGTCGGCCTTTTCCAGCACCACCGCGCCGGCGCCGTCGCCGAACAGGATGCAGGTGCCGCGATCCTGCCAGTTAATGATGCGGGTGAAGGTATCAGCCCCCACCACCAGCGCCCGCCGCGCCCCATCCGTGCGGATAAAGCGGTAGGCGATATCCAGGGCGTAAACAAAACCGGTACAGACCGCCTGCACGTCGAACGCGGCACCGCCCCGACAACCCAGGCGATGCTGCAACTGAGTGGCGACGCTGGGAAATACATGATCGGGCGTGGTGGTGCCGATGATGATCAGATCGATGTCCCGGGCTTCGAGACCCGCCGCTTCCAGAGCATGGCGGGAAGCCTGTTCCGACAGATCGCAAGTCGTCTCGCCGGGCGCGGCGACGTGGCGCTCCTCAACACCGGTGCGCTCGACAATCCAATCCGCCGTCGTCTCGATCATCTGTTCGAGATCGGCGTTGGTCAACACTTTTTCCGGCAAATAGCTGCCGGTTCCGGCGATCCTGGCGTAATTCAAAGCGCTTGCCTCGCGGCGTGAAGGGTGGCCAGATGGTTGTCGATGCGCTGGGGCACTCCCTGCTCGACTTCCAGGATCGCCACCCGGATGGCGTTGGCGAATGCCAGAGCATCGGCACCGCCATGACTCTTGACCACGGTCCCCCGCAGGCCAAGCAGGCTGGCGCCGTTGTAGTGGCGCGGGTCGATCCGGCGTCGGAACGCGCTTAACACCGGCAACGCGATCAATCCGGCCAGACGCGTCAGCAGGTTTCGCTTGAATTCCTGGGTCATGTAATGTCGGATCAATTTGGCCACGCCTTCGCTGCTCTTGAGCGCGACGTTACCGACAAAACCGTCGCAGACCACCACATCGACATCGTCGAGATAGATTCCGTCGCCTTCCACAAACCCAATATAGTTGAGATCGCTGGCGGCTAACAAGCGGGCCGCATTCTTGACCTGCTCGTTGCCCTTGATGTTTTCCTCGCCGATGTTCAACAGACCCACTCGCGGTCGTTCGACGCCATTGACCTCCGCCAAGACCGAACCCATCGCCGCGAATTCCAGCAGATGTTCGGCCTTGCTGTCCACGTTGCCGCCCAAATCCAGTACTCGGGTATGCCCGCGCACGGAGGGTAGCGTGGTGCAGATCGCGGGGCGATCGATGCCGGACAGGGTCTTCAGAACGAAGCGGGAGGTCGCCATCAGCGCACCGGTATTGCCGGCGCTGACGCAGGCATCGGCCTCGCCCTGCTTGACCAGATTGATCGCTACCCGCATTGAGGAGTCTTTTTTGACCCGCAACGCCTGCGCGGGCGGTTCGTCCATGTTCACCAGTTGCGAGGCATGCCGGATAACGATTTGTGGATGGTTTCTGGCCTTGAGTTCCCGCAGCTTCGCGGACAGGACATCCTCCTGACCGACCAGGATCAACCGCAGATTCTTGCCGCCATCGTGCAGCACGCGCAAGGCGGCGGGCACGACGACGTCAGGGCCGGCATCGCCACCCATGCCATCCAGGGCGATCGTATGTGGTTTGGTCATGAGCGCGGGCCATCGGTCATGGCGGACTCGGGAACGCATACCGGAATCACCAATCCGCGCTCAATCCTCGCTCTCGTCCGGCACCGGTTTGTCGATCACCTTGCGCCCGCGATAGAAGCCATTCGGGGTCACATGGTGGCGGCGGTGCAATTCGCCGGACATCCGGTCCACCGACAGCGTCGGCGCGGTCAAGGCATCGTGGGCGCGGCGCATGCCGCGCCGTGAAGGACTTTTACGGGATTTTTGGACAGCCATGACTTGCATCACTCCTTAATTTTGGAATCTCGCAGCAGCGCGGCCAGCACCGCGAAAGGCTGGCGCGATTCCGGGTCCGGGGCACATTCGCCGAGCGAGGCTCGGTAACCGTTGGCCGCGCACTCCCGTAAATCGTCGTGACGGGGGATTTGCGGCAGGGCCAACAACAATTCGTCTTCCACCCAGTCAGCGATGACGAGTCCGCCTTCCGGAACCAGCAACGGTTCGTAATGTTCGGGCAGACGATCCGCTTCAGCTTCGGTGCGGGCCAAACCCAAGCGTACCGTCACGTCGAGCGGCAACCGCAATGAACCCAGGCAGCGCTGGCAGACCACTTCGATAGCCGCAGTCAAGCGACCGATCACGAACGGTATGCCCTGCTCGTCGACGCCCGCCGTCATCGTGACCGTCACCACGCCCTCAGTTCGATTCAGCAGTTCCGCCAGCCGCGGCAACACCGCCAGCGCCAGCACGCCCTCCAACCGTCCGCCTTCCGCGGCCAAGCGCCAAGGATTCATGAATTCAGCAAGCGGTGGGGTCTGCATAAGGCGCGGGATAATATAGGTACGCTGGATTTCTGTCAAAATTAGGAACTAAAAAGTTTGGATTGTAAAGTCATCCTTTATTCTGACCGCTTCAATCGTCTCTTATTGCCATGGCCATGACTTCACTCGATCATCGTTCCCTGATTTTAGCGTCCACTTCGCCGTTTCGCCGCGACTTGCTGGCGCGGCTGGGGTTCCCGTTCACCGTCCAGGCACCCGATACCGATGAAACCCCCCAACCCGGCGAGGATGCGGCGGCGCTGGTGGCGCGACTGGCGGCCGGCAAAGCCCAGGCGGCGGCTCGCCACCATCCCGCGGCGCTGATTATCGGCTCGGATCAGGCGGCGGTGCTGGACGACGAAATCATCGGCAAACCCGGCGATCACGAACGCGCGCTGGCGCAACTCCGGCGCGCTTCCGGACGAACGATGACCTTTTACACAGGCCTGTGCCTGCTCGACAGCGCCAGCGGCCGACAACAGGTCACGGTAGAGCCCTTTCGGGTCGTTTTCCGCACCCTGACCGAGTCGCAGATCGAGGACTACCTGCGTCGGGAACAACCTTATCACTGCGCCGGCAGTTTCAAGTCCGAGGGCTTGGGCATCGCCCTGTTCGAGCGGCTGGAAGGCGATGACCCCACCAGCCTGATCGGCCTGCCCCTGATCCGGCTGATCCGGATGCTCGAGGCGGCGGGAATGACGGTGCTGTGACGGACGCCGCCGCCGGTCTCGCTCGTTCTGGGAATTCCGCCAGGGTTGTTGGAAACCCAGGATTTTCGCACGCATTCAACGAAGGACTTCATGCTTGATTACTCTCCACCAACTCTTTCTGCAACGTGGCGGCAAGCCGCTGTTCGACAACGTCTCGCTGACCGTGCAGGCCGGTTGGAAGGTCGGCGTGGTCGGCGCCAACGGCAGCGGCAAATCCAGCCTGTTCGCGCTGCTGCTGGACGAACTGCACCCGGATGCCGGCGCTCTCGACCGGCCCCCGCGCTGGACCCTCGCCCACGTCGCCCAGGAAACTCCGGCGCTGCCGATTCCGGCGCTGGACTTCGTGCTGGACGGCGACGCCGAACTGCGCCAGATCGAGCGCGACCTCCAGGCCGCCGAGGCCGGCCACGACGGAACGCGACAGGCCGAGTTGCACGCCCGGTTCGACGGGGTGGGCGGCTACAGCGCCCGCGCCCGCGCCGGCAAGCTGATGGCCGGGCTGGGCTTCACCGCCGATCAACTGGAACGACCGGTGGCGGAATTTTCCGGCGGCTGGCGGGTGCGGCTGAATCTGGCGCGGGCGTTGATGTGCCGCTCCGACCTGCTGCTGCTGGACGAGCCGACCAACCACCTCGATCTCGACGCCGTGCTGTGGTTGGAACAGTGGCTGCGCGCTTATCCCGGCACCCTGCTGCTGATTTCGCACGACCGCGATGTGCTGGACAACGTCGCCGATCACATCGCCCACCTCGATCAACGATGCATCAGTTTGTACTCCGGCAATTATGCCGCCTTCGAGGACCAGCGCGCCGCTCGGTTGGCGCTGCAACAGGCGGCTTACGAGAAGCAGCAACGGGAAATCGTCCATCTGGAGAGCTTCATCATCCGCTTCCGGGCCAAGGCCACCAAGGCCCGGCAGGCTCAAAGCCGGATCAAGGCCCTGGAGCGGATGGAGCGGATCGCCGCCGCCCATGTGGATTCCCCGTTCACGTTCGGGTTCGCCGCTCCGGAGCGACTGCCCAACCCGTTATTGAGCGTGGAAAAGGTAGCGGCGGGTTACGGCGAACAGCGGATATTGGAAGGCATAAATCTGGTCATCCATCCCGGTGCCCGGCTGGGTCTGCTCGGACCCAACGGCGCCGGCAAATCCACGCTGATCAAGCTGCTGGCCGGCGTGTTACCACCGCTCGCCGGGCGCATGATCGCCGGGCAGGGTTTGACCGTCGGTTATTTCGCCCAGCACCAGTTGGAGCAACTGCGACCCGACTGGAGCGCGCTGCGACATCTGCAACAGGTGGACGAACGCGCCACCGAGCAAGCCTTGCGCAATTTCATCGGCGGTTTCGGCTTCAATGGCGACCGGGCGCTGGACCCGGTGGCGCCCTTTTCCGGCGGCGAGAAGGCGCGACTGGCGCTGGCGCTGTTGATCTGGCAGCGGCCTAATCTCCTCCTGCTGGACGAACCGACCAACCATCTCGATCTCGATATGCGCCACGCCCTGACCCTGGCCTTACAGGATTATCAGGGCGCGCTGATCGTGGTTTCTCACGACCGGCATTTACTGCGCACGGCAACCGACGAATTCCTGCTGGTCGCGGCGGGTCGGGCGCAACCGTTCGACGGCGATCTGGACGACTACCGCGACTGGCTCAACGAACGTCAGCGAGCCACCAGCCGAGAAACCGCGTCGGGTGCCAGCGGCGAGGGCAACAGCAGCGCCGCCGACCGCCGCGAGCAGAAACGGCAGGAGGCGGAGCGCCGCCAGCAACTCGCGATCAAGCGCCGGCCGCTGGAACAGCGTGTCAGGAAACTGGAGCAGCGGATGGATCAGTTACACGCCGAACAGCGGACCCTGGAAACCACCCTCGCCGACCCGACCAGTTACGATGACGCCATCAAAAACCGTCTCAAGGAATGGCTGATGCGCAAGGCGGAGGTGGATCGAGAGTTAACCGCGCTCGAAAGCGAGTGGCTGGACCTTCAGGAAACGCTTGAAGCTTTGCCATGAGCGTCGAGCGGAAGATAATGCGGGCCAAACCAGGCCAGAAGACCGGTCCGGATCTGCCGATGGTCCACCTCATCGTCAGCCACTTGAAGCGGTGGCTCCTCGGAACGCACCAAGGTGCCGTGCTCGCTCACCCTCTTCCCGCCTACCTCAATGAATCTACGTTTCGCTTCAACCGACGCTACTGGCGCGGCCCGGCTTTCCGCCGCGCACTCGGCCTGATGGTTCATGCGGCGACCTGGCCCGAGTACGGTACGCGCTACGGTATGGCAGAGGCGGCCCAGCGCAAGTAGGAGGCCCAATCCGACTGTCGCAGGGGCAGCCCCTCGCGGAATGCGGGTTCATCGCTTTGGATGGCGGCGATGCCGATGCGCTCCACCCCCATCCATATGACGGAGACCACTGACTAATGGATCAAGCCACCCACAACAAGATCGTCTCCTTCATCTGGGGCATCGCCGACGACGTGCTCCGCGATCTGTTCAAGCGCGGTAAGTACCCGGACGTGATCCTGCCGATGTGCGTCATCCGGCGCATGGACGCCGTGCTCGAGCCGACCAAGAAGAACGTGCTCGAGACTAAGCGGATACTCGACGAGGCCGGCATCACCGCGCAACGCGCCGCGCTCTGCGACGCCGCGGGTCAGGCCTTCTACAACACCTCGAAGTTCACCCTGCGCGATCTGAAGTCCCGGGGCAGCCAGCAGCAGTTGCTCGCCGACTTCGAGGATTATCTCAACGGTTTCTCGCCCAACGTCCAGGACATCCTCGACAACTTCAAGTTTCGCAACCAACTCCCGACGCTCTCGCGCTCCGACTCGCTCGGTACGCTGATCAACCAGTTTCTCGACCCCGACATCGACCTCTCGCCGGCCGGCATCGACAACCACGCGATGGGCACGGTCTTCGAGGAACTGGTCCGCAAGTTCAACGAGGAGAACAACGAGGAAGCGGGCGAACACTGGACGCCGCGCGACGCCGTGCGCCTGATGGCGAACCTCGTGTTCCTGCCGATCGAGGAGCAGATCAAGTCCGGCACCTACCTGCTCTACGACTGCGCCTGCGGCACCGGCGGCATGTTGACGGTCGCCGAGCAAACCCTCTCCGACATCGCCGCGAAACGCGGCCAGCAGGTCAAGTGCCTGCTCTACGGCCAGGAGATCAACCCGGAAACCTACGCCGTCTGCAAGGCCGACATGCTGCTCAAAGGCGAAGGCGAGAGCGCCGACCACATCGTCGGCGGCGCGCAATGGTCCACCCTCGCGCACGACGCCTTCCCGGCGCAAGAGTTCGACTTCATGCTCGCCAATCCGCCCTACGGCAAGAGCTGGAAGAAGGACCTGGAAGCGATGGGCGGCAAGGACGGCATGCGCGACCCGCGCTTCAAGGTGCTGCACCAGGGCGAGGAACTCTCGCTCGTCACCCGCTCCAGCGACGGCCAGATGCTCTTCCTCGCCAACATGGCGTCGAAGATGAACGGCAAGTCGGCGCTGGGCAGCCGCATCGCCGAGGTCCACAACGACTCGTCGCTCTTCACCGGCGACGCCGGCCAGGGCGAGAGCAACATCCGCCGCTGGCTGATCGAGAACGACTGGCTGGAAGCCATCGTCGCCCTGCCGCTCAACCTCTTCTACAACACCGGCATCGCCACCTACGTCTGGGTGCTGTCCAACCGGAAACCGGCGCACCGCCGGGGCCAGGTGCAACTGATCGACGCCAGTCAGTGGTTCAAGCCGCTGCGCAAGAATCTCGGCAAGAAGAACTGCGAGTTCTCGCCCGAGGACATCGCCCGCATCAACCGCACCTTCCTCGATTTCAAGGAAACGCCCGAGTCCAAGATCTTCCCCAACGTCGCCTTCGGCTACTGGAAGGTCACGGTCGAGCGCCCGCTGCGCCTGCACAGCCAACTCACCCTCAAGGCGATCGAATCGCTGCGCTTCACCTCCGGCGACGAGGATCTGCGCGCGGCGCTCTACGAGGAGTTCGGCGACGATCTCTTCACCCGCTTCACCAAGGTCTCCGCCGCGCTGGAGCAGCGCCTGGCCGACTGGGGCAGCGACGAGGAGGAAGGCGACGACGACGAGGGTGGCGGCGCCAGGAAGGGTCTGCCCGAGAAGAAGCGCAAGAAGCTGCTCGACCCCAAGACCTGGGAGCGCGACGGCCGCCTGGTCGACGTCGCCACGCAGATCCGCGAGGCGCTGGGCGACCAGATCTTCGAAGACCACAACAACTTCCGCGACCGCGTCGATGCAGCGCTGAAGAAGGCCAGCATCAAGCTCGCCGCCGCCGACCTGAAGCAGATCCTCAAGGCCGTGAGCTGGCGCGACGAGAGCGCCCCGCCGGTCATCGCCAAGGTCCACAAGCCCGGCAAGGCCCAGACCGACCCGCTGCGCGGCCTGTTTCAGTTCCCCTCTACCGCTGGGAGAGGGGCCGGGGGTGAGGGGTTTGTCGTCGAGTACGAGCCCGACGCCGACTTGCGCGACACCGAGCAGGTGCCGCTGCTCGAAGACGGCGGCATTGAGGCCTTCATCCGCCGCGAGGTGTTGCCCTACACGCCCGACGCGTGGATCAAGCAAGACGCCACCAGGATCGGCTACGAGGTCAGCTTCACCCGGCACTTCTACCAGCCGCAGCCGCTGCGCACGCTGGAGGAGATCAGCGCCGACATCCTCGCCATCGAGAAGGAAGCCGAGGGATTGCTGGATGGGTTGTTGAGGAGAGATCGGGAAAAATGAATAAAACGTTCGCCGGCGCCCAGATCATAACCATCGGCAATGGGTCTTGACAGCCATGCTCCATCGACACCTCAATCACCAGCGTTTCACCCTCGCCGCCATCGACGACGTGATCTCGCGCGGTCGTTGGCAGGACTGGGCCGCCCTGCGGCGGGCCGTTTTGGCAGACCGCTCGCTGCTGGACAAGGTCGAGCGGGTCTGCGCCCCGTACACCGCGGACCCTTACGCCCAACGTCATCACTTCTGGATGCACTATGTCCAAGAACACCGCCCCGCTTCCTGATTGGGAACTCGTGCTGTCGTCGGCGGCCCGGCTCCAACGCATCCTGCCAGAGGCCGTGCTGGTCGGCGGGACGGCCTCCGCGATCTATGCCGAACATCGTTTCTCACATGACGCCGACCATGTGCTCACAGACCTGCGTCACCGCTTCGATGACGTGCTGGCCCAGCTCGAGTCTGTGGCGGGATGGAAAACGGCCCGGGTGCAACGCCCGGTGCAGATCCTCGGCAGTCTCGACGGCATTGAAACCGGGGTGCGCCAGTTGATCCGCGATGAGCCGCTGGAGACGGTGATCATGGATTACCACGGCGAGCCCATCACGGTCCTGACCGAGGGCGAGATCCTGCGCATCAAGGGCGTGTTGATCCTGAAGCGCAACGCCACGCGAGACTATCTCGATTTCGTGGCGCTGGCGGATCACATCGGTGATGAGGGGATTGCCGCCGCGTTGGAATCGTTTGACCGACTCTATCGGCAGGACAGCGGAGAATCCCCGCTGCAACAGTTGCAGGTGCAGCTTGCCAATCCGCTGCCCTACGATCTGGAGGAAACCGAGCTCGCCGAATACAAGGGCCTCGATCGCCGCTGGCACGACTGGCCGACCGTAAAAGCGGCGTGCGCGCACATCGCGACGGTCATTTTCGACCGGGTATGCGACCTCGAAGCCGAACGTGGCGACGATTGCGGTATCGAGCCATGACCAGGCCGCCCGAATGCCACCAGGACCTGAGAGCCTTCAGGACGAGCGGGCACCGTATGGAAAACGAATTCTTGCGACGGTGTCGCAAGAATTGACCGTCGAGTTCGGGCAGGCCTTTACCCTGCGCTTGTTCTATCGCACCATTCAGTTCTGCCAGTGTTTCCCGGATCAGGAGATTGTGTCGACGCTGTCGACACAATTGAGCTGGAGCCACTTCATCGAGCTGCTACCCATCAAAGACCCACTCGCTCGCGATTTCTACGCCGAGATGTGCCGCATCGAACGCTGGGATGTGCGTGGCACCGAGGAGCAGCCATGAAGAAAGAGCTGCCCCGGCCATCCGAACCAGCCGGTGTGGACGCGGCAACAGCGGAATCCGAACTCGGACCGCTGCTCGCCAGCCTGCGGGAGTTGATCCAGAGCGCTCGCGATCAGGCCCTGCGCGCGGTGGATCAGATCCAGGTCCACACCTGCTGGCGTGTGGGTTATCACATTGTCGAGTTCGAGCAGGGCGGCACCGCCCGCGCGGCTTATGGCAAACGACTGCTGGCCGACCTGGCAGCGCGCCTGACCGCCGAGTTCGGCCAGGGGTTCGACGAGCGCAATCTGCGACACATGCGTGCCTTCTACCGGGCTTTCCCAAATTGGAACGCACTGCGTTCCGAATTGAGTTGGACCCACTACCGATCTCTGTTGCGGGTTGATGATGCCCAGGCCCGCACCTGGTACATGATCGAGGCTGCGGGCCAGAACTGGAGCACCCGCGCCCTCGACCGGCAGATCGGCACCCTTTACTACGAGCGCCTGCTGGCCAGTCAGGACCGGGAAACCGTGCGCACGGAGGCGGCGGCCCGGACGGCGGAACTGACCCGCACGCCACGGGAGTTCATCCGCGACCCGGTGATGCTGGAGTTCCTTGGCCTGCCCCACACCGGCCGGTTGCTCGAATCCCAGCTCGAAGACGCCCTGCTAGGCAATCTTCAGGGATTCTTGCTCGAACTGGGCAAGGGCTTCGCCTTTGTCGCCCGGCAGCAGCGGATCAGCACCGAGACCAAGGATTTCTATCTCGACCTGGTCTTCTACAACTACCTGCTCAAGTGTTTCGTGCTCTTCGACCTCAAGACCGGCGAGCTGACCCACCAGGACATCGGCCAGATGGACATGTACGTGCGGGTGTACGACGACCTGCGGCGCGGCCCAGGGGACAACCCCACAGTCGGCATTATCCTCTGCGCCCACAAGGACCAATCCGTGGTCCGCTACTCCGTGCTACACGACCACGAACAGCTCTTTGCCACCAAGTACAAGCTGGTCCTGCCATCGGAGGAAGAACTGCGCGCCGAGCTGGTGCGCGAGCAGCGGCTGCTGGAGGAGCGGCTTCAGCGCAAAGAGAGAGGCCAGCCATGATCGCCGACCTCAAGCCGTATGCGGAGTACAAGGAGTCGGGGTTG
>REEE01000057.1 GCA_007695245.1 Candidatus Competibacteraceae bacterium | reverse complement strand
GACCTGCTCGCCGGTCTCGATGATCTCGCGCAACCGGCTGAAATTGCCGTTCAAGCGCCGGTCAATCTGCACCAGATGGCGCAGCTTGCCGTAGTCGATGCGCACGTTGTGGTCGATCAGTTCGTCGGGCGGCGTCTGGAGTCGATACAGCGATTGCAGGTAATACAACGCCATGTCGCTGTTGACGATGGGTTCGGAGCGCGCCTTGTGGAAGTGATAGTGGTTGTACCAGTCATCAATGATGGTGCGATGGGCGCTGAAATCCTGGCCGAAGGCGCGGAACAGGGTCTCCATCTCGGCGTGATTGAAGCCGAGCAGGCCGTTGAATTCGGGATCGAGGCTGATGTTGGCGCCGATGTTGAAGCCGCTGGTGACATCGTCCATGGTGAGCGGCGAGACGCCGGTGATGAACAGCCGCGCCAAGCCGCCGCCGGTGCCGCCGGTGGCCCCCTTCAGCAGGGCGAAAAAGCTCTTGAAAAACCCGCCGCCATGGGTCAACTCGCGATACGCCGCTTCGCCCTGGTTGACCAGGATATTGTTGGCGAAATGGTCGTACTCATCGATGAAGAGATAAAGCTGAAGCTGGCGCTGGGCCAGGAAAGTAAACAGCCGTTGCAAGCGTTGGTAGCTATTGGACTCGCTCATGATCGCCGCCGCTTCATCCGCCGGAATCCGGTCGGCATGGCGCTTGAGCAAGTCGTCGATGCGAATGCGCGCGTGAGCGTCGAAGGACGACTCCAAACCGTCCAGCACGTTGACCATGGAGAAATCGAAGCGCAGGGTCAGATACTGCCCTTGCTCCGGGGTCGGCTGCGCCGCGATCCAGGTGTTGGCGAACAGTTCCTCAAACTGCTTGGCCCACTGCGCGTCGTAGTAGCACTCCATCACCGATTGCAGGAGACTTTTGCCGAACCGGCGCGGGCGGATCAGAAAGAGAAACCGTCCAGCGGATTCCAGCAGCGGCAGGTAGTGGGTTTTGTCGACATAGTATTCATTGCCGCGGCGGAGCTTGACGAAATCGGCTACACCGTAGGGAATGCGCAGGGGGTTAACAGGCATCTTCAGGCTCTCCTTCGTACACGGCTGCTCTATCGAATCTGCACCCGCTCGTGGTTGGCGATGGCCTGCTCCAGCTCCGTGCGGAGGGCATCCAGGAAATCGTTCACCTCGGCGGACGTTTCCAGGTAGGCGGTCCGCACGAGGGTTGCCGGTTTGACGATGCGCTGTTTCTTGACCATCGGCGGTGGCGGAACCTCCCCCAACCCGTCATTCCTGGCTGGCGGCCGCTCGGCCCGCTGGCGCGGAAAGTCTTCGATCTGGCCGATCGCCGCGTCGAACGCCTTGACCGCCTCCGCCTCGGCCTGGGTGATGTGGGCCAGGCTGGCTTCCTTTTGCACCTGTTCCTTCAGCGTTTCCAGCGGCTGGAGGCAGGCGGCCCGCAGGTCGGCGTCGCCCCGAGCGGCGGCGAGGTCCCGGTCGAGGGTGGCGAGGTGGGCGTCGATCCGGGCCAGCGCCTCGGCCCGGCGTCCCGACAGCAGGGCCGCGTTGACGCCATCGACCGCGCGGATGAGGGCGTCGGCTTCCTTGATCAGTCCATAAGGACTTTTGGCCGACAGGATGCCCTGCATGCGCTGGAGCGCGGGTCCGGCCTGGCCGTCCCGCTCCAGTTCCAGCCGGTTGAGCTGGAAGGCGGCGTGGGCCTTGCGCAGCTTTTCCCAGGTCGGCTTCTGGTGAGCGTAGAAGTGTTCCAGGTCGTGGTACGGGTCCACCAGATCGAGCAGTTCGTTCGTGAGGGTGTTGAACCGCTCGATGAACTTCCGGCTCTCCTGGTCGGCCAGCAACGGACTGATGAGTTTCAGCCCTTGGGTGATTTCGTCCTTGCCGGGGTAGTTTCCGGTGTCGGCCAACGGCTGGTAGCCTTGGAGGGCGCGCTGCCAGCCCCGGAGCTGGTTTTGCAGGAAGGTCATCAGGCCGTCTTCGCCGTCGGGTCCCATTTCCGCGAACAGTTCCTTGCCCAAACTACGGGCCTTCTGCAGCGCCTTGGGGTCGGACGTGACCCGCTGGCGCAGGACGATCTTGCGGCGTTTGGCGGGGGTGGTGATGGCGTCGTAGATCTTGTCGATGGGCAGCAAAGCCCCGTCCATCATCAGGCTGATTTCGCCGAGCACCAGGAGCCGGGCCAGGAGGAGCAGCACTTCGTCTTCCGGCCAGCCGTAGGGACGGAGGGTGTACCGCTTCTCCAGCAGGTCGTGCAGGACGACCGGCTGGCTCTTCAGCGCGCCGAGGCGCAGGTAGTCGCGCACGTCCTGGAGCGCTTCCGGGTTGTTCTCGCCGGTCTGGAACAGCAGGTTCTCCCTGGCGATGTCGTTGCCGCGCAGGACGGCTTGCACCTCCCTCAGCGGCTCGGCGGTGAGCCGCTGGAGGAAGCTCATTTTGCTGAAGGTGTTCTGGATGAGGTATTCCAGCGCCTCATCGAGCGCCGCCAGCGGCGTCGCGGCCTTGAGCTTGAGCGATTGGCCGGCCACGAAGCAGTCGGCGGCGGCGAGCATTTCACCCAGCAGCGCCGTCAGGCGTTCCCGGCGCTGGCGGTTGTCTTCGGCGCAATCCCGCAGAATCCGCCTGGTCGATTCGGCCAGCGTGCCATCGTTTTTGCGGGAGAGGTACTTTTCGGTCTGTAGGTACGTCCGCAGCTCCCGACCCAGACTCTCATCATTGCCCAGGCGGAGCAAAACGTAGCCCCCCTCGGCGGCGCTGGCCAGGAGCGCCTGGCTCTTGTCGAGCAACTCGTAATCGTCGGCCAGCGGGGTGACGACCGAGACGAGCAAGGCGCCGTCTTTCTGATGGCCGATGGGGAATCCGTCGCAGCGGCGATTGAAGTCGAACACCCTGCGGTTGCCGCTGAACTTGTGCTTGCGTTGGCCCTTCAGCACGTCCTCGAAGAGGATCTCGCCCTGGAGCCGGGCTTCTTCACCATCGGACAAATCGACCTGCTTGATCTCCTTGTTGATGTCCCGCTCTTCGTTGGTCAGGAAGAAGTAGTGGTCCCCGCCGCGGCTGATGAGCGTTTCTTTTTCCAGCCGCCCCAGGCTGTCTTCAATGCGGCGGCGCAGGGCCAGCCGGTCGCCGTCGATCTGGGCGAGGCACAGGGTCACGAGGTTGTCCGCGTTCCCCTTCATCTCGTCCACATACCGAATCAGAAAGAGCACCTGGAGCAGCGAGAGGTCGAACGGTTCGAGGCTGGGATTGGTTTCGGCCTGGTCGATGGTCTTCTTGACGGTCGTATCCAGGAAGCTCTCGATGGGCGGGTAAAAATGGTAGAGCGGGACCAGGACGCCGACCTCGTCGCTCGAAACAGCCTTGGCCGCCGACTGGAAGGCGTCGAGCATCGACCGCTCGCCACGGGCCAGGTGCATCCCGGTGGCTCCGGCCTTGCGGATCGCCTCGAAGATTTTCTGGATCAATGGGAACTGGTAGGGAGCGAACGGGTAGTTCTTGACGAAATCCGCGCCGTCCCGGAACGGGCGGAAGGTCATGCCGCAGTGTTTGAAGGTGAGTTGGCTCTTGAGGATGTCGCCCCGCTGCTGGAAAACCTCCGCCAGTTCGCCGGTCACCTCGGGGCGTTTGGCCAGCAGCCGGGACTGAATCACTTCATCGACGTTGGCGCTGGAGAGGGACAACGGCGGGAAGAAGCGGCCCTGAATCTTCGAGAAGTCCTGCTTCTTCGTCTTGCTCAGGTCGCCCAGCACGGTGTCCATGTCTTCCTGGGACGTGACCACGACCCAGGCCCGGCGCCGGCAGATCGTGCCCAACTCTTCCGTGATCGTTTGCAGGTTGAGCATCAGGTGGGAGTCGCCGCCGATAAACTGCCCGACTTCATCCACCAGGAACATGATCCGCTGCTCCGGGCCGCGGGCGTCCAGGTATTCCTTGACCCACTTGCAGAAGTTTTCCACCGACAGGGCGAAGTGCTCTTCGGCCCCATCGATCCATTTCTCGGCGGCGGCCGCGCTTTGGCCGAGGGCCTCGCTGAACGCCTGGACGACTTCATCCCGGTTGAACTGGTAGGCGTCCCGTTCGTGAACCCAATTCAGGCCCGTGTGCTGCTCGTAGGCCGCGTGGAACGCCTGGAGCTGGCCTCTGGATTCAAGATAACGCTCCATGTGGGCGATGTGCGGGTGATCGCCGCTGTAGCCCTGAAGTTCGTTCAAGACCCGCAGAAAGACCCGCAGGATCAGGTCGCGGCTCTTGCCGCCGCCGTGGTCGGCCTTGCTGTCGATGTTGAAGAGGATGACTTCGGTGTGGGCGGCGCCGGCCCGCTGGAGGTCCCCGAAGAGGAGGGCGTCCTGCACCTTGCTCGCGAAGAACTCCACGGCCCGGCGGGTCTGCCCGTGGTGCGTGTGCGATCCATTCCGGAGCAGGTACGAGAGAACCTTCAAAAAATGCGACTTGCCGGAACCGAAGAACCCCGCGATCCAGATGCCCATCTTGCCGGTCGGGTCGGGGTTCTGCCCCTGCGTCACGGCGTCCAGATACCAGTCGATGAACCGGCGGAAGTGTTGGCCGAGTTCCCGGGTGATGACGAACTCCTCCAACTCCTGCCAGACCGAGGATTCGTCCAACTGATCGGCCTTGACGACGCCGTTGATGGGCCGAAAGATGTCCCGTTCAAACAAATCCTTGATCA
>REEE01000172.1 GCA_007695245.1 Candidatus Competibacteraceae bacterium | reverse complement strand
CCCAGGGTGCCGGGTTCGGGGACGGCGACGGAACGTTCGACGACGATGCTGCCGCCTACTACGCTGGCTTCCAACAACCCTGGCACTGGGTCAGAATCAACTTGTGGCGCCAGGGGTATCCCGTCGGGACAGGTAGCGGTCAATCTGTGTTTTCTCGGCGTTGCAATTTTTCCCTAAAAATGATAGGAAATTACATACGCTAATTTTTAGCGATTAGTAATGATATTTATTGTCATTTAAGTTTGGGTGGGAGTCAACACCCGATCCTCTTCGTCGCTTGGAAGCTACTGCCTATGTTGGCGTGCCAAGGATGAGGGGTTGGGGTTTCGGCTGCGGTGAGGGAGGTCGCGCGGTGCCTCGCCGACGGCGAGACGCTGGCGATCGAGGTCCTGGATGTGGATCTGGCGGGGCGCAACGAATGGTGGCACCGCGCCGGTCACGATCTACGGGTGATGCGCGCGATCACTTGGCCGCGGCTGGATTTGCGGTATGTCTGGCGCGACGCGACGGGAACGGTGCTGCAAGAGGGCCGCGAGCGGGTGACGGACATGGACTATCTGCGGCGTAGCGCCCGCGTGCGTTTCGCAACGGTGCCGCTCCCTGACGAACAGGCCATGCTCCGGGACTGGTTCGCGCGGCGGTTCTGTCGCGCGGCGGGTGCTGCGGTCCGAACCGACGGCCAAGATATTGCGTGTCGAAAAGCGATTAAAAACCGCGCCGTTGCGCGCCAAACGGCTTGGCAACGGTGCGCAGTGTCATGACATTTCCTTAAAGGACAGCTTCCAGCCCCTTGCGCTCGATCAGATTCAGCAGCTTCAGAGATGGGCCACTTGGCTTCTTGTCACCCACTTCCCACTTCTGCACCGTGGACAGGCTGGTATTCAGCACGGCAGCAAGTACCGCCTGGCTTACATGCGTCTTCTCGCGCAGGGACTTGATCTTTTGCGGGGGCATCTCATGAACATCAAGATGGCACAGGGCTTCGAACTCGCCCATGCGCCGCTTGCTGATCAAGCCTGCGCCATGTAGTCCACGCGCCGTTTCGTGCATCTCATCCAGAATGCGGCTCTTACGCTTTGTCGTTGCCATCACATACCTCCACAATTTCACCTGCTGACAGGGCGGTTGCCAACTGTCGATCATTGAGTTCGAGAAATTCCTTCGCCACCTCCTGAAACACTTTCAGCTCATCCTTGTCGATGTTGGCGCGTTCGTTCTTGCCAAACCCGTAGAGAAAGAACCAGCGGTCAGCCATTTTGGTTGCTACGATGGTCCTCGCTCCGCCTCGCTTTCCCTGTCCGGGCAGGGCGACCCGCTTTTTCACCACATGGCCACCCAAGTCGGCATCGACGAGTCCTTGGGCCATCTCGGAGACGGCATCGTACAGAGCGTCGTCTGTCAGGCCCGCTTTTCGCGTCCAGCGGGTGAAGGTTCGGGTCAGGAATACTCTTCTCATCGCTAAATCATACCACTTAGTGCAATAGATTGCCAGCCAAGTTCCTGACTTGGAGTCGTTGAGAGCACTCGCTACCTGCTGGAACGCCACGCGCCATCGCCGCCAGGCCCATGGGTATGGTCGCAGCCAAACCGGCTGCTAACCACTCACCACGGCGGTGGATCTGTGCGTGGCCATTTGACTCCGGAGTAAGATCCGATAAAAATAATAAAGCTTCTCATTAACGTTTGCAGAGTCTGTTAGCTGTGTCCATCTCGAGTGCCGCCGTTCATTCCATCGAAGCCCTCTACCGCGACCATCACGGCTGACTACAGGGCTGGCTGCGTCAGCGCATCGGCCGTCCTCAGCTAATTTAAGGAATCCGTGCAACCACCATCCCGCCCGCGCCCGGACCAACCCTCAACCGCATCCTTGACGCAAGAGGCGGAAGATCGATACCCTTTGGGTGAAACAATCTGGGTTTCCCATTATTTTTAATGGGTTAAAAGAGTTGGTTTTCCATTCATTAGTTTACGCCGACGAGAGGACGCCAAGACCGTGGAACCGAGTGTCGCCAAGAAACTGTCCCTGCTCGATCGTTACCTGACGGTCTGGATTTTCGCCGCCATGGGCTTGGGCGTATTGGTGGGTTTCCTTTTCCAGGACGGCGTCGAGCGGTTCAACGAGGCGCTGACCGTCGGCGAGCACACCAACCTGCTGATCGCCGCCGGATTGATCCTCATGATGTATCCACCGCTGGCGAAGGTGAAGTACGAATTGTTGCCGAAGGTCTTCTCCGACCTGAAGATCGTCGGCCTGTCGCTCCTGCAGAACTGGATCGTCGGCCCGATCCTGATGTTCGGGCTGGCGATCCTCTTCTTCGGCTTCATCGCCCCGGCGTTGTTCGGCCCCGACGAGCGTTGGGGCTTGTACATGGTCGGCCTGATCCTGGTCGGCATCGCCCGCTGCATCGCGATGGTGCTGGTCTGGAACCTGCTGGCGAAGGGCAACAGCGAGTACGCGGCCGGCCTGGTCGCGCTCAACAGCATCTTCCAGATCGTGACGTTCGGGTTCTACGCCTGGATCTTCATCACGGTGCTCCCGCCGCTGTTCGGGATGGCGGGGATGGTCGTCGAAGTGAGCATCGGCGAGATTTTCGCCAGCGTGATGATTTACCTGGGCATTCCCTTTGCCGCGGGCATCCTGAGCCGGGTGATCCTGGCGCCGATGAAGGGCCACGACTGGTACGACCGGGTGTTCATCCCGAGGATCTCGCCGCTCACGCTGACCGCCGCCGCCGGACCGGAATCCTGCGCTGCCACGCGGCGACTGGCCTCGGCCACCGAGCGGCAAGGCTGACGGTTCGTCACGCTGGCTGCGTCGCTAAAAAACCCGCCGCTGCCCGCCGAGGCCTACCCCGGCCAGGGATCGGCTGGATTCTCTGAAAATTATGGGACACCGCGCATGGCGTGCCCCGCAAGGCCTTGATTTCCTCGAATCGCGTTGGCGGCGTTCGGCCCAAATCCCCACCACTCCATCAAATCTCGTGCTCGGGACTCGCTTTTTGTTTGACATTAAATTGAGAATGATTATCATTAAGAGCATGGTTTGTCTTAACGGAATGACCCGATGTGCGAACTGCATGATAAAAAACCCTTACCAGACTTCCAGGAAGCATCCCTGCCTCTTCCGCCCGGATCGCGCAAGAAGTTCTGTTCGGGGAACGGCTCGACCGCGGAGCCGTATCTCGCGCCATTCTTACCCCGTGTCTCGGAAACTCCCCGGCCAACGCCCGCGACCCAACGCAAAAAACTTTGGGAGCTGGATCGGTACTATCACTGTAGCGTCATCGGTACCTGCCTGACCCTGGCGGAACTGCGGCAAATCCAGCGGCGGCTGGGCGGCGTCGTTCACGCCCAGGACTCCGACTACGACGTACATCGGGTGTTCGTCAGCGCGGCGCGGGAAGCGACCTCCGCCGGTCGCCTGATCCACAAGTTCCTGGATCGCAAGTACAAGCCCGCCATCCAGCAACTCGGTAAAGCGCGGACGGCGGAGGAATTCACCGCCTACTGGGACACGGCGCTGGCCAGCGGTGAAGTCGCCGGCGCCTACTGGGCCTTGATCACCCAGGCCGGCGTACCGTACCCCGTGCTCGAGCGGATCTACGGCGAGGTTCACATGCTGTCGCATCTGTCCGGGGCCTCCATCCGGGTGGACTTGCAGGAACTGAATCGCCTGCGCCGGCGGTGCCCGGAACTGGAAGGACAGTTGATCGATGCCAAAACCACGGCGCGCCGCCGTCTGGCCGAACAGCAGAACATCATCGATGCCCTGAACCAACGGCTGGCGCAAACCCTGGAAACCGAACGTCAGCTCCAGGCCGCTGAAGCCCGTCTCGCGATGGTGGAGGGTCTGCCTCTGGTCGAACGCCTGACCGCCGAGATCGAGGATCTGACCGCGCGGCTGGTCGCCGAGCGCGAGCGCGCCGACCGGGCGGAAGCCGCCGCCGAGACCTGGCGACAGCAGGCGACTCGCACCACCGACCAAAACCAGTGGCTCGCGGAGCAACTCGCCGAATCCTGCCAAGAGCGGGATCTAATGGAAATCACCTTGGAACGCGTGCTGGGGCGGTCTTGCGCGGGTGATGTCGTCGCGGATGCCACCACGGTCGGCGCGGACCCCGATCTGGTGGGGCGCTGCGTGCTGTACGTCGGTGGACGTCACGGCCAGTGCAAGCATTTTCGGGAGCTGGTGGAGCGGCGCAACGGCCGATTCATCCACCACGACGGCGGGCGGGAGGACGCCCGCGCGCAACTTTGGGATGTGGTGCGGCAGGCGGACGCCGTGCTCTGCCCGCTGGATTGCGTGAGCCACGACGCGGTGCATCGGATCAAACGCTTCTGCGAACGCCACACCAAACCCCTGGTGTTGTTGCCGCGCGCCAGCCTGGCGGCCTTCAACCGGGGCCTGAATGCGGTGTCATCATGAGGGCTTCCGCCATGCCGAGGAAAGCCACGCTCGCGCGGACGGGTCCGCCAAGTCCCGGATTCCACGCGGTCCGCACCCCGGACTCCACCGAGGAAGAACCGCGGGTCGGGTTGGAGATCAGCGCCGGGAAACTCTACCAGCTTCTGAGGTGTGGGGCGGTGAGCGTGGCCGATTTTCGCTGTCTCGACCGGGCGTCCAAGCACCACGTCCGAACCTTATGTCTGCACGCCTGCGCGCAACGTCTGCATGAGACCGCCGCCAGAACTCCGCGACGGCGCTATCCGGAATACCCC
>REEE01000058.1 GCA_007695245.1 Candidatus Competibacteraceae bacterium | reverse complement strand
CGGGCAATCAGCGCCCGTTCCAGCTCCCGCTCGCCGTGCTCCTCGCCCAGTTCCAAAAAATCGAAGGTGTATTCATCCTTCACCGCCAGCTTGGCCCGAGCGCGCGGTTCCGGCGTCAGCGCCCGATCGAGATGGGTCTGGCCGAGCAGGGATTTCTCGTAGCTCTGGTTGGCGATCTGGTGAATCAGGACATTCTTGGACCAGCCGAATTTGCGGGTCATGCGGAGGTAGAATTCGCGTTCCAGCGGATCTTTGCAACGCTGGAAAATCACCAGGTTATGAGTCCAGCCAATTTGTGCAACCAGTGGTTGCACTCGCTGGTCGTCGCGGTAAAGCCGGTAAAACTCCCGCATGTAGAAGACATTGCACCGGAAAAAACCGCTGATTCCGGGAAACTCCGCCCGCAGGTCACCGGACAACTGTTCGGCGATGGCCGCGCCATGCTCGGCGTCTCTCCGCCGCTCCACGATCATCCGCCCGATATCCCAGTACAGCCCGACCAGCTCGGTATTGACCGCTTGCAACGCGGCATACTGCGCCGAACGGACGCGCTCTTTCACCTCGGCGAGAAGGTGCGCGTAGTCCGGGCCGGGATTGCTCGGTTTCAGCTCGCTCATTTGGTCCCTCCCATCCCCCGTGCGTCCTCAAGCACTGCGAAGAGGCCGTTCATCGACTCCCGCAAAGCCATCGAGCTTTCCTGCCAGTTCGTGATAGCCTGCTTGAGGTCGGCCTTTCCATCAGCGGTTTGTTCCTCCGCCACCTTCCCCGCCGCGGTCGGTTGCGCCCGCACGTAGAGCGGGATGCTGAGGTTGCCGCCTTTCTCCCGGATCTCGGCGTTGCCGACCGCCCGGGCAAAGCCGTCCTCGTCGCCGAAAGCCTGGTAGGCGGCGACAATGCGCTGGAGGTGGTCGTCGGTGAGGAAGCTCTGCGCCCGCTCGCGGGTCACCTCGTTCACCGCGTTGATGAAGAGCACCCTGTTCCGGCGCTCCCTGGGCTTGTTCGTCCGGCAGATGACGACGCAGGCTTCCATGGGCGAGTTGTAAAACAGGTTGGGGCCGAGGCCCAGCACGCACTCCACCACGTCGTGGGCGACCAGCTTTTCGCGCATCGCCCGCTCTTCGTTGCGGAAGAGGACGCCATGTGGGAACAGGATGGCGCAGCGGCCACTTTTTTCGTTCATGCTCCTGATGATGTGCTGCCAGAAGGCGTAGTCGGCGCGACCCTGGGGCGGAGTGCCGTAGAGATTCCGGCCCCACGGATCGGCGGCCCAGGCAGCGCGGTCCCACTGCTTGATGGAATACGGCGGATTGGCCAGGACCACGTCGAACCGCATGAGCCGGTCGCCTTCGACGAAGGCCGGACGGGCCAGGGTATCGCCCCGGACGATGCGGAAGTCCTCGATGCCGTGCAGGAACAGGTTCATCCGGCCGATGGCCGAGGTGAGCAGGTTGCGCTCCTGACCGAACAGCCGCAGGTTCCGCCACTCCTTGTTCCGACGTTTCAGATGGGCGACGGCGGACAGCAGCATGCCCGCCGAACCGCAGGTGGGGTCATAGATCGACTCACCCGGACTGGGTTCGAGCATCTCGGTCATCAGATGAACCACGGTGCGGTTGGTATAGAACTCCGCGGCGGTGTGGCCGGAATCGTCGGCGAACTTCTTGATCAGAAACTCGTAGCCCACGCCCAGCTCATCCTCCGGGCAGTTGGCGAGCGACAGCGTCTGCCCGCTGAAGTGCTCGATCAGCTCGCGCAGCATGGGGTCCGGCAGGCGGTCCTTGTTGGTCCACTGGGCATCGCCGAACACCCCGTACAGAGTGTCGGGATTGGCCGTCTCAATGGCCCGCAGGGCGTCCTGGATGGCCTTGCCCACGTGCTTGACCTGGGTGCGGGTGGCCTTCCAATGGGCGTCCTCCGGGATCTGGAAGCGGTGCTGCTCGGGCAGCGCGGCGTATTCCTGATCGCCGCCGGATTCCTCCAGCGCCTCGGCCAGTTCCTCGTCGTACACGTCGCACAGGCGCTTGTAGAAGAGCAGCGGGAAGATGAACTGCTTGTAGTCCCCGGCGTCGATGGTGCCGCGCAGCAAGGTGGCCGCGCCCCAGAGGTAGGACTCCAGCGCCGATTGGGAAACGGGTTTGTTCTTCATCACAGCAACCCCTCGCGCTGGAGCAGTCCTTTTAGCCGATCCTCGGCCGCATACGCCGCCCGCAGCGATTCCTTGAGGTTGGCGATGGCCCGATCGATGGTCGTGGATTCTTCCTCGATCACCGGCTCCACATAGCGGGGGATGTTCAGGTTGAAATCGTTCTCGCGGATTTCGTCGAGCGTGACGGCCCGGCAGATCCCTTCCACGTCCTGATAGCCCTCGTACCAGCGGTGGATGTGGTCGACGTGTTCGGGCAGCAGCTCGTTCTGGGCGCGCCCGGTCTTGAATTCCTTCGAGGCGTCGATGAACAGCACCTTCTGGCGGTGGGCCTTGGGCTTGCGGTCCCGGAAGACCAGCACGCAAGGCGCGAGGCCGGTGCCGTAGAAAATGTTCTGCCCGAGGCCGATCACCGCTTCGAGGCTGTCCGTTTCCAACAGCTTGCGCCGGATCTCGCCTTCCTTGGACATGCGGAACAGCACCCCGTGGGGAAGCACCACGGCCATGCGGCCGGTCTTGCGGGCCATGGACTTGATCATGTGCTGGACCCAGGCGAAGTCGCCGGATTTGGCGGGCGGCAGTCCGGCGAAGTTGCGGCCGTAGGGGTCGTTGATCCAGACGTCGTCCCCCCATTTTTCGAGGGAGAAGGGAGGATTGGCGATCACGCAGTCAAAGGTGGCGAGGCTGTCGCCCGAATAAAAGGCGGGCGAGCGCAGCGTGTCGCCGCGTTCGATGTGGAAATCTTCCGCGCCGTGGAGAAAGAGGTTCATTCGGGCGATAGCGGAGGTGGTCAGGTTCTTTTCCTGGCCGTAGAGCTTGCCCAGCATGAGGTTCTCGTCGCCGCCGTGCGCTTTGACATGGTGCAGCGCCTCGAGGAGCATCCCGCCGGTTCCGCAGGCCGGGTCATAGATGGTTTCTCCGGCCTCGGGCGCAAGGATGCGGACCATCAGCGCGACCACGGAGCGCGGGGTATAGAATTCGCCGGCCTTCTTGTTGGTCAGGTCGGCAAACTTCTTGATCAGGTATTCATAGGCCTGGCCGAGAATGTCCGCCTTGCAGTGCTCGTTGCCCAGGTCGAGCGACGAGAAGTGCTCGATCAGATCCTTGAGCAGCGCGTCCGAAAGGCGGTCCTTGTTGGTCCACTGGGCGTCGCCGAAGATGCCGTGCAGGGTGTCCGGGTTGGCCCGCTCGATGCAGCGCATGGCCTTCTGCAGCGCATGGCCGATATGGGCGCTCTTGGCCCGGACATCCTGCCAGTGGCAGCCCTCCGGAACCTGGAAGCGGTGGTTCTCGGGGAACTGGGCGAATGCCACGTCGCCGTCGGACTCTTCCAGGGCCACGGCAACCTCCTCGTCATAAACGTCGGAGAGCCGTTTGAAGAACAGCAGCGGGAAGATGTAGGTCTTGAAGTCGGCCGCGTCGACCGGTCCGCGCAGAATATTGGCCGCCTCCCAGAGATGACTCGAAAGCGGCTCCTTGCTGTTGGTCGGCATTGCCTGCGTTCCCTTCAAAAAATCGGAGTATGCACGCCTGATCGGTGGTCAACCAAAACGCCGCCGTTCGCGTCCCCGACGAGGGCGCAAGGATCCCCGTCGATCGCCGTCTCGGAAACTCCTCATCATCAATCACCCGATCAGGAATGAGTGGGTCTGTCTCAACAGGCGAATGGTACTGAAATAATCCTGACCCATTAAAATAACTTTCAAGGGGCCACGGGTCGGGTTCGGGCGTTGATCTTGCCCGCCACCGCCATCGACATGACCCAGACCGTTTTCAACACGGAATTCAATGCGCTCTCGCGGCCCGACGTCCTGGCCAGCATCGATTTTGACATCCAGCACTTGCGCGATTTCAAAACCTACGTGCAAAAGGGGTCGACCCCGGTGCCGACGGTCGTTTTTTAAGCCTGTCCACCCCGTGCCCCCGGAGAACCGAGCCTGCTTCACCGGTTCCAGGCGCGATCCGGCGGCGCTTTCGCGGGCGCTTCGCCTGGAGCCGATGATCGTGAACCCAGCCGACGTCATCCAACAGGCGGGTCTGGCCGCCGACCCCGCCGCGTCTCGGGGGCGCGCGCCTCGCCGAGGGTTCCCGAATAGACCGGGCAGGGAGCGGCGCCCGCATACAACGCGGCCGGCAGTTTGAGCGCCGAGGCGTAGCGGCGGCGGGGCTGGCCGGGCGCGCCGACGAGCAGCGTCCAGACCGGCTGCGCGCCGTGCGGCAGGAGCAAGCCCTGGGCCGCCAGGTCGCGGTAGAGGGTCCGGCGGCGGTCGGGTCCGGAGCGGTCGCGGAGTTCGGGCCGGGCCAGCAGGCGCTCGGCGAAGGGTTTGGCGGCCACCCAGAAGGCCCCGTGGACGTGCCAGCCGTCGCCGTGCGGGACGTTGAACGCCGGGCTGGCGACCAGTTCGCCCAGGGCGGCGCGGACCGCCGGGCGCAGGTCGGGCGGCCCCGGCGCCCCCGAATCGCGCGGGGCCGCGGGTGCGGGGTCCGCCCACGGCGACGGCGCGCCGTTCGGGGGTGCCGCCGCCCCCGCGCGCGGCCCGGACGCGGCGGGGGCGGGGCGGTCGGTCCCCCGGGGCCCGG